>JBNMJW010000102.1:0-7698 GCA_050874025.1 Candidatus Ornithospirochaeta sp.
ATGTTGTAGAGTGCTTGTATTAACTGTGACAGCATTACTTGTGGTGCCATTCTTAAAATCAAATAACTTAGTTTATCTTTGCCAAAATCAAGTGAGTGAGTTTCCATAATAAACCTGTTCAGGATATTTAACACTAAAACAGGATAATTGAAAGATGATTAAGCGCTCTTTTTATGGAAAAAAAGAAAAAAGTAAGGTTAAGCGAAAACGAAGATAATATTTTATAGTTAGTCTTATCAAACTATTGACAATAAAGATTTATAAGAAGTAAAAGTTAGACATGTCTAACTTAATAGTTGTTAATTCATTATCTAAAATCTATAAAAGTGGAAAGGAAAGTGTTAATGCACTTTCTAATATTAGTTTTTCAGTTGAAAAAGGGGAGTTCTTAGCTTTTAGTGGAGCTAGTGGAAGTGGTAAGACGACTCTTTTAAATCTTATTGGAACTCTCGATAGTATATCGTCTGGGAATGTTGTAATTAATGGAGAAAGCATTGCTCAAATGAATGAGAAAGAAAAAACAGCATTCCGCCGTAATACTCTTGGCTTTGTCTTTCAGAGCTATAATCTCATCCCAGTTTTATCTGCATTGGAAAATGTATCGTTAAGCTTCTATCCATTAAGGAAAGAAGAAAAAGAGAGGCTTGGTCTACATAGTGCTAATGATGTAAAAGAAGCAAGTAAAAGAGCTTTAGATGCTGTAGGACTCTCTGATTATTACGATAGAAAACCTGGTGAGATGAGTGGTGGCCAACAGCAGAGAGTATCTATTGCGAGAGCTATAGCAAGAAGGCCTTTATTAATTCTAGCAGATGAGCCAACTGCCAACTTAGATAGTAAAAATAGCATCATGATTCTTGATCTGTTTTCAGAATTAAACAAGAAGTATGGAATAACAGTTATTTGTTCTTCGCATGATCAAGATGTTTTAGATAAGGTTAATCGCACAATTATTCTTAAAGATGGTGTTGTTATTGAGGATAGACGCCAATGAACACTCTTCTTTTAGCATTAAGGAATCTAAATAGATATAAAACAAGAACGCTTGTTACTGTCCTTGCTGTACTTGTTTCTGTTTTGATTAGTATTGTTGTAGATGGCTTTTTAAGGGGTGTTTTTAATCTTTCTACCTATAATCTTTTAGCATATGAAAGTTCAGAGGCTATTATTTATAGTGATGGCTACTTCGAGAAAAGAGATGAGTATCCTTCTGAAAACTTAATAGAAGAGAATGAAAAAGAGTCTATCTTCAATTCTCTAGATAGTAGAGGATATTTATATGCTCCAAGATATAAAACAGGAGCAACTCTTCTCTTTTATAACGAAAGCGAAGACATTGAAATTGAATTAAATACACTCTTAGTTGGCTTAGACATAGAAAAGGATAGCTCTGTTTATTCTCTTAGTAAGTTTGTTACAGAGGGAGAGTGGCTAACTAATAAAAAAGAAGGCATTGTTTTAGGCTCTAAAGTTGCTGAAAAACTTGGCGTAAAAACGGGAGACACTCTCACTGTCGAATTAAGTGGCAGAGATGGTTTTAAAGAAGTATTAGATGAAGAAATTATTGGAATAGTTAATACAGAAAACCCAGCTGTTAATTCTTCCGAAGTCTTTATGTCTTTAAATGTTTTAGACGACTACTTGTATCTTGATGGGGCTGTAAGTGAAATCGATGTGTCAGATGGTTCTTCGCTTGTAGCGAAAAGAAACTTTGTCAGTCAATTAAATAAGATCCTTCCTTCTAAAACTAAAGCTTACTACTATGAAGATGTTAATTCTGACTTAATGGCAATTATGACTGGCGATATGGGAGGATGCTATTTTGTTCTCATATTTCTCTTTGTTATAGCAGCTATTGGCATTTCCAATACCATGATTATGGCGCTTATGGAAAGGCAAAAGGAAACAGCGATGATGCTTACTCTTGGCTTTTCGCATAAAGATATTTCATTTGATTTTGTATTAGAAGGGCTGTTATCGGGATTAATTGGGGCAGTGATAGGACTTTTAATTGGACTATTTATTCTAATTCCTTTGAGTAAATCAGGTATTGATATCTCTTCTCTTGTTGGTTCTGATATGGATTATGGCTATAGAGTCCCGCTTTTAATAAGACCTGGAGTATATTTTGAGTCATTTATCATAATTCCTCTTTTAGCTTTGTTTTTTTCAGTCTTAAGTGCCTATTTACCTCTTCGTCACTTTAAAAAGAAAGAGATAAGTACTCTTTTTAGGGGGATATGATGTTACGCTTAGCTTTTCGTAATTGCTTTAGAAATACTCGTCGCACAGTCATTACTGCTCTTTCTGTCTTTATTGCATCCTTAATTGTTATTGTGGTCATGGCATTCATGTACTCAATTATTGATGATATGGTAAGTAACGAACGTCTGTACTCTACTGCTGATATAAGAATAAGAAATCCAAAGTACAGTAAGTATGAGTCTCTTTTGCCTCTTCAGTTTTATGTCGACAGGGTAGATGAGATAAAGAAAGCTCTAAGCGTAATTGATCAAATTGATAAAGTAGAAGAGATGAGTAGAGTTTACGCTTCTCTATATAACAAAGAAAAGTTGAGTGCAATTTCTGTTATAGGTGCTTCTCCTTCTTCTGTCTTTTTTTCTAAAGATGCCGAACTAAATGAGGGAAGATTTTTAGAAGAGGGGAAGAAAGAAGCAATTGTTACGCCTCGTTTTTTAGTTGAGCATTCGCTTAGCGTTGGAGACAGCATCACAGTTGTTTTTAAGACAGCTAATAACGCCACAGATGCAATTACAATTAAAATTGTAGGCTCTGTCAGCTACCCAAATGCAGAATACAACAGCGCTTTGATGATAATGGATAATTCTCTCCTTTCTTCTATTCTTCATTTGGAAGATGGGGCAATTGAACTATATATTTGGTTAAAAAATCGAAGTAGCTTGAACGAAGTGGAGCCAATAGTTAAAGAAAAACTCAGTAAGTATGGCTTAGAAGTAAAGCGCTATGAGGAAATTTCTAGTGTATATCCAATACTCCCTCTCTATGATGTAATGATTGCCATTATAGTTGTTCTCTTTTTCTTTATAGCATCAACGCTTGTCTTTAATACAATGATGATGTCTGTACTAGAGAGAAAAAAGGAAATATCTACATGTGTGGCTCTAGGTTTCTCACGCAATTACGTTGTCTTATTATTTGTATTAGAAGGAATTATTATATCTACATTTGGCGCTCTCTTAGCCACTATAGTTGGTAAAATTCTTATAACGATTTTTGCGCATGTTGGTATAGACCTAACACTCTTTGGTGCTGATGCAGTTGATGGTTGGAGCTTTCCTAATATGCTCTATCCACATCTTTCTGGCGAAAAGTATTTATTAGTTCTAATAATTGAAGTCTTAGTTGCAGCACTATCATCTTTCTTGGCTTCTAAGAAAATAAAGAAATTAGAGGTAAGTGAAGAATTAAGGGAGGAAGCATGAAAAAAATTCTTATATTTGCTTTATTGTTAATCTGTTTTATAACATCACTTTTTGCTTTAGATAGCAAAGATATTTTAGATAGGATGGAGAAAGAGATGGATTTTTCTAGTGCATCTTTTTCTGCAACTATTGTTAATACCGATAAACTTGGTAGCACAAAGCTTACATTTGACACCTACCAAAAAGGTAATGGTGATACGCTTCTCATTGTCACATCGGGGTCTGATAAAGGCCAAAAAATACTACGCCTAGGCGAAGAGATATATATTTTCTATCCAAACTCAGATGAGATTATTAGGCTCTCTTCTTCTGGACTAAAAGAGTCTTTTCTTGGCTCTGATTTCTCCTATGAGGATCTCACAGGAGATGATGAGTATGATGAAAGATATTCTCACTATCTAAGTGGAGAAGAGACTCTTAATGATATTGATTGCTTTGTTATATCAATGGACGCAAAGAAACGTAGTGAAACATACCAAAAAGAAACAATGTATATAGCAAAGGCTAGTTTTCTTCCTGTTAAAATGTCTCTCTACTCTAAGAGTGGAAGATTACTGAAAGAGATCTACTATTCAGATTATATAACAGATAATGGCACTAAGTACCCAACACATATTGAGATCAAAAATGCAGTAAAGAAATCATCATATTCAGTGATGGATATTACATCGATATCATTTGGCGTAGAACTAAATGAAGATTTATTTGATAAAGAGAACATATCATGGTAAAAAGACTACTTACGCTTTGTTTTCTTTCTCTTTTTGTTCTATCCCTTATGTTTGCTTCAGAGCTTTCAGCTACTCTTGACTTAGATACATTCTATGCTAAAGGAAAAATAGCTACGTATGATCTAGATGATTCGCTCTGTAGAGCAAAGGTCTCTCTAAAGTATTTAAAGACTCTTTCTTCCGTTAAGGGAGAAGTGAAACTTAGTGGTTCTTTTGTTAAAACTACAGATAAACTATCTCCATTTATAAAGAACCAATCATATAGTCTTGAAAGGGCATATACAAAATTTAAACTATCGATATTTGAAGATAAGAAAACAACTTTCACACTAGGAAAAGCGCCAATAAGTTGGGGAAAAGGTTACTATTATCGAGTTGGAGATGTCATTGTTAGTGATTCTCTTGGTACAAATAAAATAGGAGAAACATTCTCAAGGGATATTTGGCTCATTACTGTAGATCAGAATTTTCTTCCTCTTTTTAGCGTATCTATCGGCTATAGTCTTCCTTTAGAAAACCAAAATAGGATTGTTGGATTAAAGCTTAGTCGAGATTTCAGTATAGATCTCTTTAAAGAAATCTATTTGTATTATGGCTATGATATAACACAAGAGAAGCATAAGGTATCTCTAGCTCTCGATGGAACACTTTATTTCGATTATATTCTAGGTCTCGAGTTTTCTCATTCAACTTCAAATAATCTCTTATTAGTTTTAAATATACTTAAAAACTATACATTTGATATCAACTACAATTCACATTCATTGTCGCTCTATTTGTGCTCAAAATACGAATTAAATGAAAGAAAACTAGAGGCATTAGCGTCAGCAAGTTTATCTCTTAGCGACAGAACTAATCTATCTTTTTCTGCGCTTTCTCTTTTTGAAAAAGAAGTATTTGAAAATCTAACTTTAAGCATTGGAACAACAACTATTATAAATGAAAGCATTAATTTAGATGTTGGTGCTTCTTACACTTTAGATAAAGAAAAGAATGGACTCTATTTACTTAACCTTTCTCTATCTTCTTCGTTCTAAAAAAGAGATGATTTGAGTAGTCTTTTATGCAAAAATGAGTAGTAGGAGACCAACTCACATGAAATCATTAATTGAAATATGCTTAGAAAGTGCAGAAAGCGTAATAGAAGCTGAAAAGGGTGGAGCTGACAGAGTAGAGCTTTGCTCATCTCTCTTTGAAGGAGGATTAACTCCAACTCTAGGTACGCTGAAAGAGGCAAGAAAAAATTCCAACATTAAGATATCTACCATGATTAGGCCGCGTGGCGGAGATTTTTGTTATTCAGATATAGAGTTTGAAATAATGAAGGAAGACCTTCGTTTAATGAAGGAAAATGGAGCAGATTGTGTTGTCTTTGGCCTTTTATTACCAAATGGTGATATAGACAAAGAGAGAACAAGCGAGCTTGTTGAGATTGCTTATCCTCTTCCTGTTACTTTTCATCGTGCTTTCGATATGACAAGAGATCCATTTTCTGCATTGGAAACGCTAATAGATTTAGGCGTTACTCGTGTGCTCTCAAGTGGACAAGAAGCTAGCGTATTAGAAGGCCTAGATCTCCTTAAAGAACTTATCAATAGAGCGCAAGATAGAATAATCGTAATGCCAGGTTGCGGAATAAGTGAGAGGAACTTTAAAAAGATTGACTCAGTTTTAAAAGCAAAAGAATACCATGTGTTTCTTGAAAAAACATATGAGTCCAAAATGAATTATCGTCCAAACCATATCTATATGGGAGGACTTTTAAGAGAGAACGAGTTCCTTCTTAAATCTACAAGCGCAGAAAGAGTAAGAAATATAGTGAGTATGTTATGACGAAAATCTTTGTAGGTGGCTTTCATCATGAATCAGATACATTCAATCCTATTACAACGGGAAAGGATGATATAAAAGTAAGAAGAGGAAATGAACTTTTAGAAGAGATGAGAGAGGATGCCCTAAAGGGAATTATTAGCTATCTAAAAAAAGAAGGCTATGATCTTGTTCTTTCTCTTCATGCGAGAGCTGTTCCCAATGGAGAATGGGATAAGGACTACTATTTAGCTCTTAAAGATGAGTTTCTTAATGCATTGAAAATGAACCAAGACATAGCAGGAATATGTCTTGCTCTTCATGGTTCAATGAGAGTTAAGGAGATAGGTTCTGCAGAAGAAGATCTTCTTGTTTCTATTAGAGAAATATGTCCAAAAGTTCCTCTTTTTCTTTCTCTCGATATGCATGCAACAATAACAAAGAAGTTACTTTCACTAGTCGATGGCATTGCAGGCTATAAGTGTGCTCCTCATACAGATACAGTCGAGACAGGAAATCTAGCAGCTATGATGCTTGATTGGGCAATTAAGAACAAGTCTTTGCCTTTTATGAGTGCATATCATATTCCATTTTTAATTGCAGGGGAGAAAAGTGAAACAAGCACATATCCTATGAATGAAATAATGGCGAAGCTTCGAGAAAATGAAAAAGATGATGAGATATTAGCTTCCTCTCTTCTTATGGGTTTTCCTTGGGCCGATACAACTTCTTCTGGTGTAACAGCTATTGTTGTCACAAAAACAAATAAAGAAAAGGGAGAAGAAGAAGCAAAGCGAATAGCTAGTGAAGTTTGGGCAGAAAGAGAAAAGTTTCAGTTTTGCACTAAAGCGTATGAGATGGATGAGGCGATAAAAAACACAGAAGAAGCTGTAGAAAGCAAAGAAAAACTTCCTCTTGTTCTTTCTGATAGTGGTGATAATCCTACTGCAGGCTCAAGCCAAGATGTAACTGTTTTCTTAAAGAGAATAATAGAGAGTAAGATATTGTCAAAGTTAGAGCCACCTGTTCTTTATCAAGGACTTTATGATCCAATTGTAGTTAACGAAGCTTTTAGAGTAGGTAAGAATGGTTTTGTTATAGGTGAACTTGGCTCTTTATTTGATAAAGTAACAAGCACTCCGATTAAGATTGCTGCTAAAGTTAAGGCTCTAAATGATTACCACAGAATCAAGATAGCTCTTCTTGATGTGAATGGTGTGGATGTTGTAGTAACTGAGAAGCACATTGGTTGCTATGACGTAGACATGATGAGAGCTCTTACTCCAATAGTTGAAGAAAGAAAAGTAATTGTTGTTAAGCTTGGTTATCTAGAACCTGAGATTAAGCGCATAGCAAAAACTTCATTTCTTGTCTTAACTCCAGGTAGCACTAATGAAGTCTTTTCCCGTCTTCAATATAAAAATCTAAAGCGGCCAATATATCCACTAGATAAAGATTGTCCTGAAAATATTGAGAAATTTAGGTGAAATTAATAAAGGAAGGCTCAAATGCCCTCTTTTTATCTCATTAACCAAAAATTATTTTCTTTTTTTTATTCAATTTTGACATATTTTCAATTTTTAACGTTCTATATATAGACACTAAAAAGGAGGTGTTAGGAATGAATAGGAAAATTGGAAAAGAAAAAGACTTCGTTTTAGACTTAATTAATAATCTCACTCTATATTCACCAC
>JBNMJW010000103.1:0-7608 GCA_050874025.1 Candidatus Ornithospirochaeta sp.
ATCCTTATGAAGCTATGATAGCTCTGGGCGCAACAAAAGCTGAAGCTTTCCAATACGCACTACTACCTCAAGTATTACCTGGCTATCTATCTAACAGCCTCTATTGTTTCGAAGGAAATGTTAGATATGCAGCAATACTTGGTTACGTCGGTGCTGGTGGTATTGGTTTAATTCTTAATTCACAAATTGGATGGAGAAACTACGATAGAGTTGGAATGATTCTTGTTATTCTTTTCGTTACTGTTGTAGTTATTGAGTATTTGAGTTTCTATTTAAGAAAAAAGCTTACATGAGGAGAAGAAAATGAAAAATACAATAAAAAAGAACTCCTCTAAGTATAGTAGTGGAATGACAGTACAAGAGATGTATGAAGCTCGTCCAAAGCTTTGGATATATACCATAATTACAATTGTAATTGTGACTTTAATCCTAGCTTGGTCATCTTCTGCATTCAAAAAAACAGATGGTACTGAAGTTGATGGTAGAGCAGTTGCTCTAAGTATTGTTAAAGGAATTTTTAGTCCTAATAGAGAGCTTCTCTTTAATCTGACTAAAGAGGGTGTTCCATATCTACTACTAGAGACATTGGCAATAGCATTCATGGGTACATTAGTTGGTGCTATTTTGGCAATTCCATTTGCCTTTTTGGGTGCTACTAACATTGTTCCAAAACCAATTGCTATCTTCTTTAGAACTGTTGTTATGGCAATAAGAACTATTCCTGCTTTTGTATATGGCTTAATGTTTATTAGAGTCACAGGGCCTGGTGCCGCAGCGGGATTATTGACTATGAGTGTTTGTTCAATTGGTATGATAAGTAAGATGTTTATCGAATCAATTGAAGACATAGACCCACGTATTCTTGAGTCATTGGATGCTTCTGGTTGCAACACATTTGAGAAGATAAGGTATGGTATTGTCCCGCAGATAAGTGCAGATTTCGCTTCTACTCTTATTTATAGATTCGACATGAATTTAAGAGATACAACTGTACTTGGTTTAGTTGGCGCAGGTGGTATTGGAGCTCCTTTAATTTTTGCTATGAATTGTTACAAGTGGGATCAGGCTGGTGCAATACTTGTAGGATTAATTATTCTTATTCTTATCATTGAGTGGTTTTCAAATAAGCTAAGAAACAAGCTTGCACGAGGTGTTTGATGCGACTTATTTTTACTAGCGATATACACTCATACCTTTTTCCAACAACATTTGCAGAGAATGCCGACAGGAATATTGGCCACTATCGTATTATTGGATCATACGAAAAAGATAAAGATACTGTTGTTATTGATGGTGGAGATAATATTCAGGGTTCTGCATTAAGCAAGTATGTAATAGAAAACAAGCTTTTTAATCCATTTCCCCAAGCTGAGACTTTCAGAAAAGGAGGCTTGGACTTAGCTGTTCCAGGAAACCATGATTTTAATTATGGGCGTGATATTTTTTCTCTCTTCTTTAAAGAACTTGGGGCTCAAATTCTTTGTGCCAACTTAGTAGATAAACGAGGTTTACTCGATATAAAAAAGCACATTGTTTTAACAGATTCTACCGGATTAAGGGTAGGCTTTACGGGTCTTGTTACAGATTATGTTAATATATGGGAAAGCAAAGAGAACATTGAGAGCTTTATCATTAGTGATGTTAAAGAGGCTGCAGAGAGAGAGTTAAAGTGGCTAAAGAGTAATTCAGATTATTCTGTTCTTATCTATCATGGAGGCTTTGAATGTGATCTTAAAACAGGTAAAAGACTTCTCGATAGTAGAGAGAATATTGGATATGAAATATGTCAAGATTTGGATTATTCTCTTCTTCTCTCTGGCCATCAACATTTGGGTGTAGATTTCACAAAGGTAAATAATACCTATGTAATGCAGTGCCCTTCGTTTGCTCAAGCATATTGCTTGGTTGAATTGACAAAAGATGGCATAAAAGGGGAACTTAAACATCCAAATGCTGAAGCAATAGAAGAGGAAAAAAAGCATATAGAGCTAAGAGAAAATGTTGAATCTTGGTTAGATAAAGCGTGTGGTGAAATTGAAGAGGAAATAAAAGCTCCATCTCAGATAGACTCTCTTTTGAAAGGAAACCACATAGCAGATTTCTTTAACTATATCCAGAAAGAAGCGACAGGTGCAGATATAAGTGTTTGTGCACTTAATAATAACCTTTTTTCTTTTTCAAAAGAGGTAACAATACGCGATATTCTTGCTTCTTATCAATATCCCAATAGCCTATGTGTAATTGAAATTGATAAAGAAGGTCTAAAAAGTGCTTTAGAAAGAACTGCAGAGTTCTTTTCCCTTACTCAATGGGGACCAACTATCGACCAAAAGTTCCTTTGTCCAAAGATGGAGATGTATAACTACGACTACTATTATGGCATTGAATATGAATTTGACATATCCAAAAAGGTAGGCGAGAGAGTCACTAAGCTGAGGTACAAAGGAGAAGATATAGGCTCTAGAAAGCTTTCTCTTGTACTTAATAACTATCGCATAACTGGTGCTGGAGGCTATGATATTTACCCTAAATGTAAGGTAATAAAAATACTCGACAAAGATGTTCAAGACCTTAGTGTTGAGTATCTATTAAAACATAAGGGTAAGCCTTTAGCTTGGCCAAAAGCAGAATTCTCTACAAAGGGCTATTCTTTAGATGCAGAAAGCCTTAAATAATAAGACATAAGAATTTAATAATCAGAAAAATTCTTCTTATTATTCTTGATTTTACGTGTTAATTAGTAATATATTTCTAATTATGAAGATTACTCAGAAGTCCACTGATAATGAAGTAATGCAGGAAATTGGAAAGAGAATACAAAGATACAGAATAGATTCAGGTCTATCGCAATATGAACTTTCAGACAAAACAGGTGTATCAGCAAAGACAATTGCAAATATGGAAGATGGTAAACAGGTTAATACACTTACTCTGATAAGAGTTCTAAGAGTTTTGGGGTTACTTGAAAATTTAGAATTATTAGCGCCACCACAGGAAGATCGTCCAATAGATTTTTTGCGTTATAATAAAAAAGCTCCTCATAGGGCTAGTCGAAATAGGAATAAAGAGCAAGAAAGAATATGGAAATGGGGGGATGAAAAATGACAAGAGCTATAGTGAAGCTTTGGAACACAGAGGTCGGAGTACTTTCTTTGAATGATGACGAAGATTATGCATCCTTCGAGTATTTACCATCTTTTTTACAATCAAAAATTGAAATTTCTCCATTCACTATGCCTTTGTCTAAGAGAATTTTTAGATTTCCATCTCTTCCAAAAGAAACATTTAAAGGTCTTCCTGGTGCGTTTTCCGATTCTTTGCCAGACAAATTCGGAAATCAAGTAATTAATACGTGGCTCCAAAGTCAAGGAAGAAAGATTGGGTCTATAAATGCTATAGAGCGCCTTTGTTATACGGGAAAAAGAGGAATGGGGGCATTTGAATATGAGCCTGCTATTGCCGATTCTCTAACAACAAAAACAGATGAAATAAAAATAAATGAGCTTATAGAATTATCAAATGAAGTTCTTAACTCAAGAAAACAACTTTCAGTTTTTGTGACAGATTCAAACAAATCAGAACTACTTAAATTAGTGCAGGTGGGATCTTCCGCTGGAGGGGCAAGAGCAAAGGCACTTGTTGCATGGAATAAAGAAACGGGAGAAATGAAATCTGGACAAATAAATGCCGGACAAGGTTTCGAATATTACTTAATTAAATTTGATGGTGTATCAGGAAATGGAGATAGAGATTACACTGATTCTAGGGGATTCTGTAATATAGAATATGCATATTATTTAATGGCGAGAGCTACTGGTATTAATATGGCAGATTCTCAACTTTTTAAGGAAAATTGTCGTTCTCATTTTATTACAAAACGTTTTGATCGTAATACTGATGGCTCAAAAATTCATATGCTTACATTAGGCGGCATGAGACATTTTGATTTTAATGCTCCAGGCTCAAATAGTTATGAACAGGTAGCTGAAACTATAATTAATTTAAATCTTGGAATGAAAACACTAGAGGAATTATATCGAAGAATGTGTTTTAACGTAGTTACAAGAAATCAGGATGATCACGTAAAGAATATTTCGTTTCTTATGGATAAGAATGGAACATGGAGATTATCTCCTGCTTATGATCTGACATTTAGTTATAGACCAGATAGTATATGGGTAAATCAACACCAAATGTCAATTAATGGCAAGAGGAAAAACTTTGTTCTTTCTGATTTGATTACTGCAGGTACTGCAATGCACATAAAATCACATAAAGCAAAAGAAATTTTAGAACAAGTTGAAAAAGAAGCTAAAAAATTCGAGAGTTATGGATTTTTAGCTGAGGTTCCAATTCAAACAAGCAAAGCAATAGAAGGTCAGTTTGAATATTTTCTGAGATAGCAATTGTTTAGATAAAACAGCACATACAAATTATCTAGGATAAACACAACCTATAACGTGTTTATCCTATAATGATTAACTCTTAAAACCTGAAAAAAGCTTTAAATAGGTTCTTTAGAGAGAGCGTGTCAAAACTGCCAGCCGTCTCATAAGAAGAATGCATAGCAAGTTCGGCAACCCCTACGTCGCTAGTTTTGATAGAGACCTTCTGAGTAGATAGATTTCCAAGTGTTGAGCCACCAGGTAAGTCGCTATTATTGTGAAAAACTTGATAAGGTATATTGTTGTCTTCTAGTAGTGACTTTGTAAAAGCTCCAGTTTCACCATTAGTAGTATACTTTTGAGATGCAGCGTATTTAAGAAGAACGCCGCCATTCATCTTTGGCTTATTTGTAATATCACTCTTTTCAGGGAAGGCAGGATGGACAGCGTGTCCATTATCTGCACTAAGCATAAATGAGGAAGAAAGTGCGATATAGCGTTCCTCTTCATTCCAGTTAAGAGAGAACGCAATTCTATTAAGAGTTGATGTAAGGAAATCTGAGAGTGCTCCATCTCTTGTTCCACTACCTGTTTCTTCGTTATCGAAAAGACAAATCATGCTAATTGAGTCATTGCTCTTTTCTTCGCAAAGTGCTTCAAGGGAAGAAAAAACGCAACCCAAGTCATCAATTTTTGGAGCAGAGAAATACTCTTTATTTGCTCCAGAAAATGAAGGAGAGGTGAGATTATAGAGGAATAAATCATAATCAATTATAGAATCCTTTTCTTCACCGATAAGAGAAGAAAGGTATGCTAAGAAATCTTTTTCTGTATCAGAAAAGAGAGGAAGCATTTCCTTTTGAATTGATATCTTCCATCCGTTATTAGCTTCTCTGTTTTGATGAATTGCAAGTGATGGAATTGTAACATTGAGCTTATCTTTTAGATCAACTAAGCGTTCTTCAACTTTACCATTCTTCTTAAGAAAGACTCTTCCTGCAACAGAAAGAGGTCTATCTAGCCAAGAGTATATTAAGAGTCCACCGTAGCCTTCAACATTTAATCTAAGGGGAGAAGACTCAACAATCGAATTCCACTTAAGTTTAAAGTTTGGACTATCTGTGTGAGATGCAACTATATGAAAAAACGAAGGATTCTTTGGAATGCGAAAGGCAATTAAAGAAGAAGAGGAACGCTTAACAAAGTATGATTTTCCTCTTTCTAAATTAAATGGCTTATTTTCATATAGTTCAATAAAGCCATTTTCTTCAAGCTTTCTTTTTGCATTGTCAACAACATGATAGCAAGAAGGCGAAGACGATATAAAATCCATTAGGTTCTTTGTGCAATTAATAGCTTCTTTATTCATAAGAAGAAGTATGAACCTAATTTCCTCAAGAGGCAATAATCCCTTTTTCTTGTATTCCTTTTGTTGTCCATTTTCCACTAATGAGGCGAGGAATAAATACTAGCACTCTAACAACCCAATCTAGCCACATTCCAATTTGAGTGCCCAAGAATCCTAGACCAAAATAAACACCAAGAATGTTTGCACATAGAACTCTACATATCCACATATCTAGAATAGCTGTTATCATTACAAGTTTTACATCTCCTGCAGCATGAAGCATATTTGGTGATACAAAAGCAAATGTCCAAAGGATTGCTCTACAAACACAGTCAATTCTGACAGTGAGGAGCGCAAGACTTATAGCTTCATCAGAGAGTGCATAGAACGAAAGAAGATATGGAGTAAGAATAAAGAAGATAAAAGAAAGAATAAGCATTGAAACAAACGAAATAGCAAGTAGTTTTCTTATATAGTACCTTGCTTCATCATATTCGCGTGCTCCGCAACATTGCCCAACTACTGTGATAGATGCTAGCGAGATTGCTGTTCCGGGAATATCTATTAAGGTTTCAAAGTTATTAAAGACAGCATATGCTGCAATTGATGCTGTACCAAAAGATGCGATTGTTGAACTAATTAAAATCTTTCCTACATGAAAGAGAGATTTTTCCGTGCCAGCTGGAAGAGCTTGGGAAAGAATCATCTTTGCTATTTTTAAGTCAAATGATGGTTTAAGAGGGGACGGAATATATAACTCTTTTCTCTTATCGCAAACAACGATAAACATTATAAGAGCACCAATTATTCGTGAAATGAGTGATGATAATGCAACACCTAAAGCTCCAAGCTTAAAAACAAAAAGGAAAATTGCATTTCCTATAATGTTGATTACATTAGCTAAG
Source organism: Candidatus Ornithospirochaeta sp. (assembly GCA_050874025.1). Classification (GTDB taxonomy): domain Bacteria; phylum Spirochaetota; class Spirochaetia; order Sphaerochaetales; family Sphaerochaetaceae; genus Ornithospirochaeta. Next base: position 6,639 of record JBNMJW010000103.1, read on the forward strand.
AGAGAAACATTCATAGTAATTTTGCTTCTTCCCATCGATCTGCTAATGGCGTTAGATGCGCTCATCAGGGCATAGAATGGCATACTAATGTATATAGGAATAGAGTAGTCCAAGGCACTTAAGAAGACATCACCTTCTATATTTCCATATATAAAATCGATTATCTCTGAAGAAAAGATTATAAGGAGGGTACTTGTTGCGATAGAAAAAAGCAAAACTATATTCATTAATTCTTTGCACGCTTTTTTTGCCCTTTCATTTTCCTTCATTCCAAGTAGTTGGCAAGCAACGACAGCACCTCCTGTAGAAAAGGCCATAATTACGCCAATAAGAAGGTTTTGTATGGTATTTATGCAGCTAACTCCACTTACAGCTGCTTCTCCGGCTTGAGCTACCATTAGAGTGTCTGCAACTCCTACAGCTACAGAAAGAGCAGTATCTGCAACAAGAGGAAGGATAAGATTTATAAGGTATTTATTTGAAAATGGCAGTTTTGATTTGTCGATGTTAAGTGGCTTAAAAATCACAATCTAACTCCTCATCTTCCAAATCTTCCATCTCGTCTGGTTCTAAAGATGAGAGGTCGGAGGTATCTAATATAACCTCAAAAACGACTGTCTCTGTCTTTTTGTTTTCTGTTTTCTCTTTCTCTTCCATGCAATTGATTATATAAAAAGGTAAAGTATTGTCCATTGAAAGCGTTAATTTATTGGTCTGTGACTAGTAATTAATTTTTTCTAACAATAAAAGAGTGCATTAACAAAAGAATAGTTCCACGCTAAAGATAAAAATCAAACAAGGAGGGTATGGCCCCTCCTCTTCAAAACAGGTAACCTTGTCTTAATGCTAAGTCCTTAATCGAGAAAGAAGAAACAACAGGAACACTACCCAAACCAGTTACAGGGACAGAGATGGTTACTCCTTTTTTATTCTTGTACGGTGTACCAGTTCTACGAAATAGATTAAGGAA
>JBNMJW010000104.1:0-7578 GCA_050874025.1 Candidatus Ornithospirochaeta sp.
ATATTGTTCTGCCATTCAAAAAGAATTCTATATAGATGATTGAATGTACTTGTTGTCTCCGTTACTCCTTCCATATCTAAATAAGGATGAGTGTCTAGAACTACATTCTTAAAGTTTGATTCTTTAATAAATGTCTTTACTTGCATAAGTCTAAAGCCATCATGGAAGACGATATATTTGTCATCCCCCATTATTGCTCTGAGCCTGTCATATGCATTTGTATAAAAATCTAAAAGTAAAGGGAGAGGAACAGCAGAAGAGCCTTTTGCTCGCTCTTTGTCATGTGGAGTATAAAAACGTTTATTTCTCTCCCAAACCTCTTCACTTGCAGGCTCATTGAGTAACTCTAAGCCTAAAAAACTATCCCTATTTTTATATCGTTCTGCCAACATCGATAGTACATCTATTACTCTATCTATGTTCTCTTTTTTTTGGTGCCATTTAGAGACAGCGCAAATACCACCATTATCATAACCATTTTGGCTATCTGGAGCGGTATGCAAATCTAATAGTACAGTTAAGCCATACTTTTCTGCCCAAGAAAAGAGCTTATCTACATACTCAATACACTCGACATATGGGTAACAGAAATGTGGATTATCCCCAAAGAGAAAGTGGGGAATAGGCAATCTAATTGAGTCTAGTCCACATTTCTTAATAAAAGCTATATCATCCTCGGTAATGAAGGTATCACGATGCTCTTTAAATCTCTTTATCTTCTCTTCTTCACTTAAAACTCTACAGAGATTATCTTCATCTCTAGATTCAGTTCCTCTAAAGACATCTTGGTCCATCCATCGCTCTAAAACTAGCCATTCGCCAAGATTAACACCACGTATTTTACTCATAGTCCTTCTCCTCCAAAGTAAGAACAATAAGGCTATTAGGCTTACTTGTGACAGAAAAAACCTTCTCACCAACTCTTACATTTATTTTTCTCTTTTGACACTTTTCTGTTTTCATTACTAGCGAAATAGAATTGTCGCCATTTAAAAAAGCAACCCTATCTAAAGTGCTATCGAAAGAAGTGGTAAACAATATCTTGCTATTCTCTTTTCCTGCCAAACTAAGTGCCTCGATAACAAAATATGCCATATTCTTTTCACTTTTATTCTTCTCGTTAACCATAAATGGAGCCATGCAGAAATTACCTACATGATTAGGTCCACCTTCATTGTCGAGAATAATATTCCAATCAATTAAAAGATCAGCTCCATGAGAAATATCATTGATATACTCATGACCATAGACTTTGAGTTGCTTTAAATAGTCATAACGATCTTTAATATTCATGCAGAATTCACTCAAAATAACTCTTTTATCGCTATGCTCTCGTCTAAACTCGTCTAAAGCTTCAAAGTGATCTCCACAGTATCCATGAAATGCTATGCCGCTTACATCTTTCGAGTCGCTATTTAAGAACTTCTCTGTTCTAGAGAGAAGTCTTTCTTTGTTGTGATCCCAATAAAAAACTAGAGTGTTATCAAAACCTTCCTTCTTTAGCTCTGCTCTTACTAATAGGTATAGTTTTCTCTCTTCTTCTGCCGTATAGATGCAACTATCCCACCTTTGTCTTGCGTTTGGTTCGTTTTGTAGCGTTAAAGACCAAACGTTAAAGCCCTTCTCTCTAAAGACTGAAAGATAATGGACAACATACTTTGCCCACATCTCGTAGCATTCTTTTTTTAGTTTGCCACCCTCAATTCTCTTATTGTTTGTCTTCATACAAGATGGAGGAGACCAAGGAGAAAATAGAAGCGGAAGCTTTTTCTTTGTTCTTTCCTCTATTTCTTTTAGAATCGGAAAAATGAATTTCTCTTCATTGGAAAAATCAAATCTATTCTCTAAAAAATCATCTATCGTATTTATCGTAGAATGTTGATAAGGCGAAAAGTCAGAACTATCGATAGCAATTCTAATATAGCGATAGATAGGATTATCTCCACAAAAAAGCCTATCTATTATCTCTTCTCTATCATTTTTATCTAGTTTAAGCAGGACAGATGCGCTAGCTTCTGTCAAAGCACCACCAAAGCCAAAAAAAGAATGCTTAGTTTTTTGAGGGTAGATTTCAAGGATGCCCTCTTCCATCTTTCTTCCATTAGCTTTCTTTACAACTTCAATATTTTCTTTTTCCAAATCTGTATTGATTAAATAACAATTCATTTTACAGCTCCCATTGTTAGACCGTTGATTATGTATTTTGAAAGGAAAGCATAGATAATAATTACTGGAATGACAGATATAGCTATTGCTACATACATAGCTCCGTAATTAGATAAAAAGACTCCCTTTATTGTCGAAATTAAAATTGGCATAGTGATTTTTTTTGAATCACTAAGAATGATTAAAGGCGATAGATAGTTGTTCCAACATGAAACGAAATTGAAAATTCCTATTGTTGCAACTCCTGGCGTAATACAAGGAAAAACTATCTTATTAAAAATTCTAACTTCACCATAACCTTCAAGTCTTGCTGCTTCAATCAAAGAAGTAGGAATAGTTTCTTCTATAATTCCCTTCAAGAAGAATACAGCAGACGAATTAGCTATGGCTGGCAAGATAAATGGCCAGTAGCTATTAAGTAAGCCAAGCTTCAAATTAAGCTTATAAAATCCAATTACTACAAGCTGAGACGGAATCATCATGCTTGCAATAACAAGGCCAAAGAAGAATGAACGACCTTTAAACTTATATTTTGCAATTCCATATGCTGTAAAGGAGCCAAAGTAACAAGTAAGAACAACATAAGGAACAGCAATAAGGAGGCTATTGAGAAAGCCTCTCCAAATATTTGTTAGTTCTTGAAGCTTCTTGTAGTTATTTAAAAGATAAGATCCTGGAGTAAACTTTATCTTTGTGACAATTTCTATTGAGTTATATGTTGAGTTAATAATTACTAGATAGAAAGGTATAATACAAAGAATTAATAAAAAGATAAGCAAAATATAGATTAACGCTTTAATTATTTTATTCTTCATAGTTAACCTCTTTTATTATTCATTGCCTTATAAGCAAAAAAGCTTAAAAGAGCTATTATAAAGAAGAGAACAACAGAGAGAGCTGAAGCATAACCAAAGGAATTATTTTTAAATCCCTGTTGGTAAATATACATGCTACTTGTTAAAACTGCCTTCTGAGGATCTCCTTGAAGATTTGTCAAATTTACAGGTACATCAAAAATTTGCATACCACCGATAAGAGAAGTAATTGTTATATAAATAAGTGTTGGTTTAATTAGAGGGAGAGTAATCTTCGTAAATGTTTGAGCTTTGCTACATCCATCAATTTCAGAAGCCTCATATAAATCGGGCTCTATTGTGCTAATTCCCGCCATAACAAGAATCGTTGTATAACCAAACCACATCCACCAGAGGATATATGACGCAATTGCTTGCGTAATATTTCCATTCTTAAAGAACTGGATTGGTGCGTTCTTAAAACCAAGCATTACTAGTAGTTGGTTAATTGTTGATCTATCTCCATTAAGAAGTATATTGAAAAGTAAGCCAATTGAAGCTGCTGTTATTAAATTTGGAAGATAATATACAGCTCTAAAAAGCTTCATTCCTTTAATTTTATATAGAGAGAAAATAAGAGATAAAAGAAGTGCTATTCCAAGCTGTGGAATAAAGTCACATAGCCATATCTTTAGCGTATTTAAAATAGTCTTGGGAAATGTAGAATCTTTTGCTATACGCAAAAAATTACTAAAACCAACCTTTGTTTCTGCACCGAATCCTTTCCAACTATGAGTTGAAAGTTGGAATGTGTAGATAATAGGATAAAGGTTAAAAATGATAAACGTAATAACAAATGGCAGAATGAAGAAATACCCATAACGGTTTATTCTTCTATTTATTCCACTCTTTTTCATTCTACATCTCCCTCTTTATTTGTTATTCAACTATTAATTCAGGGAATGCAATTCTTACATCATTTTTGAAGCCTTCAATTGCATCACTCTTGCTTGTTCCATTTGCATATGCTTTTATAGCTGAAATAAATGCATCATTGAGCTGAGAATCGTACTCTGTATTGAGAGCCTTAAAGTCATGGTTCATTGCCTCAATGAACATACCATTTGGATTCTGGCCAGCTAATACCTCTTCGCCTTCTCCTTCTGCTAAACGCTCACATACACTCTTAAGAACAACAAAGTCTCCACTCTTTTTTGCATATGAATAGAGAGCATCTTCATTAAGCATTACATATTCAAAGAATGCCCATGCTTCTTCTTTATGTGGAGTATTTTCATATATTCCAAGGTAAGAACCACCAGAAATATATGATGTGCTAGGTGTTGTAATAGCCCACTTGCCTATTGTTTTGTTTGCTGCTGGCTTAACAACATACTGATATCCCCAAGGAGGAAGAATGTAGCAGAAAAGATTATCTGACTCGACTGCAGCAATCCATTCGCTTGCCCACTGATCAACGCCAAGGTCATAACCCTTTGTTATAATTTCCTTAGCTTCATCCATAAAAGAAATTAGCTCATCATCAATAACAAGCTTTCCATCCACTACCCAAGGCTGTGTTCTAGATGCAACTTTGCTATCATAAAGATCCTTGAAGCATGAGACAAAGCTAATGCCCTTCTCTTTCATCTTTTGAGCGACTTCCATCATCTTTTCATCACTATCGAGTGCCTCTGCAACAAGAGTTGGATCATCTGTGCCAAAGAACTCTTTCGCAATGTCTCTTCTGTAGATAATAGCGCCTGGGTTAGCTTGCCATGTTAATGCTCTGACAACACCATTCTTATCTGTTCCAACCTGCATAACAGCTTCCCAAATGTTGTCTTTATAGTCATTAATGTGGTATGGTGCTTGGTTGAGGTCTGCAAAGCATCCTGCTTCTACAAGATATGTAATATAGCTTGCTTCTTGCATAAAAAGGTCTGGTACGCCTTTTCCGCTTCCAAGGACAGTAATAAGCTTTGCTGTCATTTCCTGATCTGGAATTACTGTTACATTTACTTTGATGTTTGGATGTGCAGCCTCAAAGCCTTCTACCCATTGCTTAATCTCATCTCCTCTTGCCCAAACTTCAAGTGTAACTTGTTCATTTTCTTTGCTCTCTTGTGTACCTTGAGCAAACAAGAAAGATGATGTTAACGCTAACATCAATACGACAAATAAGACTTTACCGATATTTTTCATACCGCCTCCTTATATTACTTTTGTAGATTCCTCTTCATCCAAAACGCCTTCAACCAACCTATATGTCGGCTTTAGATTTGGATTTTTGATTCTATCTAACAAACATTTTGATAATTCCTGTGCTATTTGATAAACAGGTTGCGCCATTGTTGTAATCTTTGGACTACTCATTAAGTGATGTCCAAGTCCATCAAAGCCGACAACAGATATGTCGGCTGGGACGCTATAGCCTAGGTTTTTAATACCAATAACGAAGCCTGTTGCCAATAAATCCGTAATTAAAAATACAGCTGTTGCATCACAGTTTTGCTCAATAAAAAGACGAGATGCATTGATTCCACCTTCTATTGAATTATCTACTGTAAAGACATAGTTTTCATTAAATGGAATATTATTTTCTTTTAAGGCTTCTTTATAACCTTCAAAACGTTCAGATACGTAAACACCGTTAACTCTATTAAGGACAATAGCTATTTTTCTGTGTCCACGAGATAAAAGATAAGAAATAATCTTTTTTGAAGACTTCTTGTTATCTGTATCGATACTATCAACTTCACTATCTCGAAAAGAGCTAAACATGGCAACAGGCTTACCTGTTTTTTTAGCATCATCTAAGATATGGTCGCTATAGTTGTAGCCTGAGAGAATATATCCATCACAAAACTGTGTTGGTTTTATTTCATTTATTATTTGGAAAGAATAATTTGCATTCGATAAGTATGCGCCAACACCAACTAAGAATTGCTGAAAAAACGGATCTAAGTATGGTAAATCTTTTGAAGCATAGATGCATATAATACCAGATTTATTTGAAGCAAGATTATGAGCAGCGGTATTATGTGTGTATCCATTTTCTTTTAGGATTTTTTCTATCTTTTCTCTTGTTTTAGGCGATACTTTTTCTGGAGTATTAATTACTCGAGAAACAGTTATCATCGATACTCCTGCCTTTTCGGCTATATCTTTTATTGTCACAAGAGATCCTTTATGTTAGCAAATGTTAGCGTTAACATAATGTTAGTATATTCTTCTCTTTACCAATGTCAAGAAAAAATTTATTCAATAAAACCCTCAAACATTTCGCCTCGTTCACAGCATTTACAGAAGATACCAGTATCGAGTTTGGAGTAAGCAAGCTTTTTTAAAATTGGAATACTGTTATTATTTTCAGAGACATGGATAAAGTAAATTTGATCTCCATGTTTACTAACTTCTCTTGCAAAATCTACAGCTACTCCATTAGATAAATGGCCATAACAACCTTTAACTCTCTCCCTTAACCATAGTGGATAAGGGCCATTATCGAGCATTTCAGGGTCGTAATTGGCCTCTATAAATTTAACTTTACTCTGTTTTGCATAGACGTAAGCGTCTTCTGGTATAAGACCGGTATCTGTCATAAGAAAGAGGCTTGCATCCTCATGTTCAATGTAATAACCAGAGCTACCTGGAGAATCGTGGCTTGTTTTAAATGGTATGACAGTGAATGAGCCAACAGTAATTCTATCTCCCCACTTAAATGTGCGAATCTTGTCTAGCTCTATCTTCTGCTTCAACATTTCTGTCTTACCTTTTAAAAATGATTCGCTACTAGTAAAGACAGGAAGCATGGTCTTTCTTTGAAATACCCCTACCCCTTTAGCATGGTCTGGATGTAAATGAGTTAGAAACATTGCTGATACAGTTGAAAAATCTATATCGTGTTTTGCTGTCTCTTCACCTAACTTCTTAAATGTTACTCCACAGTCTATAACAATAGTTGTCTTTTCATCTGAAATCACATAGCAATTACCACAGCTACCTGTTGTTAAAACGACATAGTGAATCATCACGAGTTCTCCTTGATAAAATCTTCAGAAAAGCCAATAGAGCATTTATTTCCGTTACGAAGAATTGGATTAATAAGAAGCTCTTGATGTTCTTCAACCTCTTCTCTTGGGCTATACTCTCGCCATTCATAACCATTTTTTTTGTAATACTGAGATGAAGCATCTATTACATCATAAGGAGAATCGAGAGACGAGAAAATTGAATCAAGCTCTCTTTTAGAGAGTTTATATGTTTTTGTATTTACCTCTTGAAAGTTAATTCGACGTTCTTTACAAAAACGTACAGCCTTTTGATAATCTTTCGATTGATTAGTTCCAATTATTTGAAGCATGACTAAAAAAGAATATCTAATGAGCTTTTTTTTGTGAATATAAGAAAGAAAAGTATTATCTCTTATTGACCCTTCTCGAGAGATGAAAGAAGATATCAACTAAATTATTTATTAGGAGGAGTGATAAAAAGGTAAATAGAAAGGATGTTGCACTATTTCTTCCGGTAATGAAACAATAAAAGTGACATTACAACAGGAAGTGGCAAGGCTTTAATTCGTCATCTTTACTAGTCCTTGGAGGCTGCTTAGGAG
>JBNMJW010000105.1:0-7551 GCA_050874025.1 Candidatus Ornithospirochaeta sp.
GAGCAAAGGTGGTTTAATGGTTACCAAAGATAAGATTTCATATAAAGTTCCTGCTAATTGGACCGTGTGCAATCTACTTGAAAATCCATTAACTACAATAATTAAGCCTGGTGTTGATGTTTTTGATAAGAAGAATTATATTGCAACAGCTGACGTGAATGGCATAAATATTTCTAGTTGGTCTCAAATAGAATATATCACTCGTGAAACTCGAGCAAATATGCAACCAACTATAAATTCAATTTGGTTTGCTAAAATGAAAAATAGCATCAAGCATCTATACTTGAATAAGGAAATGAAGTCATTTTTCAGTACTTCTATTTTGTCAACGGGATTCTGTGGACTTCAATGCTCAGAAAAAAACTTTGAGTATGTAGCTTCTTTTATTCAATACTCATACTTTGAAACATTAAAAAATACACTTTCTCATGGAGCTACCCAAGAATCTATTAACAACGAAGATCTAACCAAAATTCCATTCATTGTACCCCCAAATGATATTATTTGTTTATTTCATGAGAGAACAAGTTGTCTTTACTCGCAAATTAGTAAGAATATTTGTGAAAATCAGAAACTAACTAAGTTGAGAGATTGGCTCCTGCCAATGCTCATGAATGGTCAAGCTTATGTTAGTGACTAATCAGATAAATTAGAGTTTAACAACTAATTTTGCGTCTAAAATCTCTTTCACAAGGGGGTTGTGAGTTACAACGACTGTTGTTTTATTATCCACGACCCTCTTTATTAATTTAGATGTTGTGATTATTGTTTCTTCATCCATTGCACTAAATGGTTCATCTAAAAGATAAAGAGATGAAGGAACAAGAAGAAAACGAACAATGCTAACTCGCCTTTTCATTCCACCTGAAAGTGTATTAACGATACTCTCTTCTTCACCTTTTAGCCCTACTTCATTTAAGTATTCTTTGGCTTTTCTCTTATCATCAGTAACAAGAAGTAAATTCGATAACACTGAGAGATTCTCTACAAGCCTATTTTCTTGAAAAAGCATAGTTGCTCTTTCTTCTTTTGTTTCTATTTTTCCCTCATAGTCTCTATCGAGAGACGCTATCATTCGTAAAAGTGTTGTCTTTCCAGAGCCACTTTCTCCCATTATTAGAGAAGTTTCATTATCTGGGAAAGAAAGGGAGAGGTTTTTAAACAAGACCTTTTCTCCAAAATGCTTATTTAATATCTCTACTTTCATCTCATAACCCTCATTTCTAATTTACTAAGAAGAAAAATAGATAACTTCTCAAAACATATTGAGAGAATAATAATTGTAAGCGTAAGAGCAAAGAGATCTGATGAAAGTAGATATACCTTCGATTCATATAGCATTGAGCCTAATGTATTTTTAGGTAAAGCTATAACTTCTGCTGCAATACTACTCTTCCAAGCAAGCCCGATTGCATTTGATATTCCATTTTTAAAGAAAGGAAATAATCCAGGTAGATAGATATATCTTATCTTTTTTTTCAATCCTACGTTGTAATTCAATGTCATTTCTAATAACTCAGAACTAGTGTTTTTTAGCCCAGATAGAATAGACGTATATAAAAGGGGAAATGTAACTAAAAAAGAAATTACAAGAGATAAGTTCTTACTTTTAACCCATAAAAGAATAAGAATAATTATAGATGCAACAGGAACACAACGCACTGTCTTTACTATAGGGGAAAGCAAGACTTCAACGAAATAATAATTATTTGCAAGAAAAGCAAATAAGAAAGAGAATACTAATGAAAGAAGAAGAGAAAAAACAATGTTCCTAAATGTTGTAAGAAGTGAAAGCCAAAACTCTACGCTCTTTATATTTTTCGCTAAGGAAGAAAGTGTTTCAAAAGGAGAAGGAAGTAGCATCTCCTCTCCCACTACCAGAGAGAGGACAAACCATACAATAAGCCAAAAGCAAATGGCTAGCAAAGCGCAATATCTTCTATTCTTAATAGTAGAATTCTTCACTAGGAACAGAGCCACCTACACTCTTTGGATTTTCGTTATATAAAGCATCAAGATAGATAGAGAGACTGTTTTTCATTTCCTCTCCTGTCCACACGACGATATTGCATTTGTCGATTGCCCTCTTAGCAATTTGTGCCTTGATTATGTCATTCTTTTCAATGAGAAGAGCGGCTTCCTCTATATTGGAATTTACCCAATTTGCACTTTCTTTATATTCAGAAAGAAAGGAATCTACAGCGCTTTTGTTATTTTCAAGGAAAGATGTAGTTACAACTGTACAACCGGTAATAAGTGGAACTCCTGTTAAGTCTTTCCATAATTCATTTAAGTCTGCACATAAAGATAAGTTATCATTTTGCATTAAGGCAGCAGTAGCAAATGGTTGAGGAAGAAGAGCTAAAGCATCTTTATCATTTTTAATAGAAGCAACACACTCACTGTGTTCACTCTTCCATTCGATATAACAATCTTTTCCGTCTACTAAATTATATCCTTTTAGAATAGCTTCTAAGGCGTACTGCGGAGTTGAACCCTTACCTGCAGAATATATCGTCTTATTTCTAAGATCTTCTACTGAATTAATAGAAAGGCTCTTATCACCAACAAGGTACAATACTCCAAGAGTGTTAACAGCAATAACCCTTACTTTACCTGTATTGTTATAAAGAATAGATGCGAGATTAGCTGGAATTGATGCAATATCAACATCATTCTTTGCTAGTAATGGAACAATCATATCTGGAGCGCTTTCTATAGTAAACTCATAATTATTTTTAAGTGTTTCAGGTTCTACAGAAGCATCCTCCATAAGCTTAACAAGCCCCATTGCAGTTGGCCCCTTAAGAGAGGCCACACGAATAACTGTTTTTTCTTCGCTCTTCTCATCTACAGGCTGAGCAAACAAAAAAACAACAGAAAAAAGTAGAATTAAAACTGTTAGTATTTTCTTCATCTAAATAACCTTTTATTATTCATAAGACAAAGCTTCAATAGGGTCAAGAGATGCTGCTTTTGCTGCAGGATACCAACCAAAGAAAATTCCGACAGCGGACGAAAATCCTAGAGATAATAGAACAGCCAAAACTGAGAAATGCAACGACCAACCAACAGCTTGAGCAACTATATAACTAACTAGAATTCCAAAGACAATACCAAAAACACCACCACAGAATGAAAGCACAAGCGCCTCAACTAAAAATTGATGGCGAATAGTCTTTGGCGTTGCACCAAGGGCTTTTCTTATTCCAATTTCCTTTGTTCTTTCAACGACAGTTACAAGCATGATATTCATTATTCCTATTCCTCCAACAATTAGAGAAATAGCAGCAATTGCAGATAGGAATGTCGTTAGATAGCTCATAACACTGTTTGTCATGTCTACAAACTCTTGCGCGGAGGAAACATTATAGTCCGAGGACGAAGAGACATTAGACATATAGCTCTTTATAGAGGAGGCTACATCTGTTGCATTAAAGCCATCTTGAACCTTGAAATAATAAGTAGAGACGCTTCTAACACTCTTTAGCCTTTGATCAAATGTGTAGTAAGGAATATATGCAGAATTATTTGTATTATTCAACAAAGAGCCAGAGGTATCAGCAAGAACTCCAATTACCCTATATTTCTTTGATTGATTTCGATAAATAGAAACATATGAGCCAACAGCGTTACCACCAGGAAACAAATCCTCTGCTAAGTCATAGCCAAGAACAACAACCTGTCCACGCTGCAAATCATCCTCTTTGTTAAAAAATTCTCCGTCTAATAGCTCCATCTTCTGCATATCAAAATATGATGATGTTACACCATAAATCTGACTAGACTTCGTCTCTTGCATATATCTCAGTGTTGCGCTTGTTTGAGCAACAACAGCAACATCATCAACACCAATTACTCCATCAGAAATTGAGTAGCCTAGATTTTCTGTATATACAGAATTGTTGGAAAAGGTAGAGAGAGTAACAATATCCATTCCTCCCAAATCCATTTGGTCTGTAATGGAAGCTTTCACGCTCTCGCCCAAATTCATTATAGTTACAACAGATCCAACACCTATTACAATACCAAGAAGAGAAAGAAATGTTCTCATCTTGCTTGTTAGCATACTGTTGATAGCAAGTTTAAAATTCTCCAAAAACATCTCTTTCCTCTATCTTTCCATCTTTTAGATAAACTTGTCTTGAACACTGTAAGCCAAGTTTTCTGTCATGAGTAACAAAGACGATTGTTCGTCCTTCCTCGTTTAGCTCCTGAAACAACCCCATTACCTCTCGTCCTGTTTTGCTATCTAAAGCGCCAGTAGGCTCATCGGCAAGGAGTATATCTGGATCATTAACAAGAGCACGAGCTATCGCAACACGCTGTTTCTGTCCTCCTGAAAGCTCAGAAGGAAGATGCTTCATTCTATCTTTCAGTCCTACCTTCTCAAGCATTGCCTCTGCTCTCTCTCTCCTTTCTTTATGAGGAACCATACTGTAAACCATAGGAGTCATTACATTGTCTAAGGCATTAAGCTTTCCAAGGAGATTGAATTGCTGAAAGACAAAGCCAATCTTTTGGTTTCTTAAAAAAGCAAGCTCTGCCTCATCCATCCCATTTGTAAGCTCGCCACCTATTGAAATATAGCCACTTGTTGGGGTATCTAAGCAACCTATTAGATTCATCATTGTAGATTTACCACTGCCACTAGGACCCATTATTGCGGTAAAAGAGCCTCGCTCTATATCTAATGAGACATCATCTAAGGCTTTTACCAAAAACTCTCCTACAAGGTAGTAGCGTCTAACGTTACGTAATTCTATGACAAAGTCACTCATCACATTCCTCCAATCATCATTCCCCCGAAGTCTCCAAAGAAACCAGAAGATGAAGTTGGCTCATAAGTAATTGTCTCTCCTTCGCTCAAGCCAGAAATAACTTGGCTATCGCCCTCTCCTAGGTATTGAACTGTGACAGTTCTCTTCTCAGTAGTTCCGTCTTCCTTCTTAACTTGAACAGATGTTGTGCCACCACGCTCTGTCTTAACAGCGCTAGAAGGAATAAGAAGCATTTCAACATCTTCTTCAAGCGCAATGTTTCCAGTGAAAGTAAAGCCCGGTCTTAGACCTTCTGGAGGATTATCTATAGTAAGCTCGACTTCAACGACTCCAATGCCCTGGGTTGTATACTTTCCTTCCATAGGAATGTATGAAACATATGCCTCAACAGACCGTCCAGGAAGAGAATCAAATGTTAAATAAGCCTTCTGTCCAAGCTCTATATAGCTCATATCAATTTCATCAATTTCAACTGTTGTCTTAAGCTTAGATAAATCAACAATTGTTACAGCACTAGACCCAGCCTCGAAGTAATCATTAACAGAAACTCCAACTTTAGAAACAACACCATCAAAGTTAGCAGTAAGCGTTGTGTAATCAAGAAGATTTTCGTAGTAATCCTTTCTCATTTTTAAGAGTTCAAGAGTCTTTTGAGCCCCGCTGATTTTTGCCTCTTCAATTTGGTTATTTATATCCTGAAGATTCATTCTCTGCTGAGTGTCATCAATAGTTGCAAGAATCTGTCCTTTTTTTACACTGTCGCCCTCTTTAACAAAGACGCCAGTAACAGCACCAGTTGATCTAAACTTTGCTTCAAGCTTGTCATAAGCAACAACATAACCCGAGACATCAATTTCCTTAGTGTATTTTGATTTAGTTACTACATAATCAACATTCTTATTAGCATTCTGAAGTGCTTTAATAGTCTCTTCGCTCTGCTTCTTCATTTTTAAGAACCATACTAAAACAAGAGAAACTATTAATATGACGACAAGCCAGCCAATTAAGCTCTTTATTCTCTTCTTTCTTTTTCTTGCAGCTTGAGCTGCTCTTAGCTTTTTCTCTTGTCTTTCGCTTTCTGTTAAGTTTTCATTATTGTTTGCCATCATTCACCTCATATTTATAATGCAAAAATCTTTAAGTCTCGTTCGATTGATAGACCTTCTAGAAGAAGAATATTCCAATCTATCAAAGCGTTCTCATAGTTTAAAATAGCACTATCTAAGTCATCTTGCGTTACTAAGCCCAAATTAAATAGCTCTTCTTCATTTTCTTTAACGCTTTTCAAATACTCTAAGTTAGCCTTAGAGCTTGCTTTACTGTTATTCCAATCCATTATTTTTAGTGTGTAAGCCTGAACATTTTCATTATATGAAGACAATGCACTTAAATAATCATTATTTGAGCTTTGAGCCTTGTATAAAGAAGATTTAACAAGTGTAGATGAGCCAGTATCATTCTTCCATGAGCCCGAAATAGTTACTTTTGGCGTTGTCTCTCCATTCTTTTTAATGCTTAAGCCAGGAGTAAGCGCAACATTCCAATTCTTCGCACTATAGCGAGCAGAAGCGGAAATATTCACAGTTGTATTAGATGTAACGCCAACGCCAAGGGATGTTGTTAAAAGAGAAGGATTATCGTCAGCAACAGCTTTATTGTAGCTATCCTCATCCTTTTCGGCATTCAATGAAGTAATTAAAACTTCAGTATTGCCACCGTTGTATGTAATAAGCTCCAAGTTTGGCTCAGGAATGCTATCTAGCCCATCCCATTCTAGGCCTGAAAGCGTCTTATAAGAGGTAAGCAAGTTATTATATTGCTCTTTTGTTGACTCTAGCGTTGCTTCTTTTTGCATAAGAAGATTCTTGGCGCTTACATATATACTAGAAGAAGTGGAATATGTATTTAAAGCTTCTATTTTCTCTACGTTCTTCTTTTGTTTATTGTAGTCATTTTCAAGAGTTTTGATTTGTTTCTCCATAGTTAAAATGGAAGAGATAGTGCTAATTACGCTCTTCTCAAAATTCAATTCTGCCTTTTTATAGGTCAAATCAGTGCTATACTTCGTTATTGTATAGTTTAAATCCTTTGAATGACTAGAGTTATATGGAGAAAAATCAAAACTGTGAGATGCTCCTACTTCACCACTCAAGCTTGTAGCCTTTCCGTCATAGCGAGTACTTAAATTGCCAGAGGCAGTAATTGTCGTATTGCCATCATTTGGTAGTGTCACAGAAATAGAAGGATCAATAGTTATCCCCTTCTCAGTTTGACTAAGAGGATTTGAATTGCCAGATGAGTCCAAATCTGCAAGTGGATTAACAGAGACATCTACTTTAATAGATGGCTTTTCATCTTTTTCCAAATCTGAAACAGTTAATAGCCCACTTTGATAAGATAAAACTATATTCTGGTAAGATGGGCTATTTTCCTTCGCGCTAGCAAGTATCTCATCAAGACTTACTGCATTTAGCCCTGTTAATACAAATAGAACTAAAAAAAATGTTGTAATTAATTTTATCTTCTTCATTAAGAATAATTATTAACATTTTTCGTTTAACGTAAACATCGAAAAGATTTTATCCTTATAAACTACATTAACTTTTAACAAAAAAATGGGGAGAACTACTTCTCCCACAATAAACTTCATTTTTTAACTAAAAAACTAGGCCTAATAAATTCAAAGCCACCTGTTTTAAATTCTTTTTTAGGGAACAAAACAGGCTTTGTTATAGCAACAGGACCATTGAGAGTTAAAACATATGTGTCC
>JBNMJW010000106.1:0-7388 GCA_050874025.1 Candidatus Ornithospirochaeta sp.
GAGTTTATAAGAGACCGAGAGATAGAGGTAATGAGGATGATGAGTGATGATATTCTTTGGGAATTAGAAATCAAGCACTACATGGAAAACCAAAGAAGAGAAAATCTTGAAGAAGGAGAAGAGAGAGGCTTTCAAAGGGGAGTAGCACTTGGTGAAATTAAATCTCTTATAAATCTCGTTAAAAAAGGATATCTTCCTCTCGACAAAGCTATTGAGGAATCTGGATTATCAAAAGAAGAATTTGAAGAAAAATTGAAAAAGCTTTAATTTATATGACCAATTTCTTTTTGGTAGATAACAATGACTATTGGTCAGAACAAAAGGATATAAAAAAATAAAGAGAGCTTCCGAGAGATAGAGGCAATGAGGATGATGAGTGATGACATTCTTTGGGAATTAGAAATCAAGCACTATATGGAAAACCAAAGAAGAGAAAATCTTGAAGAAGGAGAAGAAAAAGGCTTTCAAAGAGGAATAGCTCTCGGTGAAAAAAGTGGTCTCGAAAAAGGAATAGAACTTGGTCAACTTAGGACGCTCCTTTCTCTTGTTAAAGAAGGCCTTCTACCATTAGATAAAGCTATTAAAAAGTCAGGATTAACCGAAAAAGAGTTTAAAGAAAGGTTAAATAAGTTTTAATTTGATAAAGGGTGTTACAAAGACTATTTGCAACACCCTAGTACTTTTACTTGCTAGAAATGACTATTTCGGCCACCTTAGCATAAGGCATTACGTAGTCACCATCAGCAACATATTCCTTTGATATTGCTTTAATGTTTTTAACCATTTCCATTAAGTTTCCATTAATCATTGTCTCACTAACAGCGCCTGTAATTTCTCCGTTTTCAATAAGGAAACTGTTTTTAGCAACTCCTGAGAAATCGCCATTAACAGAAGGTTCACCACCTGAAAATCCACCAATTAGGAGACCTTTCTCTGTGCTTTTTATCATCTCTTCTAACGAACTATTTCCAGAGTATACAACAAGGTCAGAGCTTGTATTTTTTGTTGGCTTCTTTCCTGTCTTATTTGCTGTGTATAGGTTAATGATGAAATTCTTTAAGATACCATTTTCGATGATAGGAACATCTTCGGTCTTAAAGCCATCAGATGTGAGGAGTTCGCCATCTACAATTCGCTCATCAGATGATTTTAGCATAATTGTGAGCTTCTCATCGGCAACAGCCATGTCTAGTTTATCTTTCCATGTGCTTGTTCCGTCGAGAATGGCTTTATTAGAGATATTTTCTAAAAGAAATTGTACAAAGCTACTGAAACAACCAGGAGTAAAGATTAAATCTCCTGTGAATTTCTCTTTTATTTGTGCTTTCTTAAGGCTCTTTACTGAGCTTTCAAGGTCACTCTTTATAGCACCAAGCTCAATGAAAGGTTTATCGAGTGTTTTAGTGGAGAAGCCTGAGTAGTTCATTCCTGTTCCTTCACCATTTTCGTGGGCAGAGAAACCGATATAGAAAGAAAATAATCCCCCAGTAGTTTCTTCTGTAGTACCATTAGAGTTCTTGTAAAGGCTATTGTAGTGAACATGCTCCCCAACAGTATCCATTATGTGAATTAGTGGATAGTTTTCTTTTACTGTTAAAAGAAGCTCTTTGATACGAGAGAAGAATACTTCGTTAGATAAGTCTGTGTCTCCTCTGTTAGCCTTTATATCTTCTTCCTTTCCTGCTATATCATATGCGCTATCTTTATCAGATGATGAAGCAGCTTCTACAGCCTCTTTAATTGTTTTCTCGATTCCTTCTTCAGTTAGATCATTTCCAACCTTTGTTCCAACTCTTTCATCAACAAATACGGTAAGAGAGAAAACAGAGGAGAAAACTGTTCTTAAAAGAGAGAACTCTCCATTTTGCGCTGTGAATTCTTCTTTTTTATTATCTGTAATTGTATATGCAAACTTTATAACATTTTCTTTTTCTAACTTTTCTTCTATGGTCGTTGCAATTTTATTTAGTTCTTTCATCTTATCTTCCTCCAACCATAATGCGACATCTTAAAGCCGGACCGCCAATACCAACTGGTATCATCTGCTTTTTTCCGCAGAAACCAGATGAAGACCATTCAACTTTATCTGAAATCATATCTACAGTTTTAAGCATATTGAATGCAATTCCAGATACTGTTGTATCTAGTATTGCCTTACCAAGCTTTCCTTTCTTTATTTCATAGCCCATTGTCGTTCCAAACATAAACTCTCCAGTTAAATCTGCCTGTCCATTATTCGTATCTATGAAATAGTAACCATCATCGATAGAACTAATCATATCTTCGATTTTATCTTTGCCAGGGAGAATTGCTGTATTTCGCATCCTAATTATCGGTTCATCACTAAAGCTCCAAGCTCTAGCATTGCCTTGTGGCTTAACGCCAAAGTGTGCAGCACTTTCTCTGTTATGCATGTAGCCAACAAGGATGCCATCTTTAATTAAAGTAGCATCTTCAGCAACTATTCCTTCGTCATCAAGCATGGTAGGAAGTGGTGCAGAGTGACCAAATGCCGTGTGCGCAAAATCAACAAGACTAACTAGAGGAGATGCAACTTCTTTGTTTAATAGACTTGAAGCAACACTACCACCTCTAACTAGGTCGGCTTCTACTGTATGACCAACTGCTTCATGTGCTAGCATTCCTGCAAGGAAACCACTTAATATTACTGTTTTTTCTCCAGCTTCAGCGTAGATTCCTTCTTTCTTTGCCATGAGGTGAAGATACAACTCATCAATGAGAGGGAATGTCCACTTAACGCCGAGAAAGTAGTTATAAAAAGAGCCCTTTCCTCCAAAAACTTTTGTTAGGCTAACAGGTTCACCTCTATCTGTTGTTGCTGTTAGCGAGACATAGATAAAGGCGCGAGGGTTAATTACGTGTCCATTAGATGCATGAGATGTGTAGATAATCTTATCTTGGCTATCTTCCGTATAAACAATTGAACGCGAAGTAAGAGAAGGGTATTTGCTTAGAATGTAATTGTCGATCTCTTTAAGTCTATCTATTATCTCTTTTTGAGTGGAATCGATGATTTTTCTCTCTGTTTCAATGATAGTTTTTTCTTCTTTTCTAAAAGGGGGAAGGTTCCTTGGCTCTTTGCTGTTTAAAAATAGAGCATTGTTTTTTGCTTCATTTAAAACAATAGCTGCACCTTCTTTAGAGTAATCAGGAGTAGAAGCAAAGCCATATGAGCCATTTTTATAGACGAGAGCAGATACTCCCTTTGTCTCTATTCTCACATTTCTGACGAGGCTTCCATTGACTAGTATGGCAGATCGTTGCCTATTTTCATGTCCTCTAAGGACAGTCTCGGCATCGTCAAGAAAGAGAGATGTGCTTTCTTTAAAGATATCTGTAAGCATTAATAACCTCCTATAGGTATGGGTTAGGACTCTCTTCTTCTCTATCAACAGAGAGGCCTAGGCTTTTAAGTAGATCGATTTTTTCTTCTTTTTCGTATTCAACGATATACAAAAGTTTATAGATAACGGCAGAGTCTGAATAGCTAATTTCTGTTTTAAAACCATTAGTAACAAGTGCTTTATATACTCTTGTCGCTTTGTTTAGTTCTATAGGTGAGAGTGTTAAACTGAACCAACCACTTTTTCCTTTATCTTCGGTTTGATCTAATTCAACAAGTGAGCCTTTAAGTAGGTCAATTTCAATATCACTATCACCTATGCCCCAAAGACCTAATTCGTCGAGAGCTTTTTGAGTTAAACCAAGTTCTCTATTTTCTTCTGTTTTTGGTAATGGGCCCAAAACTTTGACAGAAGTATTGTTTTCTCCATTAGTAAGCAATAAGAGAGAATTAGGACTATATTTATCAGAAAAAGCGATTTCTTCTTCATTAGTCCATTTGTCGTGGATAGAACTCTCTCCAAGCCAAAAAGCAGTTTCAGCAGAGAGGGACGAAAGTAAAACAAAAAATGATAATACTAAAAAAATATATTTTTTCACAACTGAAGTATAAAAGCCAAAAAAGCAAAAGTCCACACTACTATCTTATGTTGAACAAAGAGGTTCTCTCTGACATAATATTTTTTATGAGTGGAAATAATAATCAGAATGCCCATTGGGCAGATATAATGGCAGATAAGATTATTCGTGAGAAGGGTGACAAAGATAAGTATACCTGTGCTAGTGGTATTACTCCTTCTGGAACAGTTCATATTGGAAACTTTAGAGAAATAATAACAGTTGAACTTGTAGTAAGGTGCCTTAGAGAGAGAGGAAAGAATGTTCGTTTTATCTACTCTTGGGATGATTATGACGTTTTTAGAAAGGTTCCTAAAAACATGCCAGAACCTGAGGTTTTGAAGGAATATTTACGTAAACCAATTACTCTTGTCCCAGATACAAAGCATAGAGCTGAAAACTATGCTAGAGGTAATGAGGTTGATGTTGAGCGCATCCTTCCAACTGTTGGTGTCTTCCCTGAATACTTGTATCAAGCTAATAACTACAGAACAAATAAGTATGCTGAAGATATTAAGACAGCTCTTGAGCATAGAGATGAGATAAGAGCTATTCTTAATGAATACAGAACAGAGCCTCTTGAAGAGAATTGGTGGCCTGTTTCTGTCTTCTCTTCTTTTACAGATAGAGATAATACAACTGTCCTTTCTTGGGATGGTGAGTATGGTTTGACATATAGAGACGATGAATTAGATAAAACAGAGACTATCGATATAAGAAAGACACCTAACACAAAATTACCATGGCGCGTTGATTGGCCTATGAGATGGGTTAAGGAAGGTGTTGATTTTGAGCCAGGTGGAAAGGATCACCTAACTGAAGGCGGTAGCTACGATACAGCTAAGAGTGTTGTAAAGGTATTCGGCGGAGAAGCTCCTGTTACTATGCGCTATGACTTTGTTAGACTAAAGGGTATGGGCGGAAAGATTTCTTCTTCTGGTGGTGAAGTTGCTGACTTATATGATGTTCTTGCAATCTATCCTCCAGAGATTGTTCGTTACCTCTTTGTTGGAACAAAACCACAGAGTGAGTTTGCTATTTCATTTGATCTTGATGTATTAAAGATTTATGAAGACTATGACAATTGCGAAAGAATATATTTCGGCCTTCTTCCTGTAAAAGAACAGCGAAGAGAGAAGGAAAAGAGAATCTATGAGTTGAGTCAGGTTTCTGATAAGGCTATTCCTACAGAACCAGGCTATCAAATTCCTTTTAGACATCTATGTAATTATGTCCAAATCTATTCTGGCGATACAGAGAAAGTATTAAGTAGACTTAGTGATGCAACAGAGAGTCAGAAAGAAAGACTTAGAGTTAGAATTGAATGTGCTAAAGCTTGGCTTAGGGACTATGCTCCAGAAGAGTTTAAGTTCTCTCTTCAAACTGAAAATGATGCTCTTTATGAAGCTAATGAAAACGAGAGAAAGGCTATTAGAGATTTCTGTGGTTATGTCGAAAACTATTTAGACAAGATGGATGAGAGAGAATTCTCTAACTATATTTATCAAGCTGCGAGTGATAATGGATTGGAGAATGCAGATTTCTTCAGAGTTATCTATACGGTTCTTATTGGAAAAGAAAAGGGACCTAAGCTTGCTGGTTTTGTTAAAGCTTGTGGATCAGAAACTATCGTTCCTATTCTAAAAAGATATTAATTAGCTTAAAGATTAAAGAAGGGCAAAGTAGAAGATATTTCCTCTATTTTGCCTTTTTCTTTTGGCATTTTGGACAGTAGACACTACTTCGTCCATTAATTCTAGTTGATTTGAGAATTGTTGAACACGTAGGGCAAGTTGACCCAGCGTGGCCATATATTTTTATAAATGGAGTATTCTTATATTCCTTTCCTTTTCCTAGTAGGTATTCTTCTTTTGTTATATTGTTTTTCTCAATAAAAAAGTAAAGCGTATCTTCAATTGTAGAGGAAAGAATAGCCCATTCGTTATCATCTAAAGCATTGCATTTTGTCTCCGGATTTATTTTAGCTTTATGGAGTATTTCATCTGAATATATATTACCTATACCCGCAATAATTTCTTGGTCAAGGAGTGCTGTTTTAATAGCTATGTTCTTGTTTTTAAGTTTGCTCTTTAAGTAATCTGCCGTTATTTCATCTTTCAATGGTTCTAGACCAAGCTTTGTTACTCCTGTTGTTTCTTCGTTTTCTCCATTCTTAATAAGCCAAAACTTGCCGAAAGCTCTGCTATCTATATAACGTAGTTCTGTATTGTTATCGAGAGAGATAATAACATGAGTATGCTTTTCTTTTGGATAGGCAGTTGGAGTTACTATGAGGCAACCTGTCATCCTTAAGTGGATAAAGATTCTATCTAGCGTATTTAATGTGATAATTAAAAACTTTCCTTTTCTTTCGACACTGGTGATCTCTTTGCTATTTAAATCGTTTAAAAAAGAAGAAAGGTCAGTAGCAATTATTTTAGATTTCAAGACTTCAATATTCACTATAGTTCTACCTATAAGCTGAGGCGAAAGAACTCTTTTAACGGATTCTACTTCTGGTAGTTCTGGCATCTGTAATACCTTTAGTTTTTAAAGACTTTATCTAAAATAATGGAGTTTTGGCGCCACTTTTCTGCTGTTTTGACTTGCAAATCTAATCTGACAGTGGAAGTTGGAAATATTGTTTTGATCTCTTTTCTTGCTTCAGTTCCTATTCTCTTTATGTTGCTTCCACCTTTACCAACGATGAAGCCTTTTTGACCATCTCTTTCTACGTTGATAAATGCTCTTATCCAAACTTCATTCTTTTCTTCGTTGTATTCTAAGTCTGATACCTCAACATATATTACATGAGGCAATTCATCTGAAAGATTAGAGATTGTCTTTTCTCTGATTATTTCACTTATACGGAACTCTAAATCCTGGTCAGTGTACTGGCTTTCGTCATATAAAAGTTCGCCTTCTTTGGCTAACTTGAAGAGAGCAATTAGTACTTCATCGATTCCTTCATCATTCTTTGCAGATGCAACAAAGCTCTCTACTTTTGGAAGAACTCTAGAAAGAAAGGCTTTCGCTTCTTTGATATTATTTTCTGAAAGAATATCGCTTTTATTTATGACAGCAACAGTCGGGACGTGAGATGCTTTAATCATGTTGGCAATCATCTCTTCTTCTGTCTTTGCGCTTCGTTTGCCATCGAGGACATATAAGATTAGATCACTGTCTTTTAAAGCAGATACAGTTACATCTTGCATTCTTTTATTAATAGTTTTATCTGAAATGTGATAGCCTGGAGTGTCTGTAAAGATGAGTTGTCCTCTTTGGTCTGTATATATACCTCTAATTTTATTTCTTGTTGTTTGTGGTGTTGCACTTGTTATTGAGACCTTCATCTCACAAATTGTATTAACTAAAGTGGACTTTCCACTACTTGGTCTTCCTATTAC
>JBNMJW010000107.1:0-7015 GCA_050874025.1 Candidatus Ornithospirochaeta sp.
GCATTTTTTTTCATTGCTTCTTCTGTCTTTAGTCCATCTGTTTTTTCATCCGTACTAGGAGAAAAGACAGAAACAGAAGAGCCTCCACACTCTAAAAGTTTTTTTCTATTTGGAGATGTGGAGCAAAGAACAAGAGTAGGGCAGAGAGAAGAAAAAATGACTTGCTCTTCTGTTGGTTCTATAATTTTATTCATTTATTAATTTTTCCTTTTCTTCTTCCATTTCAAGCCAAAGGTTTTCGAGTCTTTCTCTTTCCTCTTCAGCTTTCTTTTTTTCGTCCAATACTTTTTTTATTTTATCACTAAAAGAATAAACATCTTCTCTTGAACTTTCTTCTTCTTTGCTTTTTATGAGGGCTTCTACTTCTTCAATTCTCTCCGTTATTTTATCCATTTCGCGATTAAGAATATTTATTCTATTCTTTTTCGCTTTCATTTCAGAATAAGATGAGACTTCCTTTTTTTCTTTTTCTGTATTCTTATTTTCTTCTTCTCTTTCTACTTTCCATTGAGCTTCTTTTTCTTCAAGCTTGCGTTCAAAGTATTCGTAGTCCCCATCAAAAAAGATAGGGCCATTATCTGAGATATAGAGGATGCGAGTTGCAAGATTCTTAATAAAATGCTTATCGTGTGAAACAAATACAACAGTTCCATCATATTTCTCAAGAGCCTCAAGAAGCATGTCTTTTGAGTTAATATCGAGATGGTTAGTCGGTTCATCTAGTAAAAGAAGGTTAGATGGATGGATTAATATCTTTAGTAGTGCAAGACGTGATTTTTCTCCTCCAGATAGAACTCCTACTTTCTTAAAAACATCATCATTAGAGAAAAGAAAAGCTCCTAAAAGATTACGTAATCTCGGTTCATCTGCAACAGTTGAAACTCTCTGTAATTCTTCTATTAGATTATTAGAGTCAACTAAAGTAGATTCTGCTTCTTGGGCATAATAACCCTTTATTACACCTTCTCCTTCTTTTACTTCTCCAGAGTAATCTTTATCTTGAGACGCAAGAATTCTAAGCAGGGTAGACTTACCTTTACCATTACAGCCAGTGATGGCTAAACGTTCACCTTTTTTTACTACAAATGAAAAGTCATGGTAGATTCTATTCTCTCCATAGCTTTTTGAGAGATTTTCGACTTTTAATACGATGTTTCCTGAATGAGGACAAGGTGGAAATGAAAAATGGAGTTTTTTGAGGTGGCCAGGAACTTCGATTAGCTCTTCTTTTTCTAGGGCCTTTACTCTAGATTGCACTTGCTTAGCTTTTGTTGCTTTATATCTAAAGCGTTCAATAAACTCCTCAGTTTTTTCTATTCTTTCTTGTTGTCTCTTTGCTTCTTTTTTTAAAGCTTCGATTTCTTCTTCTCTTTGTACTAAATACTTTGAATAGTTACCGCTATAGCGTGTAAGCTTGCCATTAAAGAGTTCATATACTTCATTTACAAGATAGTCTAGAAAGTCTTGGTCATGTGATACAACCATGAGGCCACCAGGAAAACCTTTGAGGTATCCTTCTAGCCATGTTAAGGCCTCAATATCGAGATAGTTTGTAGGTTCATCAAGGAAGAGAAAATCTGGGTTTTCTACTAGAACTCTAGCTAGCGCTGCTCTCATTTGGTATCCACCAGAAAACTCAGAGCTCGGACGAATAAAATCTGAAGTGGAAAAACCAAGACCTAAAAGGATTGTCTCTATTCGAGTCTTTCTGTTGTAGTAGCCAGATGAGATCAACTCATCATGGAGTTCCCCAATCCTTTCAGCTGCAGCTAAAGCTGTCTTCTCATCCCCATTTGTTTTTTCACCAAGTCTATCAATCTCTTCAACAATTAATTCAAATCTCTTGTATCCTTCTTCAGCAATTTGGTAGATAGTTCTGTTGCCTAAATCTACATTTGACTGAGCTAGGTATGAAAAACGACAATTTTTAGTTATGGAGAAAGATATGCTATCTGGAGTAATAATACCTGTTAATGCTTTAAGAAGGGTTGTCTTCCCGCATCCATTTGCACCACATAGACAAGCTCGGGTCTTCTCATTCATGTTAAATGAGATGTCTTTCAATATTTCTCTATCTCCAAAAGATAGCTTTAGTTCTTGCACCTGTAAATTCTTCATATTTTCTCCATGGAAAGTTTAACGATTATAGATGATGAGTGGAAGTAGCAATTATCTTTGAGGTTGAATGTAATTTCTATTTGTTCTAAAATTGAAATCTAAGGAGTTTAGAGTGATTTGCCTAACACTATCTGGACCGACCATAGAGCATAATCTTAAGGAAGTCAGAGATAATAGACCGTATATAGATATTTGTGAACTGAGGTTGGATTTACTTACTCCAGAAGAAGTGAAGAAAGCATATCGCTTTCCTTCTCTTGTTGATATTCCTGTTATCCTTACTTGTAGAAGAGTCATTGATGGTGGAAAAGCCAAAGGCCAAGAAAGAACAAGAAGAAACCTTTTAATATCTACACTTGAAAATGGTAATTTCAGCTATGTAGATATCGAAGATGATGTCAAAAAAACAGATGTTGAAGAAAAAGCTAGAGAGAAGGGTGTTAAGATAATAAGATCTTTCCACGATTTTGAGGGAGTACCAGAGGATATTTTTTCTCATATTTTATCTCTTTCTAAGCGTGGTGATATAGCAAAGATAGCTGTAACGCCTCGTTCTACAAGCGACATTATTACACTCTTTAGAATAAATAACGAACTTAAGGATGTTCCTAAGATCGTTATTGGTATGGGAGAGTGGGGTGTTTGTACTAGAATTCTTTATAAAAAAATGGGCTCTATTCTAACATTTGGTTGTTCTGTTAAAGCGATTGCTCCTGGAATGATTAGCGTTAAATCGCTTAAAGAGCTATATAGAGCAGATAAGGTTAACGATAGAACTGGTATTTATGGCGTTGTTGGAAATCCTGTAGGGCATTCGTTATCTCCTGTGATACATAACCCGGGCTTCCACAGAATAAACTACAATGCAATCTATGTTCCATTTTTAGCCGAATCAATTAGGTCTTTCTTAATGCTCGCTGAGCTATTAAGGATGAGAGGATTCTCTGTTACTGTTCCTTTTAAAGTTGATGTAGTGAAATACCTTGGTAACATTACCCGTGAAGTAAAGCAAATTGGTTCATGTAATACTGTTATTAGAGTTCCTAATATGTGGAAAGGAACCAATACAGATTACTATGGGTTCTTAGCTCCAATCGAAAATGACTTAGATAATGGAAAGATTAAGACAGCACTTGTCATTGGAGCCGGTGGAGCTGCTGACGCAATTTGTTGGGCATTAACCAATAGAGGTGTTAAAGTTACCATTCTTAATAGAACTGTGGAAAAAGCCCATGATTTAGCAAGAAAGAGCAACTCTCAATATGATAGTCTTGAAAATGCAAAGAAATACGAGGGTTGGGCAGATTTAATTGTTCAAACAACTAAAGTTGGTCTAAATAACGAAAAAGAGAATCCAATTCCTAATTTTTCATTTACGGGAAAAGAGATTGTTTATGATATCATCTACGAGCCAAGATATACTGCGCTATTAAAGGAAGCAGAGAAGAAGGGATGTTCGCTACGTTTTGGACTCGATATGCTCTTCTCTCAGGGAAAGCTTCAGTTCGAAGCATTTACAGGTTATCACTATCCAAAGGATTTGAATCCTTTTCAAGAATAACGCTGTCGCAAGTGCCAATCTTCCATATTTTTGATATCAAACATTCGCCTTTATCTGTATAGAGTGTGTCGCCTGTAATTCTATTTGGTCTTACAAAAAAGTAGTTTTCGTTAATATCAACAATAACAAGAGAAGAGGAAGAAAGAATTGCCTTTTCGGCTTCTTTTTTCTTCTTTGTATAATCTAAGCCATCAATTAATGAGTATGAAATAGGGTAGTTGAAAGCTAAGTTAAATAGAATAAGTTTTCTTTCTAACTCATTTTTTGCTTTAGAAAGAAGAGCATTAAATTCTTCTTCGTCAAAAGGTTCTTCTCTCTTTTCTGGCAAAGTTGAGAATGGCGGAAGAGATGAGAGTGTTACCTCCTTTCTTTCTTTCGAAAATTTATTTCCCTTTGTTGCGGCAAGCATTTCAATGCCATAAGAAGAGAGCGCTTTTCGCCATTTTTTCTCGTCTTCACTTTTCATTATGTAGTAGCCTGGAAGTGGCGAAGATACAACATATTCTAAAATATCTGGAAGAGAAAAGAGCGGAATATAGCGTTCAGAAACAGTTAAAAGTGTGCAATTAGTAATTTCTATTGACTTGTACTCATCTGCCCAATCACTAATTCTGTTAGTAAGTGTAGTATTAATCGGAAATATAGCGATGCTTTCTAAATATGATAGTATCTCTTCTTTTGTGTAATTGTTATCTAAAGCCCTCTTTATAGAAGATTTTGTTATGAGCCATTCTCTAATATTTTCCATTCTCACAGGGGACGCAAAGAAGAATATTCTGCTATCGTTAAAAAAAGAGTATGTAACTGAAAAATCTGACCCTATTACAGCTTTGTCTTCCTTTTTCTCTTCTAAAATAGTACTAGTTAAAGAATTATCATCTTCTGTAAGAAGATAGCATTTTACTAAAATATCGTAATCAAGACGAAGAGAGGTAAGGTAGAATATTTCATCTTCGACTCTTTTCCAATCTTTAATAGGAAGTGAGTTAATAAAGTGGACCAAAGATAAGGCCTTTTTTACACTAATAAGGTCTTTATTTTGAAGAGCAGAAAGAACATATGTAAGCTGATCAATTAGCTCTAAATCCATAAACTCTTTTATCGTATTTGTTTTAGATTTATATTTTTCATCTTCAATGTATAAGACATTGATCTTTACAAGTGAAGAAAGAATTAGATTAATAAAGTAACAAAGCTTTTTCTCATCATATGATGGAAACAGTTGTGATAGATTAGAAAAGTTAGCATTCTTCTTGTACTGTAACTCATCATCTAAAACGAGAGTAAAAATATAAGAGAAAATTGAGGATGGGAACAATTCCCTTTTTTTATCTCCGTTACCATAGAATGGGTAAAAAGAGAATACTTTTTTTCCATCATCGGTAAGTTCAATTTTTTCATCAATTAATCCTAGCTTTTTTAAATAGCTAATGTTGCCATCCTTATGAAAGAATGTATAACGAAGCATTTCAGCTGTTTGAGGTGTAATTAAGCAAAGCTTACTCTTTTTGCTCATCTTAGCCTCTTTTCTCTATGGTGTAGCTATAGCCTTGTTCAGAGAGAAACTTCTGTCTATTTAATGCAGCGTTTTCTTCTACAGAATACTCTGTAATTATAGTATAAAAATGGCTTGCTTTTTCCTTTGGCCTAAGTATTCTTCCCATTCTCTGGGCCTCTTCTTGTCTACTGCCAAATGTTCCAGATAGTTGTATAAGAACATTTGCATCAGGAAGATCTATTGCATAGTTAGCGACTTTACTAACAATGAGTGTATTTATCTCTCCACTACGGAACTTATTATATAGTTCGTCTCTTGTTTTATTAGAT
Organism: Candidatus Ornithospirochaeta sp.; assembly: GCA_050874025.1. Taxonomy (GTDB): domain Bacteria; phylum Spirochaetota; class Spirochaetia; order Sphaerochaetales; family Sphaerochaetaceae; genus Ornithospirochaeta. The sequence goes on from JBNMJW010000107.1 coordinate 5,507, forward strand.
GTACTACCTGTAATTAGAGGATAGTCAAAACGTTTTTTTAAGTATTGTAGCTGATCCAAGTACTGTCCAATTATTATTACTTTGTCGTCTTTGTGTTCCTCTAATAGTTCTTCAACAATGGCCATTTTGTTTTTGTTTTCAGATGCAATTTTAAACTTTTCGATACGAGAAGCAAGTGCGTATTCTGTCTCTTCATCTTTATCTAAGCTAACACGAATTTCATGGCAATAAGCCTTGGCAATAAAACCGATTTTTTCTAATTCAGACCAAGGAATATCTATTCTCTTAGGTCCTACAAGAGAGAAAACCTCTTCTTCCTTGTGATCTTCTCTAACAAGTGTTGCTGTAAGACCTAATCTCTTTATTGATTGAAATTCCGCCGTTATTCTGAAAATAGGAGCAGGAAGCATATGTACTTCATCGTAAATAGTGAGTCCCCAATTGTTCTCTCTAAAAATATTGAAGTGAGGATATATTTTCTCGTCGCTCTTTTCGTCTGGACTCTTTACTGAATAGGTTAGAACTTGATAGGTGCAAATTGTTATATCTTTTATCTCTTTTTCGCTACCTGTATATTCGCCAATATCTTCTCTTTTAATGTTAGTTTTTTCTGTTATCTCTCTAATCCATTGGTGAACAGATGTTACATTTGGGCAAAGAATAAGAGTCTTGGTTTTTTCCTTTGCCATAACCATTAGCCCTACAATAGTTTTACCACTACCGCAAGGAAGAACGACAGTGCCATAAGAGCCACCATCAACAAAGGACGCTAGTGCATCATTTTGGTAAGGACGAATAGATAAACTCTCATTTAGCTTAATGTCGACAAAATCACTTTGTTTTAGTGGAATAGAATCAACAACAGGGTAGCCTAGCTTTATAAGAAGAACCTTAATTGTTCCTCTATTTAATTTATTAAATGTGAAGCAATCTTCTTTATCTGAAGGTAAAAGAAGAGGAGAAAGCGTCTTATCCTTCTTTAATAAAATAGCAACACCATGATTTTTTACTTTTAAAAGGTATGATTTATCATCATTTTCCTTCATCTCGATTAGACCATAGCGCGACGAAGTATCGCTAATAAAGAATAAGACCCTATCATCTATTTCATATTTAGACCATTTTTTTAATGCGCTGATTATATCTTTTTCTGTCTTTCCTGAAGATATTGCATTCCAGATTGAAAGAGATGTAAGACTGTATGTATGTATATGCTCAGGACTCTTAATCAAAGAAGAGAAAGCAATAATATCTTTTCTGCATTCGTCAAATGATGGCGAATGGACATCTAGTAGCATTGTCCTGTCACTTTGAACCATTAATGGTCTATCGTAATTATTCATGTTGGTAGCTTTTCCATATAAGAAGTGAGTCTAGTATTACACAAGCACTCATTGCTTCAACGACAACTGTTGCTCTTGGGCCAATAACTGGATCATGGCGTCCTGTAACAATTAACTCTTCTTCCTCCATTCTATCGTTAATAGTATGCTGAGGAAGGCTAATTGA
>JBNMJW010000108.1:0-6947 GCA_050874025.1 Candidatus Ornithospirochaeta sp.
ATATTGTATATAACCAAGAGATTGCGGAGGACCTTGTTCAGGAAACTTTTGAAAGATTCTATGTTAAGAATATGAGTTTCCCGACAATGGATGATGCAAAGTATTGGCTCTTAAGAGTAACAAAGAATCTCTCCCTCAACCATCTGAAGCATAATAAACGAGAGCTTCAGCTTGTTGAGAAGGTGAAGAAGATGCCAGGTAGCGAGCTAGCCAACTATACAGACTCTGCTTCCGCTGTCATCGAAGAAGAGGAGAGAAAGAATGTTAGGCGTGCTGTTGAGGCACTCCCGGAGAACTTGAGGCTTGTAATTCAGCTCAAGGAGTATTCTGGTTTGGATTATAAAGCTATAGGAAAGGTACTTGGAATTTCTGAAACTAATGTAAAGGTAAGAGTTCATAGGGCACGACATAAGCTCGAGAGTTTGCTTACTTCGGAGGAAAAAGATGTGTATTGATTTACAGATGCTCTCTTCATATTTAGATGGGGAGTTAAAGGAGCCTTATAAGACTCAAGTAGAAGAACATCTTTCACATTGTGCAACTTGTCGTAATCTTCTTCATTCTATGGAGAATTTAGATAGGACAATTCAATCTGATTCATTTTCTGAAGAAGAGTTAAATAGAAATAAAGATGCTATCTACAAGAAACTTGATAATAAGTTCTTCAATGAAAAGAGCAAAGTAAGCATCTTTAGAAGAAAGATTCAGATGAGCATTCCTTCAATGATTGCAACAGCTGCTGCTGCAACATTTATCTTTGTTGGTGGTTTTATGCTTTTTGGTACAAATAGCAATCAAACAAGTGATATCCTCCCATCTTTCACCGTTAATGCTGAGAGTGACAACGTTAGATTTGTATCCAATAAAGAGAGCTTAGACAATTATTCACTTGAGGAAATACTCCAATACTTAGATAGTAAAGGCTACAACGTAGATATATCTATAAAAGGGCTACAGCCTTTAGATAGTACTCAAAGTAGCGAAAACTAATTTTCTTAGGGTCTTTGCAATGTCGCAAGGACCTTTCTTTTTTTATTAAATGCTACACACTTTGCATCTTGTAATTGTTACCATTTGTTTTATTTGATAAAATTCTGAACAATTGGAGGATCGGATGAAAGCTGTAGAGTTAACAAAGACTTACAATCCAAAAGAATTTGAAGATCGTATTTATAACGAATGGAAAGAAAAGGGCGAATTTGCTCCTAGAAGTGGAGAAGGTCACTTCTCTGTGGTGATGCCACCTCCAAATGTTACGGGCGTCTTACATATGGGTCATGCCCTTAACAATAATCTTCAAGATATTATCGTTAGATATAAGAGAATGAAGGGACTTCCAACTCTTTGGGTTCCAGGAACAGACCATGCTGGTATTGCTACACAGAACGTTGTAGAGCGTCAACTTGCAAAAGAGGGATTAAGACGACAAGATTTAGGCCGTGAAAAGTTTTTAGAGCGTACATGGCAAGTAAAAGATAAGCATCATGACATAATAAAGCGTCAGCTTGAAAAGCTTGGTTCATCATGTGATTGGGACCATGAGCGTTTTACTATGGATGAGGGCTTAAGTAGGGCTGTTAGAGAAGCTTTTGTTACACTTTATGAAAGAGGTCTTATTTACAAGGGAAACTATCTTGTAAACTATTGTCCTAAGTGTGGTACTGCACTTGCTGATGATGAAGTTGAATATGAAAATGTTCCTGGAAAACTCTATGATGTAAGGTATCCATATTCAGATGGTTCTGGATGGATTACAGTTGCTACAACACGCCCTGAGACTATGTTTGGTGATGTTGCTGTTGCAGTTAACCCAACAGATGAAAGATATACATCTATCGTAGGAAAGAAGTTACGTCTTCCATTAACAGATAGAGAAATTCCAATCATTGCAGATAGCTTTGTTGAGAAGGACTTTGGAACAGGAATGGTAAAGATTACTCCTGCTCATGACCCAAACGACTGGGAATGTGGAAAACGCCACAATTTGGAAGCTATCAACGTTTTAAATCCAGATGGAACTCTTAATGATAATTGTCCTGAAAAGTATAGAAACATTCCAGCAGCAAAAGCAAGAGAGCTTGTTGCTGAGGAGCTAAAAGAGAAAGGTTATCTCTTAAGTGAGAAAGATTATAACCATGATGTAGGTCACTGCTATCGTTGTCATACAGTTGTCGAACCATATCTTTCAGAGCAGTGGTTCGTTAGAATGAAAGGCATGGCAGATAAGGCCATTAATGCATGGAAAAATGGCGACATTGCCTTCTATCCAAAGAGATGGGAAAATACATACCTCCATTGGATGGAAACAATTAAAGATTGGTGTATTTCTCGTCAGCTTTGGTGGGGACATAGAATTCCTGTATGGTACTGTAACGATTGTGGCGAGATGATTGTTTCTCGTACCGATGTAGTAGAGTGTCCAAAATGTCATAGTAAGAATTTGCATCAAGATACAGATGTTCTTGATACTTGGTTCTCATCATGGCTATGGCCATTTAGCACACTTGGTTGGCCAGAAAAAACACCAGACTTTGAGAAGTTCTTCCCAACAAATACTCTTGTTTCTGCTTATGATATTATCTTCTTCTGGATTAGTAGAATGATTATGGCAAGTGAGGAATTCTTAGGAGTTGCTCCATTTAAAGATATAGTCATAACAGGTCTTGTAAGAGATATTCATGGCCGTAAGATGAGTAAGAGTCTTGGCAATGGTATTGATCCACTTGAAGTTATCGATGAGTATGGTGCTGATGCAACAAAGTTCACACTTTGCTACCTTGCAGCACAAGGACAAGATGTTCAAATTGACATGTCTTCATTCCGCCTTGGCTCAAGATTTGCCAATAAGATTTGGAATGCTACAAGATTCTTACTTATGAATCTTGAAAACAGAGAGCTTGTTAAGGTTGATAGATCAATGCTATCTATTCCTGATAGATGGATTTATTCACGCTTAAATAAAGCAATTAAAACAATAGATGAAGCTATGGCAGGCTATCATTTTAACGAAGCTGCAAGTGCTGTTTATTCTTTCTTCTGGAATGATTTCTGTGATTGGTATATCGAAGCAAGCAAAGAAAAGCTTTTAAGAGGAACAGATAGAGAAAAAGATATTCAGGTTTCTATCATTATGGATATCCTCGAGATATCTATGCGCTTAATGCATCCATTTTTGTCATTTATTACAGAGGAAATCTATCAAAAGCTTCCTAACCATAAGGGTGATGTAATTGTTGCACCATACCCAGAAGTAAAAGAAGAGTGGAATGATAGTGAAGCAGACAAGAGCATGGATTACCTTCAGGAAATTGTAAGGGCAGTAAGAGCTGTTAGAAGTACTCTTTCTATTGGACCAGAAAAGAAGATTAAGGTTGTTGTAAGACCAGATAAAGATTCTCCATTTGTTCCATTCTTGGAAGAAGAGAAAGATATAATTGCATCCTTCATCAACGCTTCTTCTCTTATCATCGATAAAGACAACAGTGAAGATGTTGCTTCTCAGTTCCCAACTCATGGTCAAGGCTTTGAAGCATTTATCTTTGCTCGTGATGCTATCGACGTAGATGGTGAGATAAAGAGACTAGAAAATGAAAAAGCTAAGGCTGAAGCTAATTTAATGCAAAGTGAAAAGAAGCTAGCAAATGAAAACTTTATTTCTCATGCTAAGAGCGAAGCTATCGAAAAAGAAAAGATGAAGAAAGCTGAATTTGAAGAGGTAATCAAAAAGAGTACCGAACATATTGAGTTATTGAAATCTCTTAAATAAAGTTTTCTGATATTAAGAAGAGCCCCGAAAAAGGGCTCTTTTTATCGTCTTCCAAGGTATCTAAAGACCTTATTTTTATACTCAGTGTAGCTGTCTTTGAAGATAGATGTGAGGTATTTTTCTTCTTGTAGAATCTGAAGGTGGAGCATAATAATTGGAAATAGAGAAAATACAAGATTCAAAGGATTAAAATACATCAAGAATAGGCCAATATACATTAAGTCAAAGCCCAAGAAAGCAGGATTCCTACTAAATCTATAGAGTCCTGTTGTTACAAGTTTTGTTTTGTCTTTTTCTGGTATTCCTGCCCGCCAACTATCTTTCATTTCTAAAACGGAAAGAAGAAAGATAATATCTCCACACAGTGCAATTAAAAAGCCTGTAAAACGAGCACTAGGTGGTAAATAAGACCAATTAAAACAGATGGAAAGCATCTCAAAAAATGGAGCAAGTAATGTAGCTATGCCCATAAGTACTTCAACTCTATGAAGTCCTTTTTCTTTTCTTTTTCCTATTTGTCTTGTTTGTATGCCCTTTCTTTTTTGACATATCATTTTTACAAAATAAACGGAGTAAAAGAATAAGAGACAAAATATTGAAAGGATTGAGTATTTTAGTTTTTCTTCAAGTGGAAATATCATAGGTAGATTTTAATATAAAATAGGGGAAGAAAAAAGCTCTAGGATTTCCTAGAGCCTATAGCTTCATTAATTAATTTAAATTCAGTCTTTAGTCATAGCTTCTTTTTCTTCTAGAATTTGGACTCTTCTTTCTTTACTGAGTTTGATAATTTCAGCCAATGCCTTTCTAGCTTTTGTTGCACTAGCTTTAATCCCCTTATTTACAAACTTATCATTCTCATTTAAGTAGATTTCAAACTGAGCCTTTAAATCGTCGTTTGTCATTTCTTTTTCCTTCCTTTTTTATCGATTTATCTAGGAAATTTTATCATAACACGTTAATACTTCAAGATTACAAACGACAAAATAGGATAATCTTCTATTCTTTTTTAAACTTCTCGTCCTTTCCAAATAAATTTTTTGCCTCTTAGTCTTATATATAGACCATGAATAAACATTGCTGATATAGCTAAAATAGTTAGAGAAGAGGAGAGTGAAGTAGAGTATTTAAAATTAAGACTACGTCCAGCTATAAACCAACTTACATAAGTTAAAAGCCAACCAAATAACGCAATATATAAGAGATTATTTAAGCCGTAATGGATGAAAAGCGGAGTTAAAAGTGGTAAGAAGTAAATAGAAATTAATAAAATAACTGCAACTATTAAGCCCATAAAGACGATTTTTGAAGGAGGAAATACCCCCGAAATTGATCTTTCAATTCCTCTAAATGCTTCATTTCCAGTATCATACATCTTGCAAGTTACAGACTTTTTGAGAGATGTAAAGCCATACTTTTTCCCATTTTTCATAAAGAGCTTTATGATTGCTAAATCATCACATATTTCACCTTCAATTTTAGCGTATCCTCCAACACTGTTGTATGCTTCTCGATTCATCATTACAAATTGGCCAATGCCAATTGCGAAAGCAGATAATTGAAGCGTATTAAAGATGAAATGAGGGATAAACACATTTGAAAAGATCATGCTTGCAGTAATTGTTCGAGCTAAATATGAAGAAGAGACTTCAGAAGGGAAACCTGAGAGAATATCAAAAGAAAAGGCTTCCATGGTCTTTAAAGCATTAAGGACAGAATCTTTGTTGTGGATAGTATCGGCATCGGTACATAAAAGATACTTTCCTTTTGCTTTTGGAATGATGTGAAGCATTGCATTTATCTTTCCATGGCTAGAAAGCTTTACATCATCTGTTTGAAAGCCTTTTACTCTCTCGTCTTTTTTTTCAAATTCTTTGATGATAGACCATGTTTTATCTTGAGATTTATCATCAACTACAAGTATCTCTATGTTCTTATATTCTTGTTCTATCATTGAAGAGAGAAGAGCAGGAAGATTCTCTTCTTCGTTACGTGCAGGAATTATTATAGAAACTAAAGGAGAAGAGGAGAGCTTGTAATTCTTCCCTTTTCTATTAATGTAGTGGAATCTAATTAGATTGCAAATAATACATACTAGTGTCCAAATACCAACAATAAGGGTTATGTAAGAAATAAGAGTAAGGTATTGCCTCATTTTTTGTCTAACTTCTCCTTAAGTTCCAAAATTGTTTTTTCCCCACTAAAAATATCTAAAGCTTCCGCTAAGTATTCTTTCGCTGCAACATAGTCTTTCCTGTTGTAGTATGCTGTAGCTAAAGCGCCATATATTGAATATAAATCTTCTTCACTAATTGATTCTATTTCATCTAAAAGAGGAAGAAGTATCTTTATTGCATTCTTATTTGATCCACCAGCTATCTGCGGTGTGTATATTAGCCTCCAAGCATTTGTAATTACTATAGAGACTTCCTCTGGGTATTCAGAGTAAATCTTTTTCGTTAAGTTAGAGTTCTCCATTCCCAAAAATAATTCTTTAGTAACATAGTATCTGCTGGAGATGTAGTCTAGCTTTGTAACTTGAGCAAGATAATCATCTCTGCTTTCCATGCTCTCTGCAATTATTCTTTGTTTCTCTAAATGCTCTTCTGCTTCTTTTTCGTAACCTAAATCAACAAGATACCTTATCATATTGTATTCAGCTCTTGCTTTTTCTACGTCATTTATTGAAGAGGATACGTATTTGTTATATAAGCTTTCGACTTCACCTTTTCCTCTATCATCTTTTATTGCACGGAAAAATGATTTCCAATCAGAATTTTGGTTGTACAAACTAAAGCTATCTGTATAAGCAAAGAGAGCAGTTAGACTAAATAAAAAGATAGTAAGAGCTAATAAAAACCTTCTCAACGGAGACTCCTATACATATTTACAATCTGAAAGCTTACGAATGATATAACCTTCCTTTAGTGGAAGGGAAGATTTAATATAACCTTTCTTCATATGATCAATTTGTAAGAGTGGAAACATGTTTTCATCTAAAAGAGTAAAGTCTTTGTCTGAAAGAAGAGGTACATCAGGGCCTATAAACTCAAGCTCTTCTCCACGCTGTATGTGATTCTTACAATTAAGCTCCCAAACTCCATTTTCTTTTTCTTTGCCAATAGACCCAAGGAATGTGTAGTTTCTCTCATAGCCATAGCTAGTAGGACGAGAAACGTCA
>JBNMJW010000109.1:0-6883 GCA_050874025.1 Candidatus Ornithospirochaeta sp.
TTAGGGTATTTGTTTTCTGTGCCAGAGAGGCCTACAAGCTCCAAGGCGTCGCCAACCTTAGCCTTGATGGCATTGTCATCCTCTTTTCTCGCCTTCAGGCCATATGAAACGTTATTGTAAATTGTCATGTGAGGGAATAAAGCATAGTTTTGGAAGACAAAACCAATTCCTCTTTTGTTTACAGGAACATTTGTCATATCTTTGCCACCAAATGTGATAGTACCACTAGTTGGTGTTTCAAAGCCAGCAACCATTCTTAGTGTTGTTGTTTTTCCACATCCAGAAGGACCTAGAAATGTGACAAGTTCGCCTTTCTCAACTTCTAGTGATGTGCTATCGACAGCAACGAGTTTGTTGCCATCTTTTTCAAATACTTTTTTTACATTTTTTAATTCTAGAGCTATTTCTTTCATTGTTATTTTCTCTTACTATCAGCTTTTTTGCTGAAATTGTTTTGTGTATAGTTTTAATGCAAGTGCAATCAAAGCATCAGCAATAAAAACGAAGACTATCAATACTATTGAGAATGCGCATGCTTGAGGAAATTGCAACTCCGTCATGCTCTCTAGTATTCTTGTTGTTAAGAGCGTCCATCTTGCAGAAACAAGGAATATTGTAGCGCTTATTGCTGTCATACTGTGAATAAATAAATACCTCATTCCTGTAAGAATAGCAGGCACAATAAGAGGCACTGTTACCTTTGTAAATGTTCTAACTGAACTTGCTCCAAGAGATAAGGACGCTTCCTCAATAGATGGATCAATTTGAGCAAGGGATGCCATTACAGAACGTATTGCTGTCGAATAGTATCTGAAAACATATGCTGCAACTAAAATAGTTAGCGTTCCGGTTAAAACTATTGGCTTTTTATTAAATGCAATTATATATGCAATACCAACAACAGTTCCAGGTAGAGCATAGTTAAGCATGCTTGAAAAATCCAAGAATCGTTTTAGTGGAAAATTCTTTCTTTGCACTATGTAACCAATAACAACGCCTAATACTCCTCCAACAAGTGTTGAAATGCATGCAATTTTTAGCGTATCTGTTATAGCTTTCATTCCTCGTTTAAAGACATAGCTATAATGACTAAATGTTATCGTCTCATTTATTCCCCAAACCTTAACTAGTGATCCTTTTAGAATTATATAGTAGAGATAGACGACGAATAAAAGTATGACTGTTGCAACTGTATAACAAATTATCTTAACGGCAACAGGTAATGGACTAAAGACAGATTGGTGCCCACTTTTGCCAGATACTGTTACATAATTCTTTTTGCCAATTAAAAACTGCTGAAAAAAGAATACAAGAAGTGCAGGAACTAGCAATAATAGCGATAGTGCAGAGCCTCCATTTATATCGAATTTACCAGTTATTTGCAAATAAGCTTGAGTTGGTAGGATAGGGAATGTATGGCTACCAAGAATAAGCGGAGTAGCAAAGTCCGCAAGAGAAGAGCCAAATAGCAATAAGAATGAATTTGCAACAGCAGGCATGCTAAGTGGCAACGTAACTGTTCTTAGAATTCTGCTGTTTTCTGCTCCTAAAGAGAGAGCAGCATCATCTAAGCTTGAACTCATTGTATTTAATATTGATGATATAACCATATATGACACAGGGAAATATGTTAGTGTTTCAGCAATAAAAGTTCCCTTGAAACCATATATATTAAAATTCTCAATGTGAAAAAGCTTGAGTAGTGTTCCATTAGGTCCAAGTGCCATAGATAGGGAAATAGATGAAGTAAATGGCGGAGAGATTAATGGAAGAATAGTAATTGCATTAATTATTACTTTTAGCCAACTTGGCATATTTGTTCTATTTACAAAGAGTGCAAATATGTAACCAAGAATTGTACCGACAATAGCTACAAAGACAGCAAGGTATAGAGAATTAAAAAGACTAAGAAGAGTATTTTTGCTTAAATAATTCTTCTTAAGCATCTCTACTGAAAGCTTTCCATTAGAGAAGAAGGCAGCTCCCAGGAGTTTTATTATTGGATAGAAAATAAAAAGTGCAAATAATAGCCAAATAATTGTTAGTGCACAAAAAAGCGTTGGGTCTCTTTTTGCAAGAAGGGTCTTCTTTGGCCCGACTATGTGTTTATTATTCATTTATGCTCCATAGAGAGGGGAGGAGAACCTCCCCTTATTAGTTATATTAGTTATTGGAGATAACTTCGTTTTCCCACTTTTCTACGAATCTAGCTCTATTTTCGCCTTTCCAAGCTGAAGAAGACTCGATTAGTGGAATCTTTGACATATCTAATGCGTCAAGTGTAACTGCGACATCTGGTCTAGTAGGAACGTAGCAAATGCTATTTGCCATCATTAATTCGCCAAGAGCCTTGCTAGAAGCCCAATCCATGAGTGCTTTTGCTGCTTCAGGGTGCTTACATCCATTAACAATGCCAGATCCTTCAACTCCATAAGTTACACCTTCTTTTGGATAGGAAATAACAAGAGGATAGCCCTGAAGAACGATATCGAGAGCATCAACAAGATAGAAGATACCGCTTGCAGCCTGTCCATTAGCAATTGGAAGAGCTCCACCGGCACCACTCTTTGTATAAAGTTGAACATTCTTGTTCATCTCTTTCTGTACTCTAAATGCTTCATCTTCGCCAAGACCTAGAACCATTGCATAGATTCTTTCAGTAGCTGTGCCACTTGTTCTTGCGTCAGCCATCTGCAAGCCATTGGCATAGGCTGGATTTAATAAATCATACCAGCTTTGAGGGGCTTCAAGATTATTCTTCTTTAAGAAATCAGTATTTGTTAAAATACAGAGAGGAATCAAGCCAATGCCTGTCCAATAATGATCTGGACTCTGGTAGTTAAGAGGAATAGCGCTTGCTTCTTTTGGTTCATATTGAGCAAAAATTCCTTCTTTTATTCCTGCGTCGTATGTGTCTGACGGACCACCCCAAAGACAGTCGACCTGTGGATTATCTTTTTCGGCAATAAGTCTAGATAGAGCCTCTCCTGAAGATAGTCTAACAAAATTTACCTTAATGCCAGTATCCTTTGTGAACTGTTCAAATACCTGTGTTGCATACTTTTCAGGCATGATAGAGTAAACATCGAGTGTGTCTTCAACTTTTTTAGTTGAACTTGATTCACTAGAACCTTGAGCAAATAGCGATAGCGCTAAAAGCATAGCTAGTGCTACAACAAATAGTTTTTCCATTTTAACCTCCGTAGCTACCATATATTTGGTCGCTTTTACGCAATTATAGGTAGCATTTTTCTTATTTAGATAGAAAAAATTTCATTTGTAACAAAGTTTTGACATTTGTTTTAAATTATCTTTACAAATTCTTAACACTAAAAAAAGTTTTGTTTGTTTTCCAACGCGGATAAGATTTAATAATGGATAGGGAATATAGAGTAACTATACGCGATATAGCCGATGAAGTTGGCGTTAGCACAGCAACGGTTAGCAATGTAATACATGGAAAGAAGAATAAGGTATCTGCTTGTGTTATAGAAAAGGTAGAAAAAGCCTTAGAGAAAAACAATTACATTCCATCTATGGCAGCAATTTTACTTGGCAGAAACTCTTCTAGAATAATTGGTGTAATAATCAACAACCATGAAAAGTATCATAATAGAGTATTGGAGGATGGATTTATTTCGTCCGCTTTAAATGCTCTTAATGCAGTAAGTGAAGAAGAAAACTATTTCTTAATGATAAAAACTACAAAAGATATTCTATCTGTTCCAGAGTTCTCGTCTATGTGGAACATGGAAGCAATAGTTCTAATTGGCTTTTGTGACGAAGACTATTCTCAGCTGAGAAATGCTACAAGAATACCTTTTGTTGTCTATGATGGAATATCTGTTTGCCAAAATAGTGGGGTAGTGTCACTAATACTAGATGACTATGAAGCCGGGATAAAGGTTGGAAAATATTATAAGGAAATGGGACATAAAAGGATTCTCATTATTTCTGACAATAATTCAAGAATGGATGGGGATAGAACTAGTGGCTTAAAATCTATTCTTCCATCTTCTCAACTCTTAATTGTCTCAAGAAATAAAGAAACAAGATGGAATGAATATAAAGAACGACTAGACTACATAAAAACATTTACTGGAGTTTTTGCTGTCTCTGACTACTATGCTCTCGACTTTATTTCTTTCCTTTCATCTCTTAATTTTTCTGTTCCTTCTTTTATATCAGTCATTGGTTTTGATGGTACTCTTATGGCAGATATTGAAGGCTTAGCCACAATAAAGCAAGACTATCTAGATAGAGCAAGGAAGACAATCTATGCAATAAAAAAGATGGTTAGAAAAGAGAGTATTGAGAGTATTATAAAAATCAATACTAAATTAGAAAAAGGGCACACTGTTGAAAGGTTATGCGATTAACCTTTGAGAATTTTTCTTCATGCGACTACTATACGTATGGAGAATAAAATGGATTCTGAATTTAAAAAGTCATTAGTAAAGGTTGCTCTTCCTATAACATTCCAAAGTCTTCTATCTTCGTCTTTTTCTGTTGTAGATACGCTTATGTTAGGCCACCTTGGTTCAACTGTTGTTGCTGCCACAACACTTGGTGGAAAATTTGCTTCATTCTTTTCTGTGATTATTTCTGCGATAGTATCTAGTAGTGGGATAATGATTAGCCAATACATTGGAAAGAAAGATAGAGAAGGAGAAAAAAGCTCGTTTAATATAACACTAATCTTTCTTTCTGCTGTGATTTTGTTTTTTATTGTTCCCTCTTTTTTCTTTCCTATGTGGGTCATGAAGCTATATACATCAGATACAGTTACAATTATTGAAGCTTCTAAGTATCTGAAAATAATAGCTCCAGGATTCTTATTTCAAGGCTTATCTCTTATTCTCTCAACACTCTTAAGATGTTATGAGAAGGCATTATTTCCGCTCTATTCGTCTTTTATTGCAGCATCAATTAATAGTGGCTTGAACTACTACTTTATCTATGTAAAAAAGTTAGGAATAGAGGGTGCTGCTATAGCTACACTTATTAGCCAAATAATAAGTTTTCTTTTAGTTTTCTTACCGTCAATAAAGATTCTAATGAAAAATGAGGAAAAAGCTTGTTATTCAAAATATATAAAACCGTTTATGAAGATTCTTCTTCCGATTTTGTTTTGTGAATTCTTTTGGGGATTGGGGGAAAATGTTTATGCATCTGTCTATGGACATCTAGGACGAGATAGTGCTGCTTCTTATGGTTTAACAGGTCCAATACAATCACTTTTTATTGGCTCATTAACAGGGTTAAGCCAAGCCTCAGGAATTTTAATAGGTAAGGAACTAGGAAAAAAAGATTTTGAGAAAGCATATAACAACTCTAAGAGCGTAATTTTCACTTCATTTGTTATTAGCATAGTTCTTTCTATTGTCATAATTCTCGGTCGCAGGCCATATATTTCTCTATATAACGTCGAGCCTAATGTTGCAGAGCTTACATATAAAACACTTCTTGTTTATGGCTTAATTGCGCCAGTGAAGGTATTGAACATGGTAATTGGTGGCGGAATAATCCGTAGTGGCGGTCGAACAGATTTGTCTATGTATGTCGATTTAATAGGTACATGGGTCTTTGGTGTTCCTCTTGCTCTTATTTCGTCAAAGCTTTTTGTTCTTCCTCTGTATTGGGTCTATTTCTTTTTATCATTAGAGGAAATAGTGAGGCTCTTGATGGTAACAAAAATCTTCAAGAATAAAAAATGGATGGAATCTCTATAGCTATTGTCTAATATTAAAAAGAACATTATCTTCTTTCATCAGAGAGGATAAAAGTGTTTTTAACTGTTTTACTATTTTGTGTTGGCTTGGTTCTTTTAATAAAGGGCGGAGATTGGTTTGTTGATGGTGCAACCGGATGCGCTAAGCGTTTTCATATACCAGAGCTCTTAATAGGTGCAACTGTTGTCTCTATTGGAACAACGCTACCTGAAGTTATGGTAAGTGCAACATCTGCGCTTTCCGGTCATGGTGAGATAGCATATGGCAATGCTATTGGATCCGTAATATGTAATACGTCTCTTATTGCTGCTTTGACTGTTGCTATAAGACCAACTGATGTTGATAAAAGTACACTTCGTATTCCAACACTATTTTTCTTTGTTAGTGCAATTTTCTATGCATTAATTGCATATACAACAGGCTTTTTTGCTCGTTGGGTTGGTATCGTACTTCTCTTATTGTTCGTTGTCTATATGGTTCTGACTGTAAGACAAGCAACAAGAATGCCTAAAGTAGAACTAACAGAAGAGGAAAAGGAAGCTGAAAGTAATCCTCTTTGGAAAGATTTAGTTCTTCTTGTTGTCGGGGCTGCATTAATTGCTATTGGTGCCAACCTCTTAGTCGATAATGGAACAAAGATTGCTGAGGCATTAGGTGTTCCTGAAGCAGTAATTGGCTTAACGCTAGTTGCACTTGGAACATCACTACCTGAGCTTGTTACAGCTATTACTTCCCTAGTAAAAGGCCACAGTGCTCTATCACTCGGAAATATTATTGGTGCAAACCTTTTTAATCTTGTTTTAGTAAGTGGTATTTCATCAACTCTCAAGCCTTTTACAATCCCAGAAGACTCCACGATAATGGGATACAACACATCGCTTCTAATAGATATTCCTCTAATGTTAGCTGTTATGGCAATCCTTACTTTGCCAACGCTAAAGAATGGAAAGCTTAAGAGATGGCAAGGTGTTATTCTCCTTCTTTTATATGTTTGTTTCTGTATCTTACAGTTTTCTATTTAAGTTGAATTTAAAATAATTATTGGGGGCTGTTGCACGAGCAAAAATAAAATGCTAATAGCCCTATAAAGAAATAAATCACCTCCGACGGAGTCTCAAGAAGACGAAGTTGAAGGTGATTTTTTGATTAAA
>JBNMJW010000110.1:0-6862 GCA_050874025.1 Candidatus Ornithospirochaeta sp.
AAGACCTATATGGCCACAGTGTGGACATACTTCTAACCTTGGTGTTGGATTGTTCATTTCATAGGTAATGATTCTATGTGTGATCTTGTATTCGATAGTCGTTTCTGGATCAGCAAGAAGACTACTGTCAAAGAAGAGCTCTGGTGTGTTATTATCCATATGGGTGTTTCCTTTGTTTGTTTTGTCGTTATTACAATTATAGGAATACACCCTTTCTTTTATCTATCTGTTTTGCTCAAATACCACCCACAAAGATTTTGAGCCTTATTTTTTAGTAGTTAGGCATGACTAACTTAAATTCACATTCCACCCTTGTACTTGCCTATACTTTTTTTATTGGTTAGGTACTGCTAACCCATATTTTTAGGGAACCAGTCGCCGCTCGCGCGTTTTCTAACGGAAAGTTGTACATTTGTACCCTTTTGGCTAGGGGGGTTATAGAGGGTATTTTACAAAGATAGGGAAAGTGTCAAGAAAGAGAAAACCAGGAGATAATAGTTTGTTTATTCTTGACACTCTCCCTAAGCAGACTTATAAATTAATTATCCCCCTGTCAGGATATCTTACCAGCCCATCGCTGATGGGCGAGGCTTTTTTTTTGAGTCTCACTAAGAATTTATAGAGATTAAGGCTCGTATTCCATTAAGACATAAGCATCTGAAAGCCTGATCATGACTGATACCCCAAATGCAGTGAACTCCATATGGTCTGAGAAGACTTCGTATTCGCTTATAGGGAGTCCAGAGATACGCCATCTATTGATGTAAATATTGACATTAATGTCTTTGGTTTTTTCTTCTTTGATGATGGTTATTAACACTCCTGCTTTAGAATATCTGCAATGATCGCTCAATACTTGGTCTTTTTTGCCTGCAATGAAAAAAATGAGTTTTTTCCCATCCGTTTTCTTCCAAAGCTTTTGATAGAAACTCTAATTTCTCTTGATCTGTCATCTTATTTCTCCCAATCTTTTTGCTTCTTTGATTGCTTGCTCTAAATATGGTGCCCACTTTGGATTCTTAGTCTCTATTGTGTTGTAACAGTTCAAGAAATATTGCGCTTCGTATCTAAGAGCTGCTTCTCTCGATGGATATATTTTGCAGGCATAAGGCTTAAGAAAAATTTCCCAGTAGCCCACGACACTATAAGTGTCTGTATGTGCTATCCACAATCCATTATCAAGCTTATGGAGAAGTATTTCCCATATCTTCCCAGAGCTATCTGATACGATTTCACAATCATTTCTTTTGATATTAGGTAGCTCGAGCATGCCATTGCGCAGTGCATAGAGCCTTCCTTCAAGCCCTAGAAAGTTGGCAAAAGCAATCATGATTGCGTTGTTGCTGTAGTGGTAGTTGTATGCGCACTCCGTATCCTCTTCCAGCTTTTCCTTGGTCAAGTAGCCACCTGCTTCGATGGCTTCCTTGATTACGTCTCTGAGATTATCAAGAGTTACTGGCTCTTTGATTCTGCTTTCTAATGCTAATTCTTTGTTCATAATCTAAACCTCCAGGTACAAATCAGCTGACATGAGCTTCAAGTCGCCATCATCATCTATGCAGAGATTGTCAAAGTAGCATGTGCCTGTAACGCTTCCGCCACAGAAGTCAAAGTCGATTCTGTCAGCACTCACGAAGATCATGTTGTCGCCTTTGAAGTAGTAGCATGAACCACGCTTCCAGCCATGATCTAATAGATGTGCTCTGATTTCGCTATCGGTGATGGTGGTCTTCCTTTTGGGGTTGGTCTTTATGGTTTTATTCTTTTCCATTTTATATCTCCTTCATATTCTCTCTAATGAACTCTTTCACATAAGCGAGAGATGGTGCTAAGTCGCCTTCTTTTGCTTCATACTCCTTCATCATCTCCTGGCCAAAGCCTTCTCTGATCAAGTTGAGAAACCATGTATCTCTAGTAACCTTCATGATAGACACATGGTAGCCTTTGTTATGGATATCCCAGACTATGATTGTGCCTTCATACTTTCCAAGGTAAGCCATTGGCTTGAAGAGGATATCCATACCCTCTTCAGCTGCTTTCCTTATGTACTCCATTGCCAGTTTTCTTGATGTGATTGTCTTCATGTTCTCTCCTAAAAAATCAGTGTCTTGTTTCCGAAGATGAAGCAGCCATTCTCGATTGATACTCTTGATACTTTCTCTTCCATGTATAAGCCTGTGCTTGTTGTGACTCGCATTGTCCCTTTCTTCAGATTGAAATCAACAGTGATTGCGCCTTTCTTTGCGACTAGCTTCCCTTCTATCTCTTCTGGCTTGAATCCCTTCTTGCCTAGAAGGTCTGAGATGGTGACTATTTTCTTGGTCAAGTCTTTGTTGCTCTTCTTATCAAACCTTTCTATCATCTACTGGTTCTCCTATATAGTTCTTGTCATTTGGATTGCTGGTTAACAGGCGGGGCACTCCATGAATGTTCTTCTCTGAATCCCTAAGCACTGTTGCCTTGTAAATGAGATTCGCATTTGCTACTATGGTTGAGCCGACAGCAGAGAGCGCTCTAGCCTTTTCCATCTTGCGCTTGAACCCCTCTTTGCTGTCTTCTTCTGAATCCATCAGCTCCTCTGCCATCATGAACAACATATTGTTCAGATCGCCCAATGTGTTCTTTGTTCTGTCTGCCATTTTTCTTACTCCTTCTTTATTTTTTATGAGACTTTTCTTTCTTAGAATTTCTATCAATCTCCACCTCAAGCCCAGAGAGAATGGCTATTGTCTTTCCAATCTCTGAGTTTGCAGGCTGTCCAAACTTCATTCTCTTTGCGTTGACCTCACTGCTTACAGCCATGAGATTATCAAGAGATACATTCTGCTTATTTCCATCCAGGAAGATTATCTTCTGTCCTTCTTCAAGCTTACCATGTGCTTCTTCCCACACAAGCTTATGAACTCTTTCCCACTTATCTGGCTCAGCTATCTTCTTGCGAAGATAACCAAAAGTATCAACTATCACTGTGCCAACAGCTTCCTTGTTGTGTGGTGTGTGCCCTTTCTTGAAGCAGGATTTTTTGAACCTTTCCATGGCTTCTGGACTCTTCACGAAATCTTCCAGGTGCTTGCCTTTGGTGTAAGGCACATTGCCTTTCTTGAAGCGATGCGCCTTGCCCTCTTCTCCAGTAAGCCTTGTATCAACTCCATTCTTGAATCCATGGCTATAGCAGAAGTGGAGAAGCTGGTTGAGCTTGAACTCCTTCCCGAACTCCTCTTTTAGACCATTGAGAAGCTCGGAAAATGGTGTTCCTTTGTAGTGGCTCTTTATGTATTCGATTTCTGCTTGATTGAAGATTTTGCTTTTTTCCATTACTTACCCCCTAAAAATCAAACTGATATTGTTTACCTAACAGGCTTTTTTGGTATGGCATGTTAGAATAAATACATTCAACTCGCTCATGGCTGTTGGATTTATTATCATTGCGTGCTATCTTTTTTCTCTCCCATACCCTATAGAATCTGTTGTCCGATATCTGGTCATATGATGAGAAGAACACTTGATAGTCCCTCGTATAGCACCAGTCATAGAACGTCTTATAGTCAAAGCCATCATATGCTTTGCAATCAGTCTTTTCATAAGGAATATCACAGTAAACAACATCCCCCTCCCTATGGACAAATTGCTCATACGAGCCATTGGAAAACTCGATATCCAATCTGTCGCCGTTGGGGAGGTTGTCTATCCTATTTATCCTTTTTAAAGCTTGTACTCTCTTTATACTGATCAAACTTGGGAAACCCTTTGATTTATCAAAAAAATCTATATCTCTTGCAACCGCTGCATACTCCTTATAGCGCTCTTGCCAGATGTCGCTCTCCAACGTTTCACAGGGGAAGTTTTTATTAACAAAATCATCTTTAACATTGTTTACTACCCACTCGAAAATGCTTCGCTTTCTTTCCTCTATATCCCTGCCGAATAGATAAGCTTGCATATTGTTTGAGAAGCTCCACACCAAAGCAATGAAACCATCTTTATTCTTTCTCTCGTTGAACTCGTCTCGGCTTATCCATTTTGGATTCTTGATTTCTTCTTCGAACTCACCATTTAGAGCTTTCTTAAATGTATCGAAAACCAGTGGATTCAGTTCGTTATATAGGAAGCTTTTCCACTTGTAGCTTTGCATTGCACAATGAGTAATTGCCCCGCCGCCGCCAAAGAGATCTACAAAGCGCTCTCCTTCTGGAAGAAACATACAGATTTCTTCAGCTATCTGATTCTTGCTTCCCTGGTATGGAAGTCCGTATTGTCTCAATGCCATTTTCCTCTTCCTTTATCTTTCTCTCGATTTCGTATTCCTCATCGAGTATCCGCTCTAGAGCTTCTGTGCTCTCTTTTGTGAAATCACTCATGGTTAAGTCCTTTATCAGAATCTTCTTTAATCTCATCTTTGCTAGACTCTCTATCAGAAAGAGAAGATTCATCTTTTGCTGACCTAAGAATGATTACACCCTCGCCATCTTTTGTTCTCATATCAGCAGGGAGCGTTATCGTCATGCACTGCTCATCTGCGTCATAGTCAATCTCTACACCGCACATATCGCTTATTGCTTCCTCTTTAAGCCCCGCTATATGAAGAGCAAGATTGCCACGCGCCATAAGCTCATTCCCGACTTTGTACCCTCGGAATATGGCTTTGATAGTCCTTTGCTCAAATGGTGAGAACAGTTCCTGGAAGGATGGCTCATCTTCAATATCAATGCCAAAAGAGAAACGATTGTTTTCCTTTTTCAAAGCCTTTCCAATAGAATTTTTCTTCCCTATTTTTTCTCTAAATTCATTCATCATTTCTTGAGACTATCCTTGTAATTCTTCCAGAGAATCTTCTCTCTGCTTCTGTCTTCCATCCACTCTTTATAGAGCGCCCACTCCTCATCGGTGGCAACATTTACCCCTTTTTCTCTAAATGCGTTAAAGAAATCGTTGTAAGTTCGGAATGATATTTCGTCATTTGATTTGTCGATTATATCCTTCAGCGCTTCAACATCAACTCCCGAAAGCTGGTGGATTTCATCAATCAGCTTATAGAGCGAGTCGCAGCACTGCTTGACAATCCTTGTGCTCTGGCTCTCGCTTTTTCTGATAGCCAGCCTGCTTGCACGCTCTGTCTTGATTCTCAGCAGGAGCCTTTTATCAAGCTCGCTGAAGCCTTTAACCTGTGGATAATTCATGCACTCTACAATCATGTTTTTGCTCCTCTTTTTGGGTCTTTTTACAGACCTTTTTGACCCTAAAAATGAACTTTTTTTGAGCCTTTTTTGAGTCATTTTCATGGTCTTTTTTGGCCTCTTTCATGGTCTTTTTTACCCTCACTGACCATGGTCTTTTTCTCTTTTTTCGACTTGCTTCCTGATCTCTTATTTTTCCTTCAAGAAACACACCTCTAAAAAACGCTTTTAAACACGTCTTTTCCTATCGGTTGAGTAATTTCACGTCTTTTGTAACAAAATGCGTCTATCGCAAGATTTCGGGCAATTAGAGCCTATTTTTTCAATGCTCATGTAGTAACCAAGCCGATATAGCACTCTTCTCTCCTTTTCTGCCCTCATTTCATTGCGGCAGCTCCAGGCATCGTCGCTCTTGTCCGTAAGCTCAACCTCTCCGCCTAGAAAACCAGCATAGTAATCTGCCTTCCCACTGGGCTTCCCGCCCTTCAAGATGTATGGCATTCGCTGTCCTCTCCTTATAGCGTGGGCACTTCCCGAATGGGCGCTCGTAAATCTCGTCATGTATCAAGCCATTTCGAATCTCATAGTGCCTGCATGTGGCTCTGTCGCCCTTTATCTGCATCATGAACTTGCATGACCTGCAATCCTTCACTGGCATTTATGCTCTCCTTTCAAAAATTCCGATTCCAAAATTTTCTGATTCTCAAAAATCTCTTTTCTTCAACTCATAACCGCTCAAGTTCCTTGACCTCGGTTATCCTGTACCTCTTCTGAGGGCTTTCCGTACTCTTTGCGATAATCAAGTCCAGCTTCCCCATGACCAGATCCATGACCTCTTCAACTCCAAGCCCCCGGAAGACTCTGATTGTTGGAAGCGCATTCTTCTTGAAGCTGCCTTTGAAGCTGCACCTTGCAACAAGCGCCTTCACCTCGTCTGGACTGGTTTTTATGGCCAGCACCACATAGCGCCTGTGCCGCACCTTGGCGATCTTCTTGATTCTCCTCACTTCCCCCGAATCTCTCTGCTCCATTCCCTCACCGCTCCCATACGAACTTATCAACCAGGAACTTGCCCTCGTATGTTCTGACGAAGACACGCTCTTTCTTGAGGTTCATCTCCGCAAGCTTCGCAATCTCAAGCCATACAGCAGTCTTTCCGTTGTACTCCCTGCTTGCTATCGTGTGGCCTTTGAAGTGCTCTATGCTTGCCTTCATCTGCTCTTCGTTGAGTTTCTCAAGGATCTTCTCCCTGCTGATTCCCCGAAGTATGACCGAACCAGTAAGAAGGTCTGTCAATGACCTTGCGTTCTTCTTTCCCCCTTTGGCTTGCTCTTCCCTGGCTTCTTGCTCTTTTTTCATTTTCTCTCTCCTCTTCTGCTCTTCCCTTGCGCGCTGCACTCTTGCAGCAGTCCTCATTCCTGCCTTTGGCTTGGCGGGCACGATTTCTCCTCCTGAACCAAGGGAACCGACAACACACTCCATCTTGTATGCTCCTCTTTTCCGAACCCTGGCCTTTTTGAAACCAGGGGAATTATCCAAAACCATGAGATTCAATTTCTCAAACCATGGTCTGTGATTCAGACACTCACACAATCTCAAGTCTTCTTGGTTTCGACTTCTCTCACTCAGACACTTTCTCTTGGCGGTGTTCTGAATCGCTTCCCGCAATCTGGGCAGGTTATGTACTG
>JBNMJW010000111.1:0-6799 GCA_050874025.1 Candidatus Ornithospirochaeta sp.
GAATTAAATAAAGAGTGCTTAGCTTTAAGTCATATTAATGCTCCAAAGGCTATTTCATTTACTTCTGATTGTGCTAAGTGGGTTGAAAAAGAGAAGAACACCCATGTAGATACTGTCATTGTTGATCCTCCTAGAACTGGATTAGAGAAAAGAGTTATTGAGATGATAGACACATGGAATCCTGAAAGAGTTATTTACGTTTCATGTAATCCTGTAACGCTTGCTCGTGATATTTCTCTCTTTAAAACAAGGAAGATTGACGAATGTAAGGTATTTGATTGCTTCTACGGAACAAGTCATGTGGAGACAGTAGCTTTAATGTCGCGCAAATGATCATAATTTGAAAAGGGAGACAAAATGGAGAAAAATCCATATGGAAGCAAAGAATTAGAGTTTGCCATTTTCTGTATAGAAAGCGTAGCACAAAAGCTAAATGTTGGAGCAAAGAAAGTCTATTTAGCATTGACAGAGCAAACAAATATTTTAAATGAATACATTATTCCTGAGTATGAAGTGCTACATACTCAGAGCAAAGACTACATTGTAGATGATATTATCGCAATTATGAAAGAAAGAGGCGTAAACATATGATTTTGTATATCATGGTTCATTTATTTTGGTAGATAAGCCAGATTTAGAGCACTCTAGACAAAATGTTGATTTTTGTAAAGGATTTTATGTTACGCCAGTTTATATGCAAGCAAAAAAATGGTGTGCTAGATTCAAACGTCTTGGCAAAAATGGAGTTATATCTATTTATGACTTTAATGAGGAAGCTTGCGAAAAACTAAAAGTACTGAACTTTGATTCTTATTCTGAAAAATGGCTAGATTTTATCTTAATGTGCAGGAAAGGAATGGATGGTACAGATTATGATCTTGTTATTGGTAGTGTTGCTAATGATAAGGTTTTCAACACTGTAGAGCTTTTCTTTGATGGATTAATTGATAAAAAAGAAGCTATCCTTAGGTTGCAATATGAAAAGCCTAATTTGCAAGTAGCTTTTCGTACGGAGAAAGCACTTTCTTATTTAAAATTTGAAAGGAGTGAAGTGGTATGAAAGCAAATCCAATTCTTTTGCAAAAAAAATATGCACGCATTGTGGAACTTTTTGCCAACGAAAACCATATCACTTTAGATAAAGCGTTGGATATCTTTTATCATTCACAATTGTATGATTTGATGAGTAATGGGGTATCAGATAGGCATTGCATGAGTGATGAGTATTTAGTAAAAGAGCTAGAGGAAGAACAGAAATCATAATAGTTCAGGTTTTATGCACTTATATGGCAATATTGAAACCAGTAGGAACAATGTAGATTGTTTATACAATAGTCCTTCGTCCAAAAGAGTGATAGAAAACCATCAAGTTCTCATTAACAGTTATTTATTTTAAATGTATTTTTGTTTGTCCTCGTACTCACTTTTTCGCTCTTTTATATAGTTGTTCTATTTCCCAGCAGTTTGAAAGTGCAATAAGAAACATATAGCAATGGGAAAATTTTTTCGTCCAATTTATTTGTTTTTCGTCCAAAATTAATTATAATTGGACGAAGGGAGTTTTTATGAGATCTTTCGATTATACCAAGCTGTATGATAAAAAATGGGATACAGATATTCTAAATCTTGTTGCAAAGATTCATGAGTGCAAAGGGCGCCAAGACTTATTTGTTAGACAGAAGCCAGTTGAATTAGATCGTCTTGCTGAAATTGCAAAAATACAAAGTACACAGGCATCAAATAAGATTGAGGGCATCGTTACGACAAATACTCGAATTAAACAACTTTTTGAGGAAAAAACTACGCCAAGGAATCGAAATGAAGACGAGATTATGGGGTATCGTGATGTATTAAATACAATTCATGAGAGTTCTGAGTATATTCCAATCCGACCATCATATATTCTTCAGCTTCATCGTGACCTTTTAAAAAGAGCAAAAATATCTTATGGTGGGCATTTTAAGAATGTTCAAAACTATATTAGTGAGACAAATTCTGATGGAGCATTGGTCACAAGATTTACACCAATTGCGCCTTATGAAACACCAAACGCAGTGAAAAACTTGTGTAATGCCTATGAATATGCCATTGCAAATGAAAAAATAGATTCATTAATTTTGATTCCAACTTTTATCTGCGACTTTCTATGTATCCACCCATTTAATGATGGCAATGGAAGAATGAGCAGATTACTTACACTACTCCTTTTATACAAAAACGGATATAGCATTGGAAGATATATAAGCATTGAAAAACAGATAGAAAAAACGAAGGATTGTTATTACGATGCTCTCGAAGAATCTGATGCTGGATGGCATGAAGAAAAAAATGATCCAACACCATTTATCAGATATATGCTTCAAGTTATTTTGTCATGCTATACAGAGTTAGAAGAACGTGTTGGGTTATTGTCTGAAAGAGTAAACAACAGTACTTCATATGATGTTGTAAAAAATTACATCAAAGAAAAGGTGGGCAAGTTCACGAGTGCAGATGTTATAGCCTTCTGCCCAAGTATAGGAAGATCTTCTGCCTTAGCTGCGCTAAAAAAATTAAACGATGAAGGGTTCATTTTAAAAAAAGGTTCAGGCAGAAGCACCTTTTATATTCGAATAGATAATAAATAGTTTTCGTCCAAAATACGGATAGTTTGGACAAAAAAATATAGAAAAGTCTTAAATTTCAAAGTGCCACTTTAATATTTCTTAAAAAATTCAAACCATCACTTTGAATTTTCGGAGTTTTTGTCTTTTTTACAGTCTTTGAGTATGGATTGATATTGATATAGATGTCTTTAATACATGCCGTGAATATACAAAAAAGGTTCTTTTGGATAATCCTAAAATCAGCTATATTAATCTGATGATGGGTGTTGAGGAATGTGCAAAAGAATTTGTTGAGCACTGGATTAGTCTTACTGGAAGCGAAGGTAAGGCAAAGCTTTTTGCTCCTATTGATAGAATGGGACTTCTAACGCCTAAATGTAAAATAGGAGTATCTGAATAATCGTCCTTATAGGAGGAAATATGGAAAATATCCCACAGGTAAAATTAGGAATAATTGGAGTAAGTAGAGATTGCTTTCCGTCGTCATTATCTGAAACAAGAAGAAAAGCTATTGTTAGAGAACTAGATAAGGTTAGCTATAAAATTGTAGATGTTCCTTTTTCTGTTGAGAATGAAAAAGATGCCATTAAAGCTTTAGAGTTTGTAAAGGATAAATGCAATGCGCTTGTTGTCTTTCTTGGAAACTTTGGGCCAGAGACTCCTGAAACAATAATTGCAAAGTATTTTGATGGCCCTGTTATGTATGTAGCTGCGGCAGAGGAGAGTGGCAATAATCTTATAAACGGAAGAGGTGACGCATATTGTGGAATGCTCAATTGCTCATATAACTTAGGCTTAAGAAAGCTTGCTGCTTATATCCCTGAGTATCCAGTTGGAAGTGCAGAAGAGATAAGAGATATGATTCTTGAGTTCGTTCCTGTAGCGAGAGCTATTATTGGAATAAAGAATCTTAAAATCATTACATTTGGTCCACGTCCACAAGATTTCTTTGCATGTAATGCTCCTATTAAGGCTCTCTATGATCTTGGTGTTGAGATTGAGGAAAACTCTGAACTTGATCTTCTTGTTTCCTACAAGGAACATAAAGGCGATAAGCGAATTGGAGCTATTGTTGAAGATATGGCGAAAGAACTCGGAGAGAAGGGCAATACTTATCCTGATCTTTTGGAGCGAATGGCACAATTTGAACTTACACTTCTAGATTGGAGAGAAAATCATAAAGGAGCGAGAAAGTATGTTGCATTTGCATCTAAGTGTTGGCCAGCTTTCCCCGAGTCTTTTGGTTTTGAGCCATGTTATGTAAACTCACGTTTAGCTTCTCGCGGTATTCCTGTTGGCTGTGAAGTCGATATCTATGGTGCGCTATCTGAATATATAGCTTCATGTTTAACAGAAGCACCAGTAACACTTTTGGATATAAACAACACAGTTCCGGGAGATCTCTATAAAGACGATATAGAAGGTAAGTTTAGATATAAGAATAATGACCTATTTATGGGCTTCCATTGTGGAAACACGCCACTTTCTTGCCTCTCTTGCGGTGCTGTTAACTATCAAATAATTCAGAATAGATTACTTGAAAATGGTGGTAAGCCAGACTTCACAAGAGGAACTCTTGAGGGTGATATTAAGAGTGATGATATAACACTATTTAGGCTTCACTCAAATGCAGATTCAACTCTTGAAGCATATGTTGCAGAGGGTGAAGTGCTTCCTGTTAAGACACGTTCATTTGGTGGAATTGGAATTATTGCGATTGATGAAATGGCACGTTTCTATCGTCATGTTTTAATTTCTAAGCATTTCCCTCACCATGGAGCTGTAGCATTCAGTCACATTGGTCGTCAATTGTATGCACTCTTTAACTATCTCGGAGTTAAGGATGTTTCTTACAATAAAAAGAAGGGTGATTTATACCCTGGTGAATGCCCGTTTTAAAAGGAAGAAGTAACTATGGTAGTAGCAGGCCTTGATTTTGGAACTCAGTCGGTAAAGCTTTTGGTCTACGATACAGAAGAGAAAAGAGTAATTGCTAATTCTTCTCATACATTTAGTCTAATTTCAAAAGATGGTGGAGTGAGGGAGCAAATGGCCGAGTGGTTTATCTCTGGGCTTAAGGACTGCTTTAACCAAATTGATGGAAGTATTAAAAAGAGAATAAGAGCTATTGGCGTTTCTGGGCAACAACATGGCTTTGTCCCTGTTGATTGTTCTGGAAATGTATTAGCTCCAGTTAAGCTTTGGTGTGATACTTCAACTAGCAAAGAGTGTGATGAACTCACATCTCTTTATGGCTCCAAGGATGCCCTTATAAGTGAAGTTGGCAATGCTATTCTTCCTGGTTACACAGCAAGCAAGATTCTTGCTTTTAAAAAGAATAAGCCTGAACTATTTAAGAAAATGGCTTATGTGATGCTCCCTCATGACTATATAAACTACTACCTTACAGGAAATGTTGTGACAGAGCGGGGCGATGCTTCTGGAACAGCTCTCTTTAATGTTTATACAAATAAATGGGACGAAAAGCTTTGTTCTCTAATTGATGAAAGTCTCATTAAGAAAATGCCAAGGATAGTTGAGTGGAATAGCATAATTGGCGTTGTAAAGAGCGATGTAAGAGAAGAGTTAGGACTTTCTAGTGATGTTGTTGTCTCTACAGGTGGTGGCGACAATATGATGAGTGCCATTGGTACTGGAACAGTAAGTGATGGACTTCTTGCAATGAGCCTTGGTACATCTGGTACTCTTTTTGCTTATTCAGATACTCCAATTGTTGATAAAAAGAGTAGAATAGCCTCTTTTGCCTCGTCTACAGGAGGATATCTTCCTCTTCTATGCACGATGAATTGCACAGTTGCTTCAGAGAATATGAGAAAACTCTTTAATCTTGATGTTGATGATTTTAGCGCTAAAGCATCTCTCTCTAAAATTGGATCCGAAGGTTTAGTTCTTCTCCCTTACTTCAATGGGGAAAGAGTTCCTAATTATCCTAATGGAGAGGGGGTTCTTGCCGGAATGAATATGACAAATATTAGCGAAGAGAACATAGCAAGAGCCACACTTGAAGGCGTAAGCTTTGGTTTCCTCCTAGGACTTGAAGCTTTCAAAGAAGCAGGATTTAAGGCTAATGGGCTTACCCTTACAGGTGGTGGTTCTAATAGTGCTCTCTGGCGTCAAATTATTGCTGATAGTACCTCTCTTGAAGTAAAAGTTCCCGTTATAAAGGAAACAGCAGCCTTTGGCGCTGCACTTCAAGCTTTGTCTGCTATTAGCAACATAGACATTGTTAAAATAGCAAAAGAATATATTCTTTTTGATGAGACAAAGACAACAAAACCTAATGAAAAGAATAGAGAAGAATATATGAAAGCCTATCAAAAATGGAAGAAGTATTCTGAGACTCTAGGGGGAATCTATGAATGAATATGAAATAAAGGTGGGCATTATAGCGCAATCATTTTAAATAGAGGCGCTATCCTCTATTCATTCAGATTGATGATAGAGATATCATATTGGAGTACGACGATCAAACAGATCATGAAAGAAGCGAAGAGTATTTTCTGAAGTAGTTGGCACATTTGCCAACAGAATAAAAATACTTCTTACATTCTTGATGGAGTTGAATACAAGGCAGAAAAGAACGATGAAAATAATAGTCTTCATTCTAGTTCACGTAATTATGGCTATAAAGTATGGTCGCTTGTTAATAAAACAGATAGAGGAGTAACTCTCAGTCTTTATTCTCCAGATGGTTTTGGCTTTTCTAGAAACCACAGCGTGGAGGTAATTTATTCTTTAAATGACGATGGAGAGCTAACTATCCATTATTCTGCTATTAGTGATAAAGCTTGTCCTTTCAATATAACCAATCATGCTTTCTTTAACTTAAATTCGACAGGCTCATTTGAATCTTAAATCTTGGTTTTAAAGGAAAGGGAAAGACAGAAAGAAAAAACATGGCCTTCTGCCTAGAGACGGAATATTATCCAGATTTTCCAACGCATTATGATTTTGTTTCTTGTTTTCTAAAGCGGGCAAAATATGAGACAGAGACTATCTTTACGCTAAAAGAAAACAACATATAGATTTTCATAAAATTAAATCTTTCAAAATAGAAAAAGTGATCTTATGCTTAACTTGAGTTTGAGGTTCTTATGGATGATGATTTTATTAAATTTGCGAAAAGGCTATATAGAGACGATCTTTCAGATGGCTACAAAGGAGATTTTAGC
>JBNMJW010000112.1:0-6748 GCA_050874025.1 Candidatus Ornithospirochaeta sp.
GTATTATAAAGGAAGTGGAGAGATGTATTACGATAAAGCACAAGAATGGTTTGATGATGAGGCAGATAAATATTTTGCTAAACATGAAGGTGCATTAGAGAGAATACTGATGGAAAGGCTTGAAGCAAAAAGCTTAGAAAAAGGACTCATAGAAGGTAAAAAGGAAGGACTAGAGGAAGGAAGACTAGAGAGCCTCATCTCCTTAGTTAAAGATGGAGATCTTCCTCTTGATAAAGCTATTAAAAAGTCTGGATTAAGCGAAGAAGAGTTTAAAAAGAGATTATTGAATGATAATAAAGCATAAACTCTAGTCAGTTCAAATGAAAAATTATCGCCAAACAAGACTAAGTTCTAGTCAATTCTTGGCGATATTTTTTTTCAAAGAAAGCAAGCTATTTATCTTCTTTCTTTTTTTTAGCTATCTTGTTTAACACAAGAACAACAAGGAAGATAAGGCCCATAGCTAAGGCAAGAAGGCCCCAAGCTAAAAATCCGAATTTTACTGCTTCTGATGCTGACATTGCTACAGCTGATTTAACATGAAAACCAAACATTAAGAACCTCCATTAACCAAACATAGAAAGAATTAAACCACCAGCAAGGACAGAGCCAATTTGCCCAGCAACATTTGCTCCAAGTGCGAATGGCAATAGATGGTTTTGCTTATTTGCTTCTTGACCGACTTTCTGTACAACTCTACTAGACATAGGGAAGGCTGAAATACCAGCTCCGCCAATTAGAGGATTAACCTTATTTTCCTTTGGAAGGAATATGTTAACAATCTTGATAAAGAAAACTCCGCAAGCCGTGTCAAAAATGAAAGCTAAAAGTCCAAAAGCAATAATCATAAGCGTGTTAAGAGTTAATAACTCAGGCCCTTTCATCAAAGGCGCAATTGCTAGCCCTAGAAGCAATGAAATAAGAGGAGAGAGAATATCTTGAGCTGCGCGAGAAAGCGAATCAAGCACGCCACATTCTCTAAGTAGGTTTCCGAACATTAACATACCAACAAGTGCAGCGCTATCTGGTGCCATTAGAGAAGAGATAATTGTGACGGCAATAGGGAATACAATTTTTGTTGTCTTGCTTATAGCTCCAGCACGATATGTCATCTTTATCTCTCGCTCTTTTTTGCTTGTTGTTAGTTTTAACACTGCAGGTTGAATTATTGGTACAAGTGCCATATAGCAATAAGCGACAATCAAAATAGGAGCAATAAATTGGCTATTAAGACGTTGCGATACAAGAATCGCTGTAGGGCCGTCTGCTGCCCCAATAATACCAATGGATGCTGCATCATTTAAAGGAAAGAAGAGAGAAGCTAGCATCATTGAAAGGAAGATTCCTCCTTGTCCTGCAGCTCCAACAAATATTAACCACGGCTTTTGAATTAGTGGTCCAAAATCTATCATTGCTCCAATTCCGATGAAGAGCAAAAGAGGGAACACTTCATATGTCTCAATACCAAAATTATAGAGCCATGATAAAATTCCAATTTCATCGGCAATAACTGAACCTGGAAGATTAACTAGAATAGCACCAAATCCCATAGGAAGCAGTAGTGTAGGTTCCATCTCTTTTTTTATTGCAAGATAGATTAGCGCTATCCCAACAGCAATCATTATTAGTTGATAAATCAAATCTGTATTCATACAAATATTTTAAAATACTAAAGAAGTGGATGTCATTTCATATAGTGTTAATTTTTTGTAAGGAAGATTTTGCTAAGAGAAAGCAATTATATTAAAAAAAAAGTAACGATAAAAAAATAACTATTAATAAAAAAATTAGTAGCTTTTTACTAAAATATTCAATATAGTGTGAATACATCT
Source organism: Candidatus Ornithospirochaeta sp. (assembly GCA_050874025.1). Lineage (GTDB taxonomy): Bacteria > Spirochaetota > Spirochaetia > Sphaerochaetales > Sphaerochaetaceae > Ornithospirochaeta. The sequence continues at coordinate 1,833 of JBNMJW010000112.1, forward strand.
CACTAGAAAGGGAAATATAAGACACTATGTTTACAAAAAATGTAGTTAAAGCACTCTTTGTTGCCTTATTGGTTGTAGTTTTATTTGCATCCTGCAAAAGCGAAGTTGAAATCCCAATTTACAAAAAATATCATACGATAACTTTTAATACAAATGGTGGTACTGATATAGAGAGTACCAAAGTAGAAAGAGGAAGCCTGTTAAAAGAAGAAAGCTTCATTCCTGAAAAAGAAGGCTATATTTTCAAAGAATGGAAAACAGAAGATGGATTCGTCTATGATTTTTTAACTCCAGTTACCGAAGATATTACTCTTTATGCCAACTACTACATAGAAGCAGATGATGATGTAGAGAAGAAAATGTATTCTCTATATTTGATCTCTAGATCTCTTTATGAATATGATGATGAAGAAAAAGAAAAAACTGTCCTAGATGCGTTTGGAGAAAAATGTCTTTTAGAAATAACAGGTGCGCTCTATGGCGACAATGACGGCTTCATTTCTGATACATATTTCACAGAAGATGGAAGCTCTGAAAAGTATTACCTTTATTCAGAAGAGTATGAATCTATCTATGACAAAGACACTTACTCTCTTAGTAATCTAGAAAGTTTGAACTTCGAATTAAAAGACTATGATAATACTTCAACAGATAAAACATTCTTAATTGAAGTTAAAAACTTAGGTTTTAAAGCAGATTTTACAGAGCCAAAAAGAACAATTACTGTAAATTTAGATGCAACGCTAAAACTTACTTTTGATTCTGAGATTAATAACATCGAAAGGTATGACTTAAACCTAGTTTCAAATGGTGAAACATATAATCCTTTTTCATTTGAATATAAAGAAGATGGTTATCTAGCTTTATATGACGACTATTTCTATTCTCATGTTCATTCTTTTGGCGAGTGGATAGTAAACTACCCACCATCAGAAGGCTTTGATGGACAGGAGACAAGATCTTGCGATGGATGTGGATTTAGCGAAGAAAGATCGATTCCTAAATTAAATGAAAGGGATATTAGAATAACTGTGTTATGTGAAAAAACATATGATGGCAAGCCCATCGATATTTCATCATCATCTTTAGTATTTAGTGGCAACGGGGATCCAATTATTGAATACAAGAAAAAAGGCGAGGGCGATGACAAGTATTCTATAGTAAGTCCTAGAGATGTTGGTGAATATTCAATTCGTATAACCCTTGAGCCAGATGATGAGTATGAAAGAGAAAGCAAATTAGAAGCTGATTATAAAATCTCTAAGATTGTTTTAGCTAATGAAGCTGTAAGTGGCATCTTTAAAGGCGAAGACAAAGTCTACAATGGTGAAAATCAAGTTTGGGAAGCTAAAATTACAAATAAAGACACAAGAGGAATATCTGCATTCTCTGATATTGTAGATGGAGAAACAATTACAATTCGCCTTACATCGCATAGTAAAGATGTAGAGAATAAACTTCAATTTAATTACAACTATAATGGTTGGACTAGTCCAGGAGGAACAATTGAAGTTTTAGACGACGATGGTTCTCCGCTTCATAACTATGAGCTTTCAATATGTAATGAAACAGTAAAAATTGTTCCAATAAAACTACAAGGTGAAATAAGTATTACAAAGCAATTTGATAGGAGTTCAGACTTCATTACCAACGACCTCAGCTCGCTTGAAGGTGTTTTAGATTGCGATAAAGATTTAGTGCTTGAAGCATGTAAATTAAATGATTTCACTGTTGGATTAAAAGATATAGATTATATTAGATTTTATTTAAATGGTTCTCCTACGAATAATTACACGATAGAATCCTCTCAAATAAAAGCAGAAATAGTTAAAAGAGTTCTAACTTTAGGTGAATACGGTGGAACAATCAGAACACCACTCTTACCAAGTGTTGATAATAGAGCTATTGCATTGGAAAAACGCAATAACACAATAAAAACAGATGATAAATATGAAACAGGATATTTAATAATAGCTTCCTCTGATGGAAAAATTTCCTCTGCTAATAATGGCGATATTATTAAATCAACTGAGCTAAATTATGAGCTTAATATATCTTATGATTCTTATTACACGATCGGAAAACCTCTTCCAAATTTGGCATTTATTAATGTAGAAGAACCAATGGAGAGTCTTAGAAGTGTTAAGTCTCTTGGAGAAGATTCGTATTGTGTAGCATTCTTTAATTTAGATTCGGGTAAGAAATTAGTTATTAATATCGAAAAAGGTGTAGAAGGAGATTTAGTTCCATATATTTGTGATGATAATGGAAAGCATCACTACTATGAATACTCGAAGGATGAAGGAAGCCATATTGTGTATGACCTTAGTGGCAAGAGCTATTTCTTCTTATATTCAAAGAGTGGAACGTCAAATATAGAGTTAACGTTCGAGATACAATAAATAGGGTAGAGACCATAATTAATTTTATGGCCTCTTTTTAACTGAAAGAAAAAAGGAAAAAATGCTATGAAGAAAATTACTTTAGTCTTGTTAGTTTCGCTTTTCGTTCTTCTTATTGCTTCTTGCAAAAGTGAAATTGAGATACCTCAAAAAAAGTATCATACAATTACCTTTAATACTAATGGGGAATCTTCCCTAGAAAACATTAAAATTGAAAGTGGTGCATTGATAGAGAAGCTTCTTGCTCCAACTAAAGATGGACATCTATTTAGAGAATGGAGGACAGAAGATGATTTAGCTTTTAATCCATCAACTCCAATTACTGAGGATATTACGCTACATGCTCATTATTACTATGAAGCACCAGATGATATAGAAAAAGAGATGTATTCTTTATTTTTATTGATGTGCCATCTTGATGATTGGGATGATGAACAAGATAAACTTGTAGATATCTTTGGCAATTCTGGCCTATTAAAGATGGCCTATGCTATTAATGGCATAAACGATGGATTCTTCTCAGAAATATACCTAATTCATGATGAAAAACAATATGGTTTGGATTTAGAAAACTATTCAATAGTTGAAAAATCTGTTCCTAAGCTATCTGGAAAAATAGCAGATGAAGGCTCATTTGACCTTCTCTTTGATGATATTGTTTACTCTGTAGAACTAGAAGGAGTAGGTGCTATTGCTTCTGTTAACTTTAAGGCGGAATATAATGGCAATGAAACAAAAAGAAATATCACAATGAAGACAGAAGAAAGGGAGTATCCAACACTATCACTAACAACATCTAGTGATGGATACCTCTTCATTTATGGTGATTATTTCTATTCTCATACCCATTCTTTTGGTGAATGGACTGAATCTTATTCTTCAACAGAAGAGACCGACGGGAAAGAAGTTCGTTCTTGTTCTTGTGGCATAGAAGAAGAAAGAGTAATTCCTAGAACCAATGCAAGAAGCATCAAAGTAACAGAGCAGTGTGAGAAGACTTATGATGGCAAGCCTATTGACATATCACAAGCTATTACATTCAAAGGAGAGGGAGTTCCAACTTTTGAATATAAAACTATAGATGAAGAAGATGATATGTATTCTCCACTAAGCCCAAAAAATGCTGGTGAGTATACAATAAGAATTACAGTAGAACCTAGTGGGGAATATAAAATAAAAAGCCAAATAGAAGTAAACTACACAATTAATAAAGTACAACTTTCATTTGATAACAATTTATTAAGCGAAAGAAAAATATATAACGGTGAAAAACAAGTATGGGAAGTTTCTGTTGGTAGCGTTAATGATGAGGGTACTACTTTTATCAATGATGCTATTGTTTCTGGAGAACGAGTTATTGTCCGTTTTACTTCAAATAGCGCAGATGCTGGAAACTATTACGCTTATTACAATTACCAAGAAAAAGAATCAGATGGAAAAATAGAAATAATTGAAGGCGAAGGTACTCTCCTTGCAAATTATAGTTTCTATGTAAACCATTTAGCTTCAATATCTAAAAGGTCTTTAGAAGGTAATATAAAGATAGAGAAGGTCTATGACAGATCATATAATTTTGAGACAACAGACCTATCTTCTTTAACTGGAGTAGTTGAAAAAGATAAAGGCAGACTTAAGCTAACTGTTTTAGGTTCATATAATGAAGTAGGGGATTCTCACCCACAAGTAATTAAAAACTACGACTTGTTGCTAGATGATAAAGTTGCTAATAATTACTCAATCGCAAAATCGCAAATAAAGATAGAAATCAAGCCAAGAGAAGTTACTCTTCTAACTTTGGGCGATACTATTATTACTCCATATATTGAAGGCGTAAATGAGAGGAAGTTTCTCTTAAGTCCAAGTGATGGAGTAATTTTTTGGACAGAGTCAGTTCCTGAAGGAACTAGATACTATTCTGATAATGCAGCTCTTACTATTACTCCCAATAAAGATTTGAGTATTTGTTCTTCAATAGATAATAATGACTTCGAGCTTAGTATAAATAACAAAAACTACACAATAAAAAAAGAAAATGCCCCTAAGAAAATAGAGGTCGTAGAAGTAACAAAATCTATAGAGGAATACAGAGATAAAACTTTTTCGATTGCTCCTGGAGAGTATTTATTATTTTATGTAGATACAGAAGATAACAAAGGTAAAAGTATTGAGATTAAAGGAGATGAGAAAAATAAAGTTTATCCATATAGCGTCTCTAGTAGCGGTGGTCATTCATATCCAGATTATCAACATTATATAGTTTGCTCGTCAAAATCTGGTCGTAATTATATTTTCTTTTATTCTGCAGAAGGTGCAAAAGACATAAAGGTTGAAATAGGTGATATTAACGTATTCAGCTAAATTAAAGAAATACAAATTCATATGATGTGACCGTAGTCAAGTGGTAATTTAAAGAATTTTCATCTCTTATATTTTCCTTTATTAATACATATTGTCTAAGAAGCTAAGTCCGTCCTGGTAGGCTATCCAGTTTTTCAGCATTTGACCACTTTCATA
>JBNMJW010000113.1:0-6735 GCA_050874025.1 Candidatus Ornithospirochaeta sp.
TCCTAAGCAGCCTCCAAGGACTAGTAAAGATGACGAATTAAAGCCTTGCCACTTCCTGTTGTAATGTCACTTTTATTGTTTCATTACCGGAAGAAATAGTGCAACATCCTTTCTATTTACCTTTTTATCACTCCTCCTAAGTTAAAGTTGGTAAAATTCTAAACTGTTGAAACGAAAAGAACAACATAAGAGTAGCAATTTGTAAGAAAGAAGCTCCAATCTTAAAGAGTGAGCAAACATAATTCTTTATGTGAGCATGTAAAAATAATAATAAGAACCTTATTATTTCAAAGACTTAAATAAAAAAGGTTGTTACCTATAAAGTAAAAACTTGAGAGATAACAACCCAATACCATGCTCTTACTTAATCAAAATGTTTTCTAGAGTGATGGTTTAGTTTTATATTTTTATTAAAGATTTATAAAGTCTCAAGAGATGCATTACTGTACTCATTAAAGTAAATCTCACAATTATACATATCGTTCAAAACCGATTGAACAATGGTAGAAGCAAAATTATTGAAGGAATACGTAATATAACCATTATTGAAAGCATTATTACCTTCACTAATCACTATTCCTGTCTCAATGTTAGTAAGCCTATATGTACTAGTATGTATGGTGAAGCCAATATCAGGTTCCCAAATTTCTTTATATGCAACTTCTAACTTAAAATTATATTTAAAGTTGTTTTTGAAATCTTTTTCATGGGCCTCAACATAAAATGTAGCTTTTTCAGCTTCTTTGGAATTCTTCACAGATTTAGAACTTGTATTTTCAGAAAACGTATTGATTGCAAGCTCTAGAATTTCTGGCTTTAAAGCAAAGTTTATGTTTTGAGGAAATGTCCCAATAGACTCCAAAAGATACAATTCATCTAATTTGCTTGAAACAATTCCCACAACTTCAAAATTCTGATTTACAACTGGCCCCCCACTGTTTCCAGGTTGGATAGGAGCAGTAATTTGAAGATAGAAAGGATTATTGCTAAGACCAGTTTCTGATGCAATTATACCATTAGAAAACTTTACTTTTTCACTTCCTAATTCATCTGATAATGGATACCCAATTGCCATTATAGCATCACTTTTTTTGTATCGATTGGCAATTTCAAAGTGATACGGCAAATTTTCAGATACTCTTAAAATTGCAAGATCGTTTTCCTTGTCAGCACAAACTACCGATGCTTCAACAAAAGTATCATCAATTCTAATAACAATTTCTTCGCAGTTTTCAATAACATGATTGCTTGTCATCAAAAGATTGTCTGAAACTGCAAATGCGCTTCCAGTAGATATATCTGAAATTTCACTTTCTGAGTTGTAATTTTGAAAAGAATCAGAAGCTAAGGACTTACTTTGAATTCCTGAAATAATATAATCTTCCAAACCTAATTCATCATCAGAAGTCATAGACACCCATACTTTCACATCATGCATATCTATAATTTCATTATTTGACCTAGAATCGAGAGAAGTACAACTGATAAGACAAAACAATGTAGCTAAAAGTATTAATAAAAATGTTTTTTTCATATAACAATTTTAGCATTCAAATTTCCTAATGTAGAGTTTTTTATTTCGACAAAAACCTTACTGTCTCTTCTATAGCCTTTTCTTCAGTACCCTCAACTTTATCGTAATAGATGTAGTGGGTTGCACCTGGAATTGTTACTACTTTGATTTTACTATTGTTTTCTTTTATGTACTCGATAGTACTATGAGGAACGAGAGCGTCATTGCCTGCTTCGATAACTAAAGTTGGTACAGTTATTTTCTTGATACTCTCCTTAGCTTCCTTTGCTATTTTACTCAGTTCAATTAACTCTTTAGGAAACATGTAAGACCAATATTCTTTTCCGAGTCTCTCATCATCGCATGGGGCATTCTTATAGTGCATTTTATATGCACTGTCACTATGCCAATCTTGCTTTATTCTCTTTTTGAGCTTTGCTATAACCTTTAAGCCACCTAGTGCTTTATCATCTAAACCATTAACACTAATAGCCGGACAAGTAAGAACAGAATTATATAAACTCGGGTATTCACTTAGTAAAATGGCACCAATCGCCCCGCCCATAGAGTGGCCTACGATAGATACTCTCTCGTATCTTTTAAGTAAATCGTCAAGGGCATTACGACATAGAGTAAGCCAATCAGTAGAAGATGAAGAAAGAAAATCATCGCCTGTTGTTCCGTTTCCAGGAAGACGAGGAACAAAAGCATCATAGCCAGAAAGATATAATTCTTCTGCGGGAGTAATTAGTTCTCCAGGGTATCCTGCATAACCATGGATAAGAAGCACTGCTTTTTCTTTATTATTACTATGACAAATAGAGAAGGAGCGAGAAGCACTACACTCCGCTCCTTTGTCTATGTAACAATTCTTATACCATTCTTTTGGAACACTAAAACAATATGGGAGATCCTCTCTCACCAGGTTGCCTCCTCAAGTACATTTAGTAAGTCAATTCGAGACTTTACTCCAGTTTTCTGGAATATATTAGCAATATGGTTATTAACTGTATTAACACTAATTCCAAGTTCATAGCCAATCTCTTTATTAGTTAGGCCCTTTTTTATTAGCTTAATAACTTCAAATTCTCGCTCTGTGATTTTAAACTCACTGTAATCTTCAAGTTTAGGCTCCCCTTCCTTCTTTTCTTTTGCATTTTTCTCTTCTGCTCTTTCTAGAGAAATAAACATAAATGTTAAATGCATAATAAAGTAGGCAAGCTCAACAATAGAAAAAACAAGACGCCTTGTATTTGTAAATATTGAGGAAATTACTAAAAGAGGAACAGTTGTAAATGTAATGATTGAAAAAACAGTAACAACGTCTTTTACAATCTTATTCGATATATTAGATCTGTAATAGAGCATTATCACCAAGCAATAAATTACATTTATAGCAGCAACAAGTGGCTGCAAGACTCTTAATAATGGCAAATTCATTATTGTAGTAAGAGTCGAAAAAGTTGCATAAACGACGCCAACAGCAAATGTTAGAACAATCTCTAGCTTGCTTATTGGTCGAGCAATAAGCCATGATGTGAATCGACAAATAAATACAACAATAAATGAAGTATCGATTATATAGAAGGCATCAAATACATAGCTTAAAACAGCCAAAGGGATTCCTGTAAATAGAAATCCTGATAGCAAACTAAGCGTATAGAATACTGCCATTGCCAAGAGTGTGGAGGCAAGTACTATATTCCATTGAGCCCAATTCTCTTTCGACTTCTTTGAAAGCACAATCGAAAGAGAAAGGTTCATAGATACAATGACCAATGAGGCCATACTTACTATTGTGGCAGCTTTGTCCATTAGAATCTATTTCTAGCGTGAGACATATCAGCCTGACCACAAACACTCTTGAGGTCTTCAAAGAAGAGAGGAAGAGTTGTTGCCTTATAGCCAGTATCCATATCGCAAAGGTCGTTGTAAGATCTTGCATTCTGATCTGCAACAGCCAAACGAGGATAAATCTTAAAGTTAAGATTGAGTCCTGTTGTAAGGAAGTATTTTGTTGTTAATTCATAGCCAGGGAATGCCTGCTGACATCTTCTCTCGAGCTCTTCTTTTGTAACAACCTTTCTTGGAGACATCTCAAAGAGAGCAAAATAGAGATCAAATGATGGATCAAAATAGAGCATCTTAACTCTTTTCTTGTCTGCCATTTCCTCTGCTGATGCTACATCTTCTCTTGAAGCATTAACTTCATCTAAACCAAATACACACCAAACAGTTGTGTATTTGCCCTTTGTACGAAGACTACCTGCTTCACTAAGAAGTTTTTCAAGATTATTTGATGAGCTTTTTAAAACTGTGAGGTTAGAGTATCTGCAATCTTTTCTGAACTGAGAAAAGAAAGCAACCTCAGCGTCTGTAGCACAAACCATTAACATTGAGCCCTTAGCTTCGACTTTATTCTTCTTTCTAATTGCCATCTTACTTAGTCTCCTTTACTGGATTATTCTGAAAGCAGAAATCACTCTCAATAGGAACAGCACCAAAGACACCCTGTAAGTAAGAGTCGTAGATGCTAACCTTACCCTTAACACCTCTAAAGTCAGCAAGAGAAACAAACTCTGTTGAACTATCTGTTCCCTTCTCTGCAAACCAGATGCTATCCTTTCTCATAAGTCCCTTCTGTAGAAGAGCTGGGTTACAGTCAACAACAATTAACTGAGACTCAGTGTCATTTGCATGGAAGAGTTCAACAATGTGACAAAGAACATAAGGATGTAAGAGCTGACCAAAGTCATCGATTACAATTGTTTTCTTGTCAATGAATGCATTGAAGAATGATACTGCAATCAAAATCAATCTTCTTAGAGATAGAGATTCATTCATAAATGTCTGACCATAAGCTTCAGTACCCTTAGCGTTTACAAAGCAATGGCTAATACCTACGGTCTCCATTCCTTTATCATTTTTAATTACCTGTAAGCGGTAGATATCTGTTACGTCTAAAGCCCAAAGGAAATTAACAATCTGATCTGACCAATCTGGATGAGCTTTTAAGCCTTCAATAATGACCTTTTCTGCACTCTGACCATAACCAAGAGGAAGTACATCAAGAGATTTATCAAGCCAAGAATAGAGCTCAGATGCTGTCTGGCCACCCTTAAGAGCTGCTCCCTGTAAGAAGGATCTATCTTCAGCAAGCTTACTTGCCTGTCTCTTCTTTTCTCCTCTGTAGTATTTACCGAAACGATATGTATACTCACCATTATTCCAAACACGTTCAAACATTATTTTCTTTGAACCGTTAATAATGTAGTGGAGTGATTCTTCATAGAAACGCTCCTGAGTAGCTTTAATTGTATAACGAGCTATAATGCTAGGCTGATTTTCGTCTTCTGGGTTTCCTTTATCGAGAAGGACATCCATTGAGATCTCACTAGGCCTTGTCTTTCCGTCACCATAAGCAAAAGCAGCTTTTGCTAAGTATCTGCGTAAAGGATTAGGTGAATCCTCTGGGGCAAAAAGAATGCCTTTTACAGCTTCAAGCGCTCTGACAAAAGAGCTCTTTCCAGCTCCATTTGGACCGATGATGGCGCTAGACTTTAGAACATCAAACTTATCTGTTCCACTAATAGTCTTTGTAGCATCCATCCTTTTATCGCTAAGCGCGATGAATGAAATAGTCTGAGGATCCTTCACAGACTTGTAATTTGCAAGTGTCATTGACAATAGCATGGGACTTCCTCCATTTACTTTTTTAATAATAGCAGAAGTAAAAAAAAAATCAAAAAAAGTGAAAAAACTTTTAAATAAACAAAATGATGTCCCCTAGACTATCGAATAAACTGTCAAAAATGAACGCTTTTATTACAGTAAACTTCATTTTTTGACTAATACTTAACAAAAATGAGAACATCATTTTTATTTTTTAATCAGAAAATACTTAAATTTTATTAAGTTTTTCTATTCTTCTTAGTTAAAGAGGTAGCTATATGGACTTTCAGATGTTGTTATTTCACCTGTTTTAGGTGTCATCTGTTCCTTAGCCTTCTCATTTCTTGCCTTTAAGTCGGTTAAAGTTGCATAAAGTTTATTAATATCTCTATCATTTGTTTCATTTCTAATTGTGTTAAGAATAGAAAGAGCAGAGTCAATATCGCCACGAGAAGCAAGAATCAATGCAGCATTATAGCCAGAAGGAATATGTCCGCTTCTGTTATACTCACCTTCAAATGCCTCAAGTGCATAATCTAAGTTTCCGTCTTCTGCTGCTTTATATGCTTCCTTTAAGCTCTTAATCTCTGGCTTATTATCCTTAAGTGTTATATTTGCATATCTTTTTGTAGGGATAAAGTCGCTAATCATGCTACTAATAAGAGAAGAAAGAGCTCTACTAACTAAGTCTTGCTCACTCAAGCCATAGCCATAGAGGAAAGTCAACTTTGGATCAAACTCTTCATAATCATAATCCGATGTCTTGTATTCCCTTACTGTTACTATTCTATTAGTAGAAGTATCGAGAACAGTTAGAGAAACAGATAACTCTATATATCTATGGATGTAGTATCTAATCTTTTCAAGCCCTGTACTATCAACAGTTCTCTTTGCATCAATATACTCATCTGTATGTAGATAAGTAATTTTTGGTATTACAAGAGCATCAATGCCATCTTCCTTAAGGAGCGCTGACGGGTCTTTTCCTATTTTATATAGCGATACATAAGCATCTGTTTTATCAGAAGGAAGAACAGAATAGTAAGACGATGAAGTAAATACCTTATTTACCATCTTTGTTAGCTCTTTAGCTGTCGTCCTATTTACTGAGTTGTAATCATAAGATGTCATTATTGTATAAAGAGGGATTCTTGGATCCGAAACATCTAATCTAATGAAGAGTGGGATAGATTGACTACCACTATACTCACTGCTAGAGGCAATAGCAATGTTACGATAGTTTCCCATATTAACATTTGATGGTTGTGTATATGGAACATTCAAACTTGTTGCACAAGAAGAAAGAAGCAGTACTAATGATAAGAGTAAAAATAAAACAATATTCTTCTTCATATATTTTTCCTTATTTTTGGAATTATAAACTAAATAAACTCCTTTAAAAAGACCAATAAATTAACGCTTTCAATGGACTATGATTCACATCTAACTTTTCCAAATGTGAAAACAAAAGAAAAATTCCAAATAAGAAATAAAGTAGTTCTACGAGATAGATTAAAGCAGGTTTATAGTTAGTAGAAGAGGAAGTAAAA
>JBNMJW010000114.1:0-6719 GCA_050874025.1 Candidatus Ornithospirochaeta sp.
AAGAAGAGAATTGAAGAAATTAATTCAATCTATAAAGAGAGCATTTGTTATTGTGATAGCATAAAATCGCAGATTAAAAAGAATGATGAGGAGATATTCTATCTAAGGGTAACAGATACAGCTAAGGATGTAGATTCAGTTACATATATCTCTGGCTATATTCCATCTGAAAAGATTGATGATTTTAAGTCTTTTTGTACTTCTAATAAGCTTGGTTATCTAATCGATGATCCAAAAGATGAAGAAAATCCACCAACGCTATTGAAGCACAAGGGTTTTGTAAAGTTCGTTCAGCCTCTCTACGATGCATTAGGTCTTGTTCCAGGCTATAGAGAAAAGGACATTTCTGTATACTTTTTAGTTTTCATGGCTCTCTTTACTGCTATGATTTTAGGTGATGCAGGATATGGCTTGATTCTTTTCTTGTGTGGAATATTGCTAAATGTAAAGAGCAAAAAGTGTTCAGATATGAATGCTCTATTATATCTCTTTAGTGGAGCGACAATTGTTTGGGGTGCAATAACTGGAACCTGGTTTGGTTCTGAGTTAATTCTTGAGAAACTTTCATTCTTGAAGATATTTGTTATTCCAGGATTAACGAACTTCCCAGCGTTATTTAATATGGATGCTAACCTAGTGCAGAATAATGTTATGACATTCTGTTTCTCTGTTGGAGCAATACATCTTTCTCTTGCTCGTGCAATTTGTATTTTCGACAAGATTAAGAGTAAAGATTTATCGCTTCTTGCAGATTTTGGTTGGCTTATGAATACTGTGCTATTGTATTTGCTATCGTTGTATCTTGTTGTACATGCGACAGTTCCACTTGGTACAATAGCACTTGGTGTAGGAATTGGCTTTGTTCTTGTATGTTTATTTGGTTCAGTAGAGCCAGGAAAACCATTAGGACAGGGTATAAAGGAGTCTCTTGGTAGCTTCTTTACTAACTTCCTTGATACTATTTCATGTTTCTCCAACGTAATGAGTTACATTCGTCTCTTTGCCGTTGGACTGGCAAGTTTAGCTATTGCTCAATCATTTAATGGTATGGCTGAAGGGCTTATGAGTGGATTTACTATTCCTTTCGGAATATTAATTTTGCTCTTGGGACATGGAGTAAACCTCATAATGGGATTTTTGTCTGTTGTCGTTCATGGCGTAAGACTTAATATCATGGAATTCTCCGGACAAGTAGGTGTCGAATGGTCTGGATACAAATATGAACCCTTTGCATTAAAGGGAGATAAAGAAAAAGAAGAAACTCAAAGGAGTTAAAGATGGATTACAGTTTCTTAATTTACATTGGTATGGTATGTGCGCTCTGCTTTTCTGCAGTAGGCTCTGGTTTCGGTGCTGTTAAGGCTTCTCTTGCAGCTATTGGTGGTTGGAAGAAGTGTTACATCAATGGTAAGCAGGATCCATTTATCATGGTCGGTTTTGCAGGTGCTCCTCTTACACAGACTATTTATGGCTTCCTTCTTTCCAACTTCATTTCAGCAAAGTTAGCAACTCCAACACTTAGCTATGGCATTATGTCACTTTGTATTGGTATTCTTGCAGGTGCTGTTATTGGTATTTCTGCTCTTTTCCAGGGTAAGGCAGCAGCATCAAGTGCTGATGCTTTAGCTGAAACAGGAAAGGGTACAGCTAAGTACTTCATCGTTATTGGTATTATTGAAACAGTCGCTCTCTTCACACTTGTATTCAGCTTACTTATTCTCAATAACTAATAATTTGTTTATATTTTCTAGGCACCTTCGGGTGCCTTTTTCTTTCACTACGAATTGGAAAAATAGTTCTATTTTGCTAGACTACAAGAATGCTAAAAGAGAAGATTGTAAACTTAAAAAAATATTACTCTTTAGATCATGAATTATCTAAGCTAGATTTAGATAATCTCAATAATGCAAAGATTAGTAATACATTTATGGTAGATAAGGAACATAGTAAGCTTTTCATAGTAGAAAATGGAGAAGCTAATTGTGCGACAAGTTGGCGTGATAACGAAAATAATCGTGAGGTTACTGGCGTAATTAATGCAAAAGAAGGTGAGTTCGTGCTCTATCTTCCAGGTGAACCATATGTCGTTAGATATAATCTTGGCTCTGTCGTGAAGGAGGCATAAATGTATTCTAAAAAAAGTGCTTTTGTTAGAGGATTAGAACTAGGAGGAAGTGCTCCAGTTAGAGTTCAAACAATGTATGATGATGTTATTAAGGGGGTTAACCCAGAGGAGATTGTAAAAAAGATTAATCTTCTAACTTCTCAAGGTTGTGATTTAATAAGATTCAGTTATGTTAGCTCTCTTGATAAAGACAATTTTAAATACATAACAGCACATTCTCCAATTCCTGTTGTTGCTGACATTCACTTTGATTATAAAATGGCTCTTGAAGCTTTAGAGTGTGGTGCAGATAAAATCAGAATTAATCCAGGTAATATTGGCGAAAAATGGAAGACTAAGCTAGTTGTAGAGAGAGCAAAAGAAAAGGGGGCATGTATTCGTATTGGTCTTAATACAGGCTCTCTTCCTAAAAATACTGGAGAGAAAGACGAAGTAAAGTTGATGGTTAACACTGCTTTAGAGTATATTTCAGATTTTGAAGCATGGGATTTCAATAATATAGTTGTTTCTCTTAAGAGCAGTGACATAAATAAAACAATGGAGAGTGCTAGACTCTTTTCTTCTCTTTCTGATTATCCATTACATATAGGTGTAACAGAAGCCGGAAATGCAATTACTAGCTCAGTTCGCTCTACTTGGGCCCTTGGAAATCTTCTTAAAGAGCATATTGGAGACACAATGAGAGTCTCCATAAATGGAAAATGCGAAGATGAGGTTTTGGCAGCAAACGAGATATTACGCTCTCTTGGATTAAAAAAGGGTGGAGTGAGAATAGTTGCATGTCCTCGTTGTGGCCGTCACACTTTTGATAGTATAGGATTTTTAGAGCGAGTTCAGCCTAGGCTTTTATCACTTAAAAAAGACATTTCTGTTGCTGTAATGGGATGTTCTGTAAATGGACAGGCGAAGCTCATAGCGCAACATATGCAGTAACAGGTAATGGAAGAAAGGTCTTCATCTATAAAAATGGAAAGCTATACAAAACTGTAGATAACATAGATGAAGCAGATAGCACGCTTTTCGAGGCAATTGAGAATGACTGATAAGATAATTATAAAGGGAGCAAGGGAGCATAACTTAAAGAATATTGACATAGAAATACCAAAGAATAACTTAGTTGTTATTTCTGGATTGTCGGGTTCAGGTAAGAGTTCTCTTGCTTTTGATACAATCTTTGCAGAAGGGCAACGAAGATATATGGAGTCATTATCTTCATATGCTCGCATGTTCCTTGGACGACTTGAAAAGCCAGATGTTGATAGTATTGAAGGGCTTAGTCCTGCTATTGCAATAGAACAAAAATCTACTAATCGTAACCCTCGTTCAACTGTTGGTACTGTCACTGAAATCTATGACTACTACAGACTTCTTTGGGCAAGACTGGGCGAAGTATATTGTCCTAAGTGTGGAAGAAGAATAACAGAAGTAAGTGTTGACCAAATTATTGATTTTATCTTTTCTCATCCTGAAGATGGCAAGCTTATCATTCTTTCTCCTATTGCTAGGGGTAAAAAGGGCGAATTTAAAGCAACGCTAGAGAATGCAAAAAAGACAGGCTATTCTAAGGTCGAAATTGACGGCACACTCTATAGCTTAGAAGAAAATTTGCCCTCTTTAGAGAAGAATATTAAGCATAATATATCAATTGTAGTAGATAGAGTAAAAAACAATAAAAACGCTCGAACTCGTATAAGCGAAGCCGTTGAAAAAGCAGCTGAGATGAGTGGTGGGTTAATTGAAGTAAATTATATCGATGAGAAAGTAAGAGAGCTTTACAACGAAAAGAATAGTTGTCCTGACTGTGGTATTGCAATTGGAAAGATTGAGCCTCGATTATTTTCCTTTAACTCACCACTTGGTGCATGTCCTGAATGTAATGGACTAGGGTATAAGGAGGAATTTGACCCCGATAAGATTATTCCAGACAAGACACTTTCATACTCCGAAGGGGGTATTGCAACTCATAGCCCTAATGCAAAGACATATCGTAGTGCACTCGAAGCATTATATACACATTATGGCTTTACGTTAGATACTCCTTTGTGTGACTTGCCAGATTGGTTTATGGATATTGTCCTCTATGGTGGAGGAGATACTATTAGCTATAGTTATACATCTAGCAATGGAACTAGATACCATCAAAACAAGGCTTATGAAGGAATTATACCTGAGCTTACTAGACGAAAGAAAATGACAGATAGCATGAATATGGTTACCTTTTATGAGAACTATATGAGTGAGATAACATGTTCATCTTGTCATGGGAATAGGCTAAAAAAAGAAGCTCTTTCTGTTAAAATTGCAGGCTTAAATATAATCGATGCAACAAAGATGAGTGTTAAAGAGTCTCTCGTCTTCTTCAATAATTTAAAGCTAACAGATACTCAAAAGGAGATTTCGTCTCAGATTTTAAAGGAGATAGTTTCTCGACTTGTCTTCTTAAATGATGTTGGGCTAGGATATCTTACGCTATTTAGAGGCGCACAAACTCTAAGTGGAGGTGAGGCTCAAAGAATTAGACTTGCAACACAAATTGGCTCAGCACTTTCTGGTGTTTTATATGTTCTTGATGAGCCTTCAATCGGCCTACATCAAAGAGATAACCAAAGGTTAATAGATACGTTAAAGAAATTAAAAAGCTTAGGTAATACAGTTCTTGTTGTTGAGCATGATGAAGATACAATTAGAGAAGCTGATTATGTTGTTGACATGGGGCCAGGAGCAGGCGTAAATGGTGGCTATGTTATTGCCCAAGGAAGACCAGAAGATATAGAAAAGAATCCTTCTTCTATTACTGGCCAATTCTTATCTGGCAAAGAGATAATAGCTGTTCCTTATCCAAGAAGAAAAGGAAATGGAAAATCTATTTCCATTAAAGGATGCAAGAAAAACAACTTAAAGAATATTGATGTTGAGATTCCTCTTGGCAAGTTTGTTTGTATTACGGGTGTATCGGGCTCTGGTAAATCAACATTCCTTAATGAAATCTTTGTTCCGGCAGTAAAGAGATATCTAACAAAGAAGAAAGAGAAATTTGATGGCTACAAGTCAATTGTTGGTTTAGAAAATATCGATAAACTTGTTGCAATTGACCAGACTCCAATTGGTAGAACTCCACGTTCTAACCCTGCAACTTATATTGATCTTTTTACACCTATTAGAGAGCTCTACGCTACACTTCCAGAGAGTAAAGCACGAGGCTATACAGCTGGACGCTTCTCATTTAATGTTCCAGGTGGAAGATGTGAAAACTGTTCAGGAGATGGAACTATAAAGATAGAAATGCACTTTCTTTCAGATGTCTATGTTAAGTGTGATGTTTGCGAAGGCAAAAGATATAACAAAGAGACACTTAGCGTAACATATAAGGGAAAGACCATTAGTGATGTTCTCGATATGACTGTAAGCGAGGCTTATGAGTTTTTTATCCACCATCCAAAAATAAAGAGAAAGCTACAGACGCTAATGGATGTTGGACTCGACTATGTTACTCTTGGTCAAAGTGCTTTAACTCTAAGTGGAGGAGAAGCACAAAGAGTAAAACTAGCTTTAGAGTTATCAAAAGTCCAAACTGGTAAGACGCTGTACATACTAGATGAGCCGACAACAGGTTTGCATTTCTTTGATGTAAAGAAGCTTTTAGAGGTTTTAAATAGGCTTGTAGACGAAGGAAATACAGTTGTTGTTATTGAACATAATTTAGATGTTATTAAAGTTGCTGACTATATAATAGATCTTGGTCCTGAAGGTGGAGACGAAGGTGGAAAGATAGTTAAAGTAGGAACGCCGGAAGAAGTTAGTCTTTCACCAGAGAGTTTTACAGGTTATTATCTTAAGAAGTATTTGAAAAAATAGTGAAAAAAAGGTTATTTGTTCTATTAAATCTATTTCTATTTCTTATTTTTTCACTCTCTGCACTAAGCTTAGAGACGATTTATTATGCTTCTTCGTCTTCTCTAAAAAAAATGGCAGAGGTGAGGGGATTAGATTCATCTCTCACAGATGATGAAATAAGAAATGAGCTCTATTCTTTTTATGGCTATGAGAGCGTAGATATTACTCCTGAAACAGACGAGGAAGCAAGTAAAGATGAAAACACGAGTTATACACTCTCTATTAGATCTGCCGAGAATGTAAAAAGCACAGGAGATGTTCTAACTCTTAGCGGCAATGTTGTAATAGACTTTATTTATAATAATGAAGCAAAAAAAACACTTTCATCTTCGACAATAATTGTTGATAACTCAACAAAAAAACTCGTCGCATTAGGGAATGCAAAGTATAGCGACGAGAACACCGATGCCGGAATAAAGGAAATTAATGCTGATATTCTTACTGTCATGTGGGCAGATAAAGATATATACATCACAAATGGAACAACAATAACAGAGAGAGAAAATAGTGAAAAAAAGAAGGTTAACTTCTATACTTCTGGCAATAAGCTCTCTTATTTGAATGAAGGAGCGATTATATTTGATGATGGTTACATTACATCAAACCCAAAGACTGCTTATTCATCAATTTCTGCTAAAAGTATCTTAATTTTACCTGGCCAAGATATGTTCCTCTCTGGCTCAACATTTAATATAGGGCG
>JBNMJW010000115.1:0-6718 GCA_050874025.1 Candidatus Ornithospirochaeta sp.
ACAACTCCCTTTTTCTATTTAATTACTTATATTAAAAAGAATTACGCTTAACAATCTATATGCTTTTGTTGATTTCTGAAAGACAAAAAAATGAGGCTGTACACCTCATTAGATTTTATAATCTTTCGTGCAACAGCCCCCTTATTTTTTTAGGGAGGTTTTATGACTAAACACATCTTCGTAACAGGTGGAGTTGTATCTGGACTTGGAAAAGGTATTACGGCAGCGTCCCTCGGGCGTCTCTTAAAAGAGCGTGGTTATAAGGTTGCATCACAAAAGCTTGATCCTTATATGAACGTAGATCCTGGTACAATGTCACCGCTGCAGCATGGAGAGGTATTTGTTACTGAAGATGGGGCTGAAACAGACCTAGATCTTGGCCACTACGAAAGATTTACTGATGAAAACTTAAGTAAGTTCTCTAACCTTACAAGTGGAAAAGTTTACTGGAATGTCCTTAATAAAGAACGTAATGGAGAATACCTTGGACATACTGTCCAGATTATTCCTCATGTTACTAATGAAATTAAGGATTTCATCTATTCATGTGGAAAAACAAGTTCTGCTGATGTTGTTATTACAGAAATTGGAGGAACAACTGGAGATATTGAGTCTCAGCCATTCTTAGAGGCTATTAGACAGATTTCACATGAAGTTGGTCAAGAAAATTGTCTCTTTATCCACGTTGTTCTTGTTCCTTACTTAAAAGCGTCAGAAGAACATAAATCTAAGCCAGCTCAGCACTCTGTTAAAGAGCTTATGGCTGCCGGAATCTTTCCAGATATCATAGTGCTTAGAAGTGATGAGCCTATAGAAGAGTCAATTAAAGAGAAGGTTTCTCTATTTTGCAATGTTAAAAGAGATTGCGTAATAGAGAATAAGACAGTACCTGTCTTGTATGAAGCTCCATTAATGCTTCATAACGAAGGCTTAGATGATTCTGTTTGTCGTATATTGCACTTAGAAAACAAAAAACCAGACCTTAGAGAATGGGAGAATATGGTTGAGAGTATTCATAAGGCTTCAAAAGAAGTAAGAATAGCCATGGTTGGTAAATATATGGAGCTTCATGATGCTTATCTATCTGTAATAGAGGCACTTAAGCATGCTTCTTGGTCTCTTGGTGCTAATTGCTCTATTAAATGGGTAGATAGTGAAACCGTTACTGACGAAAATGCTAAAAGCATATTTAGCAATGTTGATGGCATTCTTGTTCCAGGAGGTTTCGGCTACAGAGGAGTTGAAGGAAAGATTAGTGCATGTAAATATGCTCGAGAAAACAAAGTGCCATACCTAGGAATATGTCTTGGTATGCAAGTTGCTGTTATTGAATTTGCAAGAAATGTTCTTAAACTCGAGAATGCTAACTCGTCAGAGTTTGATAAATATGGCAAGTATAGCGTAATAGACTTAATGCCTGACCAAAAGGGCGTTAAGAAAGGCGGAACAATGAGACTTGGTGCCTACCCTTGTTCTATAAAAGAAGGAAGCGTATTAAAAGAGCTCTATAAAGCATCTTGCGTTGATGAGAGACATAGACATAGATATGAATTTAATAATGACTATAGAGAACTCTTTAACAATAGCGAGATGGATATTGCAGGAACAAGTCCAGATGGAAAGCTTGTTGAGGAAGTTGAAATTAAAGACCATCCTTTCTTCGTTGCTGTTCAATTCCACCCAGAGTTTAAGAGCAGACCTCAGCGCCCTCACCCACTCTTTGTTGGATTAATTGAAGCTTCTCTTGAAAATAAGAAATGAATAAGGTGCCGTTTGGCACCTTTACTTATCTGTCTGTTCCAAGAAGAAGTCCAAGCGACTCTTTTACAAACTTATGGCCAAGAATCGGAACATAACCATTAGCAGAATAATAGCAATACCAACTGTTTTCAGACTCTTTGTAGCGTACATCTACGCTTGTTATGTATCTACTAGCCCATCCCTCTGTTGGCGTTTTCTGTATTAGCTTATTAAAAGTAAAGCTTGTTCCGTCTTCACTTGTTAAAAGCAACAAGTTTGTTGTAGATTTTCGTCTTTCTTCATCATAAGAAAAGGCACATTCGAAGGCAGCAACTCCATCTGAACACTTCACGATATGGACAGAGCCTGTTGCTAAGTTACGATATAAACTATCGGGTTCGATATCTAAAATGGGCTCTGGATTAACTCTATAGTCTCTATCTAGGTAATCAGACTGAGCATACATTAAGCGTGCTGTGGCTTTCTGGTTTGTATCGTAAAGCCTTGTCTCCCCTGCACCAAAATATAGTCGGTAGCCTCCGTCGCACTCAATTATTTGAGGGCGAGAGATTCTAACAGGGCCATTTTTATATTGCGCTCTTGTTATTTTCTCTGAATCCAAAATTGTCTTTGGCTCAGACCAAAGAAGCAAATCTGTACTAGATGTGAGCATTATGCGAGAAGAAGAGAAGCTATTGTCATCCTTTTTGAAAAAGGAAGTTCTGTCATGTATCTCATAAAAGAGGTAGTACATGTTGTTTTCTTTGAAAATGCATGGAGAGTGGCCACGAGCAACAATTAAGTGCTCTCTTTTCCACTCTAAACCAGAAGTTGAAGAGAGATGCTCAACGCCTACGGCCGTATGGGCAAACATATGCCATAGTCCGTCGGGAGATTCCTCTGGAAGTAAATATGCAGGATCACATAGTCTTAAAGCCCCACGTGTTGCTATTGGCTCATCACTAAATGAATACCAATAGGCACCAGTGAGCTTTTCTAGCGTCTGATAGCGCATTCTTTAGTCTCTCCCGCTCTTACCTTTTGGTCCTATATCCCACTTATTGTTTGCCCATTCAACAGCTTTTTTATAAACAAAGAAAGAGAGTACAAACGACAATACAATGACAATAACAGAGCCAATTGTGAAAGCATTTTCACTCATGTTTGTATATTTCATAATAAGTGATAATAAGAACATAAGTAGGATAAAGAAGACAAAAATAAGTGCAACATTAAAAAGTGTAGCAACTACCATAAATAAAATTGTATTAATCTTTTTCTTTTCGCCCATTTTTCTTACTTCCTTTAATTTCCTTTATTATAAATGATAATAATAAAAGTATTACAGATACTACAACAGCACTATCTGCAACATTCCATGTAGGAAAACGTTCTAAGCCAAATAATCCATAAAATTTTACACTAATAAAATCGACAACTCTAAGAGACCTAAAGAGTCTATCTATCAGATTTCCGCATCCACCACCAAGAATGCCTGCAAGACACCATCGCTCTAGAGTAGAAAAATCTTTATCGTATTTCTTAGAAACTACTAGGTAGCAAACTACGGCCATAGCAACTAAAGGAAGAGCTACAAAGAGGACGTACTTCAAAACAATCGGAGCATTCTCTCCAAGAGAGAAAGCAACAGCGTTGTTTCTAACATGAACAATCCACAAAAAATCGTTCTTGCTTCTCCAACCAATTGATCCTTCCCCTATTGTTTTAACAATTAGCGCCTTTGTTATTTGGTCCACTATGATAATAGCGAGAGAAAGTATCAAAGGTTTAAATCTTTTCCATTTATCGTTCAAAGTCCAGTCTCCGCATCAATAAAAATTGTTTCAACATTATATCTCTTTTCTGTCATTCTCTTAAGAGCTTTAACACCGAAAGTCTCGGAGTCATAGTGGCCAAAAGCAAGGACACTTAAGCCATTCTCCTTTGCTTGGTGGTAAACTTCATGATGAATTTCGCCAGTAATAAACAAATCAACACCACTCTTAATAGCATCGCTAATGTCACTTGATCCACTACCAGAGACAATAGCAACGCTCTCTATTTTCTTTTTGCCACACCCATCAATAAAAACAGAATGCTTGACGCCTAAAAGTGCTTTTATTTCATCAATTGTCATGCTGAATGGAAGCTTGCCTTTTACCCCGATAAGCTTTCCCTTCCATTCTCCAAATCCATCAAATTCTTTCATTCCAAGAGATATTGCAATCTGGGCATTGTTGCCATATGGAATATTGGCGTCAAGAGGGATGTGAGAAGCAAAAAGCAATAGGCCCCCATCAAGTGCTCTCTTTACTCTGTTGTAGTGCGATGCTGTGAGTGCTAATGGAGAGCCCCAAAAAAGACCATGATGAACGACGAGAATATCACAATTATTCTTTACAGCTTCATCTATTGTTGTGTAGCATGCATCAACAGCAAACCCAACTTTTTTAAGTTCTCTATCCTCTGTATCTATTTGTATACCATTAAGAGATATATCGCTATAGGAGGAAACATCTAAAAGAGTCTCTAATTCACTTATATATTCTTTTATAGTCATTTAATCAGTATATTAATCTATGCTTTATTAAAACAAGCAAAAATAGAAAGTTGTTAATTATAAAGATCTTCACCTGTAATATAATCTACACCATCAAGTTTAGAGCCAATAAAGCCAGAAGAAGAAACGACTCCATATTTTATAACATCAATCTCCTCAATTTGTTTTATTTTATCTATCTCCTCTTCAACACTTTCTTTTGTCATTGGGAAAGAATAAAACTTGACTTCATATACAGAATACTTATTTTTACTATTCTCTATAACACAATCAAACTCGCCATTTGTCTTCTTTATTTTGTCATCATACCAATAAGTACCTATATTACTAAGATCGATATTTCCTTTTCTACTTTGACGAGAGAAGTATTGTCTTACAGCCTCCTCAAAGCGATAGCTTATGAATGTATTGATGCTTTGGGCAATATTCTTTTCGTAGAATGTCTCCTCACCAATAGTATTTATGAGTCCTCTCAGGGAATAGATATATGAAAAATAGAACTTCAAAAGATTATCTTTTATCGTATAGAATCTCTTTTTTTTGTCTCCTTCTTTGTTTATAGGGGTACGTTTTTCAATTATATCCAAATCTAATAGAGTATCTAGATAACGAGCTAATATTCCTGTTTTGCTAATTTTAATCTTGTCTTCTATTTCATTGTACCTAAGAGAAGATGATTTTAGAGCATCAAGGATGTCATTAAGGTAATTCATGCCACCTAATTCAGATGAAATTACATACTCAATATATGTGCGAATAGATCCATTGCGATTAAGAATAAGATTGATTATGTTTTCCTTTAAAGATAAGGAATAATCAACCAAGGAAAGAACATAGGGGGATCCTCCAAAGATTGCCCAAAAAGATATCTTATCTCTTACAGAAAGCTCTGGAGAAAAAAGTGATGAGTCATAATAATCAAATTCAAGAAGATTGATTATTGTATCGAAACGACCATAGAGAGGATTTGAATAAGAAAGAGTGTCTTTCATTACACTGACTGACGAACCATTGAGAATAATCTTTATGTTGGTGCTAAGATTATCAATCACGCTCTTAAAGGCCGATTCAGCTTCATAATCATCTGTTTTTCTTTTCAAGTATTGAAACTCATCGATAATGACTAGAACTTTTTTGTTAAGGAGTTTCAAAACAGAGAAAATAGACTCAAAATCAGAAGAACTAAGACTTATATTAAGAGCAGACGAAACTGCTTTCGAAAAGGATTCTATATTCCTTTCAAGGCTCACCTTACCACATTCGAAGAATATAACAATACCATCAAAGTCTCTAGATGCTTCTATAATGAGTGTAGTCTTACCTACCCTTCTTTTACCAAATATAAGTGCTGCTTTCTTACTATTATTTGTAAAAAAATCATGCAATACTTTCTTTTCTTCCGTTCGTCCAATAAACATATTATTTTACTTGAAAATTTTTCACTTAATTTTTTTCAAGTATAATTATACAATTTCTTACGCACTTTTCAAGCAAATATTATGTGCAATTTTAGCTAATGTCTTATTAAAGAATTGAGGATGCTACCATAGGCAACATCCTCCGTCTTATTTAGCAATTTTTAATGCATCCTCTACGCTTATGTTCTCATGAACAATAGCACTTATTGCTTCACATACTTTAGCAACATTAGGCTGCCTTACAATATTGCGTCCCATGATGATTCCACTTGAACCGGCTTCTATTGCGTCATGAATATTTGTAAATATTTCTTCTAACGACTTAGCTTTAGAACCACCAAGAACAAGAATTGGAACATAGCAATTATCAACAACTTTTCTAAACTCTGGGCCACCAACGAATTCAGCTTTAATAAAATCTGCGCCAAGGTCAGCGCCTAAACGGCAAGCAAAGCTCATTAAATCAACAGTTCTCGTGTCGATGCCTTCTGGCTTTTCAAAGCCATAAGGAAGCATTTCAGCTCCAACGGGAAGATTAAAGCGCTCAGCATCAGCAGAGAGCTGGGCTAAATACTTAAGAGTATGCTCATTAGTTTGGCTTCCTGGGTAACCCATACAAAGAAGCGCATCAGCTCCAACACGAATTGCATCTTCAGCTGTATAGAGCGCATCCATTTCAGCCATTGGCTTTCGAATAGCACTTATTCCACCATCAGCTCTTAAAATGATAGCTGTGTTGCCAAACTCTTTCTGAAAGTTTTTAACAATACCATATGTTGTCAAAAAGCCATCAGCACCACCACTTACTGCTTCAGATATAATCTTTCCAGGATTAGCTAAATCTGGAGATGGCATCATGGCACTATGATCCATAGCGAGAATGAAAGCCTTTCCATCCTTACGGAATATATTATTCATACGTCTTTTCATTTTTTCTCTTCCTTCTCTTTTAGAGCTTCTTCATAGTAAGAAATCAAAATATTACCGACCTTTATAGAGA
>JBNMJW010000116.1:0-6661 GCA_050874025.1 Candidatus Ornithospirochaeta sp.
CCATGAGAGTGTAGACACCACCTTTGTCGTATTCAAACTCTTTCGTGTAGGTTTTTGATCCAGTAAGAGTGAAGAGATACTTCTTTACAACAATGTCACTTTCATCAGGCTTAATTGTTCTTGATCTATCTGGAATAAGAGAAACTCGTACATTTGCTGTTTCTCTTTCTTCTTGAGGTGAACAAGCTGTGAAGACCAATAATACTGCTGTTGCGATTACCAAAAAATTGATAAATTTTCCTTTCATTTTTTTTCTCCTATATTTCTTAAGCGCAAAAAAGTGGAAATATGTCAGGGAAAATCGCAAAATTTTTAAAAAATCTTAAAAAATAACTCTTCGCTCTCTTTTTCTATGTCTCTATTAAGCATTATTGAGAGTTCTTCATTCCATTTTCTAAGTACATTCTCTTCTTCCTCTCCAGTTGGTAAATCTGTTTCAGTAAGAAAGTAGGGAAGAGATAAAACTAGGTTATTAAAATGTTTAGTCTTTTTGGCTTTTGGTGAAAGAGAAATAACTCCGCCAAGCTTCATAATTTCGTTGGCAATTTCTATGCTAGATGAAAAAGAATGGATTATAAAGCGCTTAGGCCTTTCTTCTTTCAAAATAGAGAGAAGTATATCTAACATGCCTACAGAATGAATGGTGAGTAGAGAGTCATGCTTTTTTGCTATCTTTATCGCATTAATAAATCTCTCTATTTGTTTTTCTTTCTCTCCAAAGCGCTTATCGAGTCCAACTTCACCAATTCCATAGCCTTTCTTAGCCCATTCTTCTAGTAGGAAAATGTCTCCTTCTTCTCCTGGAAGGAGTCCACAAGAAAAGTATTTATAGTTTTTAGCAAAAGAAAATTCATCTATTTTAGATGTGCATACATAACCTTTATTTGAGGCCATTCCTATATGGCAATGTGAATCGAACATAAAATTATCGTAATGTAAAAATGGAAAATAAAAAACTCTAGAGCATAAACCCTAGAGCTAAATCATCATACACCACTTGCGCCATAGTTAGATAAAACTCGTGCGGAAGGATCATTTACATCACAACCTTTCCACTTTTTATTTGGCATCCAGAAGTCAACGACCATATCACTTTGTCCAGGGTAGTATTTCTCAAATATTTCTCTGTAGAGTAGTGATTCCTTCGTAAAAGGCTGAGCATGGGTATACTTCTTTCTCTTTTCTTCAAAGTCTTCATCTGTATAAGTTTTCTCAGCTTTTTCTTTTAGATAATCCACCATTGAGTGACCAACAGCATCAGAGAAGGCTGCCTTTTCTCTGTAAAGAATGTCCTGAGGTAGATAATCACCTTCGAATGCCTTTCTCAAGAGATATTTACCCTTGTTATGTCTGTTCATCTTCAATTCTGGATTTAAAGCCATAACATATTTAACAAATGCTAAGTCTCCGAAAGGGACTCTTGCTTCAAGGGAGTTTACGCTTATGCATCTATCTGCACGTAATACGTCATACATATGTATTTCTCTTATTCTCTTTTCTGCTTCCTTTTGGAATTCTTCAGGTGTAGGAGCGAAGTCTGTGTATTTATAGCCAAATAACTCATCAGATATTTCACCTGTAAGTATTACTCTTAAGTCTGTATTTTCATGAATATACTTACATACGAGGTACATACCCATTGAAGCTCTTATTGTTGTTATGTCATAAGTGCCTAGAAGATAGATTACATCTTCAAGTGATGATAGCACCTCTTCTTTTGTCATTATAACTTCGGTATGATCTGTATGGAGGTAGTCTGCTGTCTCTTTAGCATATTTTAAATCGATAGCATCGCGTTCCATTCCTATAGCAAATGTCTTTATTGGTGTTTTGGAAGACTTTTGTGCAATAGCACAGACGAGAGAGCTATCAAGTCCACCAGAAAGAAGAAAGCCAATTTTAGAATCAGAAACAAGACGCTTTTCAACACCTTTGATTAAGAGTTCTTTTATATGTTTCTCAGCGTCTTCTTCTGTTGTGTCTATCTCTTTTTCACTCTTCCATATCTCAGAGTAGGTTACAAATTCACCTTTGTAGTAATACTTTCCAGGAGGAAATGGGAGAATTTTATCAACTAAGCCTACTAGGTTCTTAGGTTCAGAAGCAAACGCAATGTTTCCATCTTTCAAATAACCATAGTAGAGTGGTCGTATTCCAATAGGGTCACGAGCAGCAACTAAGCTCTTTGTCTTTTCGTCATATATGATAAGAGCAAATTCAGCATCAAGGAGCGCAAACATTTTCGTTCCATATTCTTTCCATAGTGGTAGTAATACTTCGCAATCAGAAGTTGACGTAAAACTATAGCCTTTCTTTTCTAAATCTTCTTTTATCTTTTCAAAGCCATATATTTCACCATTACAAATAACCTTTGATTCCCCTAAAGAGAAAGGTTGCATACCTTTCTCATTTAGACCCATAATTGAAAGCCGATGAAAGCCCATAATTGTGTTATCAACTTGGATAACACGAGTGCTATCAGGACCACGTGAAAGGGTTTTGTCAAAAGCTCGAGTAAACTCGTCCTTACTAATTATTGGAGACTGAAGGGCCATTATAGAACACATATTATTACCTCACTGAAAACAATAGTTCACCATATGATGGAAGTGGCCAATAAGAGCGATCACAAATTGTCTCTGCTTCGTCAACATTAGCTCTAAGTTCTGTCATCTTTGGTATTATTTCATCACGAACAAAGAAGGCTTTTTCTTCCTCTTTCTTCATCGTCTTTTCTTTAGCTTCTAGTTTTTCTAAATCCTCAGATAGTGACATAATTTTATCTGAAAGAGTCGATAGGCGAGAGATAGTCTTTTTCTCATAACTGAATGAGCCTTCAAGACCGAAGGAAGATTTCTTCTCTAAAGCAGAAAGAAGCACAGTAGTATACTTGCATATTGCAGGTAGATAATCTTTTTTTACCATATCAAGCATAGTGTTTGCTTCAATCATCACTGTCTTTGCATAGCTATCGAGAGTAGCTTCTGTTCTGCTTTTTATTTCGCTTTCTGAGAAGATATGTTCGCTTGTTAAGAGATCAACACTCTTTTTATCGAGTAGATGAGGAACACAATCTGGAGTTGTCTTGTAGTTCGATAGACCTCTTCTTGCAGCTTCTTTAACCCATTCTTCGTCATATCCATTGCCATTAAAGATAATTCTCTTATGCTGAATAATTGTGTCTCTAATTAATGTATGGAGATCTTTCTCAAAGTCTTTACTCTCTTCAAGCTTTGACGCAAATCCATTTAGTGTTGATGCTACAGCGCTATTAAGGTATGTATTAACATCTGAAATTGAAGCAGAAGAACCAAGCATCCTGAATTCAAATTTGTTACCAGTAAAAGCAAAAGGACTTGTTCTGTTACGATCTGTCGTATCTCTTATAAACTTAGGAAGAACCTCAGCTCCAAGAAGCATTGTCTTTTTCTTCTTTCCTAAATAAAGCGAATCGCTTTCGATTGATTCAATAATCTCTTCTAGTTCATCTCCCAAGAATATTGAGATAATTGCTGGAGGTGCTTCATTGGCACCAAGACGATGGTCATTAGCCGCTGTTGCTACACTTATTCTAAGTAGATCTTGGTACTCATCGACAGCTTTAATAACAGCAACAAGAAAAAGTAAGAATTGAGCATTCTCATATGGTGTCTCACCAGGAGAGAGTAGGTTAATACCGCTATCTGTTGTGAGTGACCAGTTATTATGCTTACCCGATCCATTTACTCCGCTAAATGGTTTTTCATGTAAAAGGCAGACAAGGGAATGTCTATCTGCAACCTTTTGCATAAGCTCCATAGTTAACTGGTTGTGGTCTGCAGCAATATTTGTTGTTGTATATATTGGTGCCATTTCATGTTGAGATGGAGCAACTTCGTTATGCTCTGTTTTTGCAAGTATTCCATGCTTCCACAATTCTTCATTTAAGTCTTCCATGAATGAAAGAACTCTAGGCTTAAGAGAACCAAAGTAATGATCTTCTAATTCCTGTCCTTTTGGAGATTGAGAACCAAAGAGTGTTCTTCCTGTATAGATTAAGTCTTCTCTCTTGAGATAGAGAGATTTATCAATTAAGAAATATTCTTGCTCTGGTCCTACACTTGTTTTAACACTTTTAACATCTTTATTTCCAAAGAGCTTTAATATTCTTAGAGAAGCTTTATTAATAGCTTCCATACTTCTCAAGAGAGGTGTCTTCTTGTCTAGAGCTTCTCCTTTGTATGAACAGAAGACTGTTGGAATACAAAGTGTCTTATCTTTCAAAAAAGCAAAGCTTGTAGGGTCCCATGCTGTGTAACCCCTTGCTTCGAAGGTTGCTCTTAATCCTCCAGAAGGGAAAGAAGAGGCATCAGGTTCTCCTTTTATAAGTTCTTTTCCTGAAAACTTCATAATGACCGAGCCTTCTTTAGTTGGAGAAATAAATGAATCATGTTTTTCTGCAGTAATGCCAGTTAGAGGCTGAAACCAATGTGTATAGTGTGTAGCTCCATTTTCGATAGCCCAATTCTTCATAGCTTCTGCAACAGCATTAGCACAGACTAAATTGAGTTCTTTTCCTTCTTCGATTGTAGCCATCAGCGAGCTATAAATCTCATCAGATAGCCTTTCTTTCATGACCTTTCTATTAAAAACTAGCGAACCAAAAATAGATGATATGTTATCCATTTTTTCCTCCAAAAAGATAAATAAAAAAAGGCAAGGGAATCTTAGCTAATAGCCAAGACGCCTTTGCCTTGTTGTCGAGAGCATAGTTTTTTTACTTATTTTTTGTCAACAGATTTTCAGAAATTCCTTTTTCTTTTTTTTCGATTAGTGCATTATATGGCAATGGAATATACGAAAAACGAAGTTTTAGAGTTTGTTAAAGAAGAAGATATTTCTTTCATTTTTTTAGAGTTTGTCGATATCTTAGGTTCTTCTCGTAGTGTAACTATTATGCCTAGCGAGATGGAAAGGGCAATAGAGTATGGTATTGCCTTCGATGGCTCTGCAATTGAGGGGTTTTACGGAGATAATATCCACTCAGATCTTTTTCTTAAGCCTTCACTTAATACGCTTACTCTCCTTCCATGGAGACCTGACCAAGGTAAGGCTATTAAGTTTTTTTGCTTCGTTGTAGATAAAGATGGAAAGGCTGTCTCAACTGATAGTAGGCGTATTCTTCTTGATGCCATCAATAAAGCAAAGGAGAAGAAGCTTTCTTTTTCGTTTGGCTCTGAATACGAGTTTTATCTCTTTCCTCTAAAAGAAGATGGCACAAGATCTTCCTTCCCAATTGATAGGGCAGGCTATATGAGTCCAACCCCATATGATAAAGGAGACCAAATTAGGCGAGAAATATGCTTAATGCTAGAGGACTTAGCGATTACTCCAGAAGCTTCTCACCATGAAGAGGGGCCAGGTCAGAACGAAATCGATTTTACCTATTCAGATCCTATGCGCAGTGCAGATAATAGTCGCTCATTCTGCCTTGCTGTTCAAACTGTGGCAGAGCGTAATGGATTATGGGCAGAGTTCTCACCTAAGCCTTTAGAAAATGAACCAGGAAATGGGCTACATATCAACATTTCTGTAAGGGGAGAAGGGGAGAACCTTCTTTCATATCTTATCGGAGGAATTCTCAAATATGTTAAAGAAATGACTCTTTTCTTTAATCCTACAGATGAATCATATAAAAGGCTTGGTAGATGTAAAGCTCCAAAATATATTTCATATTCATACGGTAATAGATCACAGTTAATAAGAATTCCTGCAGCAAAAGGAAAATATGTAAGAGCAGAACTTCGTTCTCCAGACAGCACTGCAAATATTTATATCGCTTATGCCTTACTGATTTATGCAGCAATAGAAGGAATAGAAGGAAAGATAGAGGCAAAGGAGACTAGTGACTACAATCTTCTTTCCTCAACTGCTATTTTAGATAGCTCGCTTCTTCTTCCTCTCTCGTTGGAGGAAGCTAAAGAGGAAGCAAGAAAGAGTGAATTTTTAAAGAGAGTTCTACCTAGTGACGTACTAGACTATTACTTAAGCTAAGGAAAGAGAATGCTAGAAAGAATATATTCTGTTCTAGTAGTAAACAGCTCGAATAGCTTTACACCTTTTATCTCTTCTCTTTTTCCTGGAAATAAGTTTTATCCTGTGAAGGTTGTTGATAGTGCGCTTTTAGCTAGGCGAGCATTACTATTTAGACAATTCGATATTGTAGTTATAAATAGTCCACTTGTTGATGATAGTGGTCTCTCATTAGCGCTCGAAATAGGAAAAAACAATCTTACATCTGTACTTCTTCTATCGCCTAGTAATCTCTATAGCGAAGTGGAAGCTAAGCTTACGAATAGTGGTGTTTTTAGTCTAAAAAAACCAGTAAGCATACAAACATTAGAGATAGCCAAGAAATGGATTATTACTTCATCTGATAAAATAAAACTAATGCAAGAAGAAAAAGTAAAAGTAGAAGAGAAGATGGAGGAAATTAAAATAGTAAATAGGGCAAAATGGATTCTAATTGAAGATATGAAGATGAGCGAAAAAGAAGCTCAAAACTTCATCATTAAAGAAGCCATGGATAAGTCTATAACAAAAAAAGAAGAAGCGACTATAATTATTAATACATATAGGCCTATTTAAGTCGTTTTACAATTCAAACATATTCTTTTCTCAA
>JBNMJW010000117.1:0-6508 GCA_050874025.1 Candidatus Ornithospirochaeta sp.
GAGGAAACCACGACAGACATAGCCATTCTCCTCTCTGGGATAATAAGAATAACAATATATATCGTTCTGCTTCTTCTTATTACTATGGAGTAAAGGATGGTCGACCTCTTTTAAGTATCTATAATCTCGATACCTCAACAAAGGTAATTGGTGACAAACAATTTCGATATCTAGAAGAAGCTTTAAAAGAAGACAATGCACTCTATAAAATCATAGTAACGCATGAAAACGTAACAACAGGAAGTGCTATTAGTCCATCTCTTATACTCTTTGGTCTAAGTAGTAGAGAATGTAATAAGCTCTATAAAATTATGAGCAAATATAATATAGGTCTTATTATAGGCGGTCACAATCATATAGGGCATGTTAGTTATCATCTAACGCCTACAATGGGAGAAATTAATCTTGCTGCTTTTCATAAAAGGATAACCTATCCTATAGAGTATGAAAGTATGGGCTATGTTTATGATTTTACTCTTAATAGTGAAACTGGCGAGGTGACAATAACTTCGATAAGAATAGAAAACAAAAAAGAGGAAGAGAAGTATTCATTTATTCTTCCAAAGTCGAAATAGCAAAAGAAACTATTAATAGAAATTTTACAAAAGATTTTAACAATAATGTTGTAATTTACTTGTGTATAAAAAATAAATGTATAAAATACTCATGGATATTTATTTACGGAGTGTTTTATGGATACTGTTTTAGTTTCACTTGCTTTTGCTATGATAGCAGGTCTATTAATGAGTAGATTAGCAAAACTAGTTAATCTTCCTGCTGTAACAGCTTATTTAATTGCCGGTCTTCTTATCGGACCATTTTTCCTTGGACGATTAGGACTTTCAGGAGTAGGCTTTAATACTCTTAGTGAAGTAGGTTCTTTCGATATAATCAGCCAAACAGCACTCGGATTCATTGCTTTTGCTATTGGTAATGAATTTAGACTAAAAGATCTAGAAAGTATGGGACGTGCTGCCATTACTGTTGGTATATTACAGGCTGTAATTACAACAATCATTGTAGATATTGCCCTTATCTGTCTTCATTTTATTGCACCAAGCATTCTCTCTCTTTCTTCTGCAATTACTCTAGGCGCTATTGCTGCCGCAACAGCTCCAGCTGCAACCTTGATGGTTGTTAGACAATATAAGGCAGAGGGACCTCTTACTAAGCTTTTGTTGATGGTTGTTGCTATCGATGATGCTGTTGGTCTTGTTTTATTTAGCGTTTCATTTGGTATTGCATCTGCATTAGAAACAGGTTCATTGAGTATGGTAACAGTACTTGTTGAGCCACTTGTTGAGATTATTGCTTCATGTGGCCTTGGTTTCTTGGCTGGGCTTCTTCTCAACTATTTAGAGCGTTTCTTCCATTCAAGAAGTAAGCGACTTGCGCTTGCTGTTGCATTTGTATTCTTTACAGTTGGCTTCTCAATGAAAGAATTTAATATAGCTGGAGTTTTTACGCTTAGATTCTCACTTCTTCTTGTTTGTATGATTACAGGAACAGTTTTCTGTAACATCTGTGAAACAAGCCAAGAACTTATGGATAGAGTAGAGAGATGGACAGCTCCTCTCAATATGCTTTTCTTCGTTTTAAGTGGTGCTGAACTTAATCTTTCAATACTACTTAATCCAACAGTAATATTAATTGGAGTTATTTTCATTCTCTTCAGATCTTTTGGTAAGATTAGCGGTGCTTATCTTTCATGCAGAATGGAACATACAAGCGAGAATATACAAAAGCATTTGGGGATCACACTTCTTCCTCAGGCTGGAGTTGCTCTTGGTATGGCACTAACAGCAGCTAACTTGTCAGATGGTCCAGTTGTAAGAAGTGTTGTACTCTTTGCTGTCCTTGTTTATGAATTAATTGGTCCCACACTAACAAAACGCTCTCTTACACTTGCCGGAGAGATAAAACCAGAGGGAAGAAAATCATCAAGAGTTGTAAATGTAGCTGACGAAAAGGAAGCTTTTAATGTAAAGTAAGTCCAATATGACATTTACGACACAAGATTTAAGAATAGAAAAAATAAAGAGCCTTAGAACTCCAGAGGAGCTCGAGAGGCTCTTTCCTCTTTTAGATAATGACAAAGAGAAAATAAATTCATTTCGTAAGACTGTAAATGATATCTTTGATGGGAAAGATAATCGCTTACTTGCAATCGTTGGCCCTTGTTCGATTCACGACACAAATGCAGCGCTTGAGTATGCTAAAAAACTCAAGAGATTGTCAGAAGAAGTAAGTGACGAGTTCTTTGTAGTTATGAGAACATACTTCGAAAAACCTCGTACTGCACTTGGTTGGAAAGGTCTTATTACAGATCCATTTATGGATGAAAGTTATGATATAGACAAAGGTCTTGAGATTTGCCGGCGCCTTTTACTCGACATTACACGAATAGGACTACCTGTTGGTTGTGAGTGTTTAGACCCAATTGTTCCGCAGTACACAGATGAACTAATGAGTTGGTCAAGTATTGGTGCTCGTACAACAGAGAGTCAAACACACCGCTCTCTTGCTTCTGGTCTTTCTGTTGCTGTTGGCTTTAAAAACTCAACATCGGGAGACTATATGGCAGCTATTAATGCTGCAAAGAGCGCAAGAGAAGGTGCTTCATTTATTGGTGTTAGAAGAGATGGTAAGATTGCTCAATATATGACAACAGGAAACCCTTATACACATATCATTCTGCGTGGCGGAGTTCATGGTCCGAATTACTATGAAAACGATGTTGAGAGTGCCGAAAAAGATATGATTAAAGCATCTCTTGAGCCAAGGATTGTAATTGATTGTTCTCATGCAAATTCCAACAAAGATTACAGACGGCAGAAAAGAGTTCTACGCAGTGTAATTGACCAAAAGGTATGGGGCAATAAGTCAATAAAGGGCTTTATGTTAGAGTCATTCTTAAAAGAAGGAAGCCAAAAGATTACTAGTGATAAGTCATCACTAGAGTATGGAGTATCTGTAACAGACCCTTGTATTGGCTGGGATGAGACAGAGAG
Source organism: Candidatus Ornithospirochaeta sp. (assembly GCA_050874025.1). Taxonomy (GTDB): domain Bacteria; phylum Spirochaetota; class Spirochaetia; order Sphaerochaetales; family Sphaerochaetaceae; genus Ornithospirochaeta. The sequence continues at coordinate 3,012 of JBNMJW010000117.1, forward strand.
AATTATAAAGCATGCTGCCTCAATTCTTAGAGAAAGTAGAAAAAAAGGAGATGAGGAGGTTCTATAGTGGACGAAATATTAATTGTGCTAGCTAATGGATTGGAAGAGTGTGAAGCACTTTGCGTTTATGACGTACTCAAGCGAGGTGGTCTTAATCCTGTATTAAAAGGACTTGGTTCAAATAGAATAGTCTCTTCTCATTCTGTTAGTTTTCTCTTAGATGATACTCTCAGTGAAAAAGATTTAGAAAAGAACTATCGAGTTGTCTTCCTTCCAGGTGGTATGCCAGGTGCAACAAACCTAAAAGAAAGTGAACTGCTTTCACGCATACTAAAAAGAACAAGTGAGCGTGGTGATATTGTTGCTGCTATATGTGCTTCTCCTGCTGTTGTGTTAGGACCTCTTGGACTTCTAGAAGGACATAAAGCAACTTGCTATCCAGGATGTGAAGAATACTATAAATATTTTACATTTCTTAGTGATGGTGTTGTCACTAGTGGCAACATAATAACAGCCAAAAGCGCTGGTTGGGCTTTTGATCTTGGCCTTGAGATTTTACGAGTCTTAAAAGGTGAAGATGAGAAAGAGAGAGTAAGGAAACAAATTTATTATAAATAGAGGAGAAAAAGATGAGTCAGTTCCCAAAAAATTATGAGCCAAAGCTAAATTTACATGAAACTGAAAGTGCTATTAAAGCTGTAAAAGATATCTTCGAAAGAGAGCTTAGTAGCGCTTTAAGATTAAGAAGAGTCACTAGCCCGCTCTTTGTTGCTAGCGGTAGTGGTATTAATGATGATTTAAATGGAGTAGAGAGGCCAGTTTCATTTCCTGTAAAGAATATGGGAGAGAAAAAGATGGAAATTGTTCAGTCTCTTGCGAAGTGGAAGAGAATGGCGCTTGCGGATTTGCACTATACTCCTGGTTATGGTTTATATACAGATATGAACGCACTTCGCCCAGATGATGATATTGACTCAATTCACTCTATTTATGTTGACCAGTGGGATTGGGAAAAGGTCATGAAGGATGGAGAGAGAAATCTTGAATATCTTAAGGAAACTGTTAGGGCTATATATGCTGCCCTAAGGCGATCTGCTTTCTGCGTAGAGGAGTTATATCCTGTACTAAAAGATTATCTACCTGAAGATATTACTTTTGTGCATACAGAAGAGCTTAAGGCAAGATGGCCAGAAAAGAGCAGTGAAGAAAGGGAAAAAGAGGCTGCAAGAGAATATGGCGCAATCTTTCTTATCGGAATTGGTTATGGCAATCCTCCTCACTCAGGTCGTGCTCCTGACTATGATGATTGGTCTACAGAGACTGAGTGTGGCTATCATGGTCTTAATGGCGATATTATCGTATGGGATAAGGTTAGAGAGAGTAGCCTAGAGTTAAGTTCTATGGGTATAAGAGTTGATAGAGATACACTTTTAAGACAGCTTAAAATAAGAGGAACAGAAGAAAGAAAGGATCTTTATTGGCATAAGCGTTTATTAAACGGAGAATTTCCTCAAACAATTGGAGGAGGAATTGGTCAAAGTAGACTATGTATGTTCCTTCTTCAAAAGGCTCATATAGGGGAAGTTCAAGCTTCAGTTTGGCCAAGCGAAGTCTACCAAGAAGCTAAAGAGCACAACACTCACTTATTCTAACTAAACGCCCCAGGGAAACTTGGGGGTTTTATACAATCATCTATTATATGAATGGAGAAAAACAAAAAACTGAAATAGAATTAAAGAGATGAAAGAGATAACAGTAAACGTAAGTTCATTTCCAGATATAAGAACCAAAGGTGACTATATCTATGTTGATAAGACTAAGTACGTTTATTCTCTTGTTAAGAGCCAGCTAAATAACTTCTACACTATTGCTCGTCCACGTAGGTATGGCAAGAGCCTTATGTGCTCAACGCTTCATTCTCTTTTTGAAGGAAAGAGAGAACTCTTCAAAGGCTTGTATATAGATAAAACAGACTATGCTTTTGAGGAATATCTAGTATTTCACTTTAATTTCGCAAAGTTTAATACTACAAGCTACAACTTTTTTTAAGTGATTTCCAAAACGCAATAATATCTGAAGCAGAACGAAATAAAATAATTGTAGAAAAAGATCAGCCCTCTTCAATGTTAAATAGCATCTTTGAAAAAACAAAGAAAGAAATTGTTATAATTGTTGATGAATATGACATTCCAATTATTCATACATACAAAAACAAAGAACTATCAGATGCCATAAAGGAGGCTCTTAGTAGTTTTTATTCTGTAATAAAGAATACAAATGAAAAGGTACGTTTCTTTTTCCTTACTGGAATAACAAAATTCTCTAATTTATCTATATTCTCCCAAATGAATAACCTAACCGACCTAACGTTCAGTGAAAAATGTGCATCCATGTTTGGGTATACAGAAGAAGAGATGCTATTCTTTTTTTCTGACTATATTAATCAATACATGAGAGAAGAGGATAGGGAATACGAAAGAAGAGAAGACTTTATAGAAGCAATCAGAGACTACTATGATGGTTATCGCTTTTCATATAGGAGTGAAGAAAAGGTCTATAATTCAGTTTCTGTTGGAAAGTTTTTCTCTAATGACTGTCATTTTGAACCATATTGGATAGAAACTGGAGCAAGTACACTAGCTATTAACTTAGCAAAAGATTATCACTTAGATCGAATAATTACTGAAAATCCAGTTCTAAGTATGAGAGCAATCAACACATTTGATTATTCTCATCTTCGAGAAGGTAAATTAAGAGATACTCAGGTTTTAGATTTAATTTATTTCACTGGTTATTTAACAATAAAAGAAGGAACATCAGATGTTCTTACTCTAACATTCCCTAATGCAGAAGTAAGGAAAACTTTTACGGAGAGTCTTGTAGAACTTTTTACTGGATTAGAGGCTAGCATATTTATCTGTCAGGCTATAGGGGCTTTACGTTTACACAACCTTGATAATCTTGTAAAAACACTAAATGCATATTTTAGAGAATTTCCATATACATTACTTGAGAGAAAAGAGAAAGCTTATCAAGAAGCATTTTATTCATTTTTCTTGATGATAGGAGGAATAAAGGTAACTGCAGAAGAAACAACTCTAAAAGGGCGCAGTGATGTTGTTTTATATTCAAATCGTGATGTTTACATAATTGAGATGAAGGTAGATGGCTCTGTAGATGTTGCAATTAATCAGACAAAAAGGCTAGGTTATGCAGATAAATATATCAATACAAACAAAAATGTGCATGTTGTTGGTATTAATTTTAGTTCTCTAAGTCGCCAAATATCTGAATGGAAAGAAGAAATTATCGATAAGTCAAAAGAACCGAGCTATATAAAGGGGTAGTGTCATCTGCTTAAACAATATGAAGTGACCTCGGATTTGTAGAATCGTGGATTTAGCATATCCAAGGTATATAATACAAAAGATATGCATTACCTCATACAAAAGGAGATCACTTCAATGTTCAACAACAATCAAATGATAAGAGCAATC
>JBNMJW010000118.1:0-6465 GCA_050874025.1 Candidatus Ornithospirochaeta sp.
AGGTATTGTATCTTTATTATCTTTCTTTTGTATCTCTATCTGTATACTCCTCTTTAAACCTCCAAATGCTTTTAGTCTCACTACAACATCACTTCGTTGAGAGCGTAAAAGCTTTGCTTTCTCTTCTTCTTTCTCTTTTCCCTTTAGGATACCTTTCTTCCTATACTCTTCTACTATAACTGTTAACTCGTCATCATTCTCTGGTAATGAGAATGGAAGCTCGACAAGACTTAAGATCTCTCTTATTAATGCTTTATTCTTAAAACTCTCTATTATGTGAGGTGAATATAGAGTGAGATTATTAATTAAGTCTAAAACGAAGTCTTTTTCTTTTCCAATTTTTCTGTTCATTTTTAACGCCTCCTTTTTTTGGCTTCTATATATAGAACGTTAAAAATTGAAAATATGTCAAAATTGAATGAAAAGAAGGGATATTTTGATGGTTCCAGCCAAGTATTATCTTTAAACAAATGTAAATAGAGACATTTGTCTAATTTTGTATTATTTTTTGTCTATGCGAAAATTTATTCTTCCAATTTTAATTTTAGTTATTGGACTTGTTGTTTTTCTTCCCTTCCTTACAAGAGGAGAAGAAACAGACTATTCCAACTTCTATTCTTCCCTTCAAGAAAACAATGTTGAAACTGTTACAATAGATAAAGATGTAATTAGCTATACTTTGAAAGAAAGCAAAACAAAGTACACTACTATGAATCCTTCATCTCCTACTCTAAAAGAAGAACTACTTAAAAGTGGTATAAAAGTTAAAGATAATACCTCTACCACTCTAGATGATATTATTAACACCATTTTTAACATCATATTCCTCTTTATTATCGTAGGAGCTCTTTATGCACTATTTAACTACTCACACAAAACATTTCGTGTTGTTAAAAATAGTGGAATAAACTTTTCTAATATTGCAGGAATGGAAGAGGAAAAGAAAGAGCTTTTGTCTGTTGTTTCAATGATGAAAAATAATCAGAAATCTATAAAGGGTATAATTCTTGAAGGTCCTCCAGGAAATGGTAAGACACTCTTTGCTCGCGCACTCAGTACTGAATGCAAGATTAACTTCATAGCTACTCGTGGGGCAGACTTTCAAGGTGCACTTATGGGACTTGGCGCTTTCAAAGTCAAAATGCTATTTAATAAAGCAAGAAGAAATCGTCCTTGCATAATCTTCATTGATGAATTTGATTCAATTGGCGAAAAGAGAAACTACAATGGAAGTGGCATTGATAAAGAAAATAATAGAATTCTTACAACACTTCTTAATGAAATGGATGGTTTTAAAAGTGAATCAAGAATCCTAGTTATTGCTGCAACAAATTCATATGAATCATTAGATCCAGCTCTCGTTAGACCTGGTAGATTTGACCTTAAATTTACAATTTCAAACCCTGACGTGGAAACAAGAAAGGAATTAATTGAGATGTATCTATCATCATTTGCTCTTGCTGAGCCTCTCTCTGTAGAACTTTTATCCTCTCTATTTGCAGGTTTCTCTTGTGCTAGCATCGAAACAATAATCAGAGAAGCAATTATCATTTCTAAGCGAAATGGAAAGGACAGAATATCTAAAGAAGAACTAAGCGAAGCAAGCAAAAAAACAGCCCTTCCACTAAGAGGGAAAGGCTTGTAATTATTTTGTAAGAAGTAGGCCGTCGTTCGCCATTGCGCTTCCGCTAGAACGAGAGAACATATCCATTAGGTCAGGGACTGTGAGATGCTTCTTCTCCTCCCCTGATATATCTACGACGATACGACCTCTATCTAACATGATGAGTCTATTTCCGTGTGTTATAGCATCCTTCATGTTATGTGTGACCATCATTGTTGTAAGCTTATTTTCTTCAACTATTTTATCTGAAAGATTAAGAACCTTCTCTGCTGTTTTTGGATCCAAAGCAGCAGTATGTTCATCAAGAAGAAGTAGCTTAGGCTTTTTAAGTGTTGCCATAAGGAGCGTTAGTGCCTGTCTCTGTCCCCCCGAAAGAAGACCAACTTTTGTAGTTAATCTATCCTCTAAGCCAAGGTTAAGAGTCTTAAGTGCATTATAATAAAGTTCTCTTTCACTTTCATTTATTCCCCATTTAAGACCTCTTTTTTGGCCTCTTCTATAGGCAAGAGCCATGTTCTCTTCAATTAACATGTTAGGGGTTGTTCCCATCATTGGGTCCTGGAAAACACGGCCTAACATACTTGCCCTTTTATAGTCTGGCCAATATGTAATATCTACACCATCAGCAATAATAGAGCCACTATCTACAAGAAAAACTCCAGCTATTGCGTTAAGAAGTGTAGATTTACCTGCACCATTACCACCGATGAGAGTTACAAAGTCACCATCCTTAAGTGTTAAGCTAATTCCATCAAGTGCAACTTTTGCATTTACTGTGTCTTTGTTGAATGTTTTATGTAAATCTCTAAGCTCAAGCATTTTTTACAACCTTTCTACCTTTCTTCTGTCCAATAGACTTTTTCCAATATGGAATAGCTAAAAAGAGTCCAACAATTAGTGCTGTTATGAGCTTCAAATCATTTGTATTCAAGCCAAGTTGAAGCGTAATCTGAATAACAATGTAATAAACAACAGCACCTAAAACTACAAAAATAAGAGTTCCAGCAAAGTTATGTTTTATCTTTCCAAAAACACCTTCCCCAATAACGACAGCTGCAAGGCCTATAACGATTGCACCTCGTCCCATATTTACATCTACTGCCCCTTGATACTGGGCAACAAGCGCACCAGAGAGAGCAACTAATGCATTAGAAAGCATAAGGCCAAGAATAATATCATTATCTGGATTTATTCCCTGAGCTCTAGCCATGTTTTTATTAGAACCTGTTGCTCTTATTGAGCATCCCTTCTCTGTGCCAAAGAACCAATAGAGAAAAGCTATTAAAAGAGCAAGAAGAATTAAGATTAAAAAGATTGGGTTATTTAAAGAAAGAGATCTTACATAACGCTGTGAAACAAGGAGGTTATATTTATCAACACTTACAGGTTGGTTAGACTTTCCTCCCATTATTCTGAGGTTAACTGAATAAAGTGCAAGTTGAGACAGAATTCCTGATAGAATTGCGGGGATGCCACACTTAGTATGCAACAAGGCAGTAGCAAGACCTGCTAATGCGCCAACAAGAAGGGCACAAAGAAGAGCTAAATATGCATTACATCCCATACGTATTAACATGACACAGACGGCCCCACCTGTAGCAAGAGAGCCGTCAACTGTTAAATCAGCAACATCAAGAATACGAAAGGTAATATAAACACCAACTGCCATTATTCCCCAAATTAAGCCTTGAGATATGGCGCCAGGTAGCGCATTCAAGAGTGAAATCATTTTTCTCCCCTTTAAATGGCTTCGTAGCCTTCTGGTGGTGTAATACCAAGTTGAGAACAAATTGAAGCATTGTACTTCTTTGTTACCTGAGGTGCATACTCAATTGGCATTGTAGAGATACTTTCTCCATCTTTTAGAATCTTTACAGCCATCTCTCCTGTCTTATAACCAAGGTCATAATAAGAGATTGAAAGAGTAGCAACACCACAACCCTTACATATTCCTTCTTCTCCAGCAATAACAGGAGTCTTTGCTGGAACAACAATGTTTGCAATAGCTTCTGTGTTTGAAGCAGCAGTATTATCTGTTGGAATATATATTACATCTTCTTGTGTAGCTTTCTGTGCAACAGATGCAACATCATTTGTATCTGTAAACGAATACATCTTGCTTTCTATACCCATTTCAGTTAGGTATTTCTGCATCTCCTCAACCTGGAAAACTGAGTTAGCTTCTGCAGAACAATAGAGCAAAGCAACGCTCTTAGCTTCAGGGAAAAGCTCTTTAATCATCTTAGCTTGCTCACTTAATGGAGCAAGATCACTTGTACCACTTATATTTTTGCCAACAGTACCTGTCCAGCCATCAATTTCGAGAGCAGAAGCATAATCTGTAACAGATGTACCAAGAATTGGAATTGAATCTGTTGCACTTGCTGCTGCCTGTAATGGCGCTGTTGCATTTGCAAGAATTAAGTCTACATTTGAAGCAACAAACCCATTGATAATTGTTGCACAATTAGTTGCTTCTCCAGAAGCATTTTGGTTATCGATTGTTACATTCTCCGCACCAAGACCTGCCTTTACGGCATCAATAAAACCTTCTGTTGCAGCATCTAGTGCGGGATGCTGAACAAGCTGACAAACACCTATTTTATATTTACCCGTTGTCTTTTCACTACTACCATTAGCAAAAAGTGAAAAACACATAAAGATAGCGAGAAACATTACTGCTATTTTCTTCATAACAACACTCCAAAGCAATTTTGATGTCCCTAGGATAAACACTTATTACTAGAGGTGTCAATATTATGCATAAATATTTTATGTATAAATATACGATATTTTGTATATAAATTATCACTTTTCGCAACATGGGCTTTGAATTTATTTTTTTGCTTCTAATTGCTAAAATACAATTATGTCCCTAGATAAATTAAAAAATGCATTAACTAACTATATAGCCCTCTCTGGCGATATTTATGCAGGAGAAAGATATCGTGAAGAAATTGTAAGAGAAGTAAGAAGAGAGATAGAAAAAACCGCCCTTTATATCAAAGAGAATAAATTTAATAATGAGGAGATCCTTGCGCTCTCCGAAAATATTAGAGAAATAACAGAACTCTCTGGTTCTCCTCTTCTTGTTGAAGCGCTTTCTTTCTGGTGTTCAAATAATAAAGGAGAAAAAATATCAGAAGAAATAATGAAATTTGTAGAGGAAGGAGAAAACATTATTTCACTCTATGGTCTAAAATAAAAAGAGGCTATCTAGTTTTTCTAGATAACCCCATTAACTGTAGAACCAATCTTCTACTTAGATTCTTTCACATCCATAACTTCGATTGCATATGGCTTTACAATATCGACAAGTTCACTAGCACTCACACCAGAGACCTTAAGATAGATATATCTGTTGGAATTCTCTGTACCAGAGAAACATGAACAAGTTACAAGATCTAGTTGCTTTTCACTTATTTTGCCAATAATCTCAGCTAAAATTCCCTTTCTATCTTTAACAAGAATAGTGAGTGTTGTTCCGGGAATTCTTGCTCCAAAGGACTCAACTAGCATCTTAAAGAGATCACTCTTACTTACAATACCAACAAGCTTTCCCTCTTCAAGAACAGGAAGACAAGAAAGATCTTGGTCTATCATAAGAGTTGCAGCATCTTCGACTGTTGTATCTTTGCTAATTGTAACAGGATTACGACTCATAATCTTTTTTACAGTAAGTTTAGCCAAAAGATAGTTAGTTTCATAAGCACTAAGAGTAGATGCGGGAGATGGTGCAGCTTTTAAAATATCCTTCTCGGAAATTACACCGATAAGTTTTCCACTTTTATCTAAAACAGGAAGGCGATGAACATGTTCCTTCTTCATTAAGTCTGCAGCGTCCTGAATTGACATATCTGGAGCACAAACAACAGGATCTTTTGTCATTCTTCTTTCAATAATCATAATAAATCCTCCACTTTGAGTTTAAAACAGCCTTTCTCTATACGCAAATAGATTATTCTCCAAGGTATGCTGCTCTTACCTTCTCATTCTTTAAGAGAGCACGAGAATCATCATGGAGAACAACAACGCCATTTTCCATAACATAACCATCGTTAGAACTCTTTAAAGCTAGTCTAGCATTCTGCTCAACAACAAAAACAGTTACCTTACTCTCTTTGTTAATGAGTTTGAGCTTATTAAAGATTTCTTGAACGATAAGAGGAGCAAGCCCCAAACCTGGTTCATCAAGTAACAAAAGCCTTGGACTAATCATAAGAGCTCTTGCTACGGCAAGCATCTGTTGCTCTCCTCCAGATAAGGAACGAGACTTTTGCTTCTTTCGCTGTCCGAGGATTGGAAAGAAGTCAAACATTTCCTCTTTCTTTTTCTTTATTAAGCTTTCGTCTGTCAACATGAAAGCTCCCATATCAAGATTCTCTTCAACAGTCATATCTGCAAAGACTCTTCTACCTTCTGGAACTAATGCAATACCCTTTTTAACAACATTATATGTAGCAATACCATGGTAATGCTTATCGCTAACGGTATACAAAAGCTCACCATCATAGTAGATGGAACCATTCTCCAATGGTTCTTGGCCAACAATTGCTTTTAAAAGAGTAGATTTTCCAGCACCATTTGCCCCAATTAAAGCAACAATCTCTCCTTCATTTACCGACATAGAGACATTTTTTAGAGCCTTAATGTTGCCATAACTAACACTGATATTATCAAGTTTTAAAATTTCCTTGTTAGTCATTATCATCCTCCTCGTCTTCGCTTGTGCCAAGGTAAGCTTCAATTACCTTCTGGTCAGATTGAATTTCACTAGGAGTACCTTGTGCAATTTTCTGTCCATAGTTTAATACTGTGATATTATCACAAATATTCATGAC
>JBNMJW010000119.1:0-6355 GCA_050874025.1 Candidatus Ornithospirochaeta sp.
GATTATAAACAAGTCGTAAATAGCTATATCAATGTCACTGACTGGAGAGTAAAAGAAAATAGTACTGTTACTTATTCAGTTGGAGGTCTTATTCTTTCTAACTCTGGTGCTATCACAGCTAACTATTGGCTTAGTGAAATTTATGATGAAGAGATTGCATCTGCTCACCGCAATTGTGATTTCCATATTCACGATTTGTCAATGTTAACAGGATATTGTGCTGGTTGGTCAATTAAGCAGCTTATTCAGGAAGGTCTTGGTGGTCTTACTGGAAAGATTACATCTGCTCCTGCTAAACACTTAGCAACACTTTGTAATCAGATGGTAAACTTCTTAGGTATTCTTCAAAATGAATGGGCAGGCGCTCAAGCTTTTTCTTCTTTTGATACATATCTTGCACCTTTTATTAAAGCAGACAATCTTTCTTTTGAGCAGACAAAGAAGTGCATTGAATCCTTTGTCTATGGGGTAAACACTCCTTCTCGTTGGGGAACCCAGGCTCCTTTCTCAAATATCACGCTTGACTGGGTATGTCCTGAAGATATGAAGAATGTTCCAGCTATTGTTGGCGGTAAGAACATGGACTTCACATATGGTGATTGTCAGAAAGAAATTGATATGGTCAATAGAGCCTTTATTGAGGTTATGATTGAAGGTGATAGTGCAGGAAGAGGCTTCCAGTACCCAATCCCAACATATTCAATTACAAAGGATTTTGATTGGTCTGAAACAGAGAACAACAAGCTTTTGTTCACTATGACAGCTAAATATGGTACTCCATATTTCTCTAATTACATCAATTCAGATATGAATCCTAGTGATGTAAGAAGTATGTGCTGTCGTCTCCGCTTAGACCTTAGAGAACTAAGAAAGAAGACAGGTGGTTTCTTTGGTTCTGGTGAATCAACAGGAAGTATCGGTGTTGTAACAATTAATATGCCAAGACTCGCATATCTATCTAAAGATAAGGAAGATTTCTACAATCGTCTTGATCGTTTGATGGACATTGCTGCAAGAAGCTTGAAGGTTAAGAGAACTGTTATTACAAAGTTCTTGGACGAAGGCTTATATCCATATACAAAGAGATACTTAGGTACATTCAATAACCACTTCTCTACAATTGGTCTTGTAGGCATGAACGAAGCTTGTCTTAATGCTTCTTGGCTTAGATGTAATATTGCGGATGAAAAGGGTGAGGCTTTTGCTATTGAATGCTTGAATCACATGAGAGAAAGACTCTCTGATTACCAGGAAGAATATGGTGATTTATATAACCTAGAAGCAACACCAGCAGAGAGCACATCTTATCGTTTTGCTAAGCATGATGTTGAGCAGTTCCCTGATATTATCACAGCATCTTCTGATGATAAGAGCCCTTACTATACAAACTCTTCTCATCTTCCTGTTAACTATACAGATGATGTATTTGAAGCATTGGATATTCAGGATAAGCTCCAGACACTCTATACATCAGGAACTGTTTTCCATACATTCCTAGGTGAAAAACTACCTGATTGGAGAGCTGCTGCAACACTTGTAAGAAAGATAGCTGAAAACTATGAGATTCCTTACTATACTCTTAGCCCAACATACTCTGTTTGCCAGGAGCATGGATATATAGCAGGGGAGGTATATGAATGCCCAGTATGTAAGAAGAAGACTGAGGTTTATTCAAGAATTACTGGCTACTATCGTCCTGTACAGAACTGGAACGTAGGAAAGAGTGAAGAGTTTAAAGAGAGAAGAGAGTATGATATTCCATCTTCAAAGCTAAAGCATGAGAGAAAGCATACTGAAGAGACTGCAAAAGTAAATGACGAAGCAAAGAAGACAGATAAGATTCTCCTCTTCACTACAAAGACTTGTCCTAATTGCCGCTTGGCTAAACAGTTCTTGGATAAAAAAGGTATAAAGTATGAAGTCGTTGATGCTGAAGAGAATCCAGAGCTTTGCAAGGAGTATGGAGTTAAGATGGCGCCAACTCTTGTTGCCTTTACTCGTGGTGAAGCTAAAACTATAACAAATGCTTCCAACATCAAAGCTTTTGCTGATAGTGCATGCTAATAATCATTACATAACTTAATAAAAAGCTGCTTGTCCTTTAATAATGAGAACAGGCAGTTTTTTTACATCAATATAATATTCCATTTGAAGTGCAATATGATTGGCTGACAGTTAAAATAACATTTGTTATGATTTAACAATGATTTATAAGGAAAGTTCTCAGCTAAAAAGGAGATTTTTCAAATGGATGACAACTTTATTTTGTATCAGCCAATAATCTCAGATATTAAGAAATTGATTACCAATGGGCAGAGTCTTGCCTATAACGCAACTAACCGGGCAATGATTATGACCTATTGGAATATTGGAAAACGAATTGTTGAAGAAGAACAGAATGGTGTTGAGCGTGCAGAGTATGGCAAACGATTAATCTCGGTTCTTGCTGATATTTTTACTAAAGAATTTGGAAGTAATTACTCTAGTCGAAACCTTCGATATTATAGACAGTTTTATTTGTGCTTTCCAAACTATGAGATTTGGAACGCGCGCGTTCAAAATCTTAATTGGACACATTTTCGTGCTTTATTACGTGTTTCAGATGAAGACGCTCGTCTTTGGTATATGAATGAAGCATCTAACGAAAATTGGAGTACTCGCACTCTTGATCGTAATATAGGCACACAATATTACTATCGACTACTTCAATCTCCCAAAAAAGAAGCCATGATTGCCGAGATGAACAAAAAAACGATAATAGACCAGAAACACCAATTTGAACTTCTTAAAAGTCCAATTGTGGCAGAATTTTTGGGTTTTCGCATTGAAGATTCCTTCGCGGAGTCGGATTTGGAGTCCGCAATTCTTTCCCATATTCGAGACTTTCTCATGGAAATGGGAAAGGGCTTTGCTTTTGTAGCACGTCAACAGCATATTGTGACGGATACAGAAGACTATTATATTGATCTTGTTTTCTATAACATCGAACTAAAGTGCTATGTTCTAATTGACTTAAAGATGGGAACAATTACACATCAAGATGTTGGACAGATAGATATGTATGTTCGTATGTATGATGAACTTAAACGGAAAGATGGAGATAACCCTACAATTGGAATTCTATTGTGTGGTGAAACTAGCAAGGATATTGCGCGATATTCTGTCTTGCATGATAATGACCATCTTTTCATGTCAAAGTATTTGACATATCTTCCAACAAAAGAACAACTACGGATTGAAATTGAAAGGCAGAAAAGTATTTTTTATATGCAGCATCCAAAACTTGATGACAAATTGGAAAACTCTGAATATTAGTCAAAATCTAAAAAAAACTGCATGTCCACTCTACATAGTTGTATGAAATAAGAAACAAAATAAATAAAAGATAGACTATAATTATTAAATGACACAAAGACAGGCTGTAGAAGAAACATTGGAAAGACTAGGTGGCATTGCAACACTTGGCCAACTATATAGAGAAACATTTTTAATAGAAAGCTGTTCTTGGAAGACAAAAACACCATTTGCTTCAATTAGACGAATTGTTCAACAAGATGATAACATCTATAGAATTAAACCCGGACTATATGCTCTTGTATCCTATAAAAAGAAGTTAGAGTCTATTGGTATAGTTGTTGAAACAGAAAAGAATAAAGACTCAAATGAATTAAAAAGTTTCAATCATACATATTATCAAGGTCTAATTGTGTTAATTGGAAATATGAAAAATATGGATACTTTCATTCCTGATCAAGATAAAAATAAGGTCTTCTCAAATACAAAACTTGGGAGTATGCGCTCTCTTCAAATAGTTCCACATTTTTCCTATGATATTTTTGTAAACAGAATAAAAAGTGTAGATGTAATATGGTTTAACGAAAGAAAGATGCCATCATCCCTCTTTGAAATTGAGAGTACTACTGATATACAAAATTCCCTTCTTAAGTTTTCTGATCTTCAAGATTTCAATACAAGGATGGTTATTGTTGCAGATCAAATGCGCCTGAGAGAATTTGAAACAAAGTACTCATATTCTGCTTTCTTGTCTTTAAGAGATAACAAGAGAGTGAGTTTCTTAAGCTACAATGATTTAGAAAAGCAATATTCACGACTTCTAGAGTTAAAGAATATAGATGTTATATTATGAAATAGGCATTTCTATATAGTAATAATTTAATTTTGCTTTTTATTAATAGAAAAAAGAAGCTAAAATAAACCTCGAGTAGAAAAATGATTGTTTACGAAGGTTCAAAAAAAAGTTTTCAAGATGATATTAGCAATGGCATGATAGCTGATCGTTTAGATAGCCTGTTTCGCTACCTTGGAATAACCAAGGAAAGTAGGGCAGAGTATATATCATGGAAAAATTCTTTAAGTGTGATTAATAGTATTATCTCCAACAGGGCAATTGATGATGATGTTCGTGTTGCTTTGGAATATCAAATTCCATTGACTTCTAAGCGTGTTGATTTCATGATTGCTGGAAATGATGGTGTAAATGACAATGTTGTCATTATCGAGTTAAAGCAATGGGAAAACTGTAAGGCAACACAGAGAGAGTGTGTTGTAATTGCTTTCACTGGTGGTGCAGAGAGAGAAGTAGCCCATCCTTCTCAACAAGCATATTCATACTCAAAGCTAATTGAAAACTTTAATGAGTCAGTACGCGATAATGCTGTAAACCTTATTCCTTGTGCTTTCCTCCATAATTACAAAGAAGAGAATCGCAATTCAATATGTAACGAAAGATATAAAGACGTAATAAAAGAGGCTCCTGTTTTTCTTCAACATGATGGAACAAAGCTTTCGGATTTCATAGCTTCCAAAGTTAAGACAAAATCTGAAAAGAATTTGTTTGACATAATTGAAAATGGAAAATTGAAGCCATCGAAATCTTTGCAGGATGTTGTTGGTTCTGTTCTTAATGGAAACACCTCTTTTGAAATGATTGACGAACAACAAGTAGCTTACGCAACTATACTAAAACTAGTGGAACTTTCTATCACTGATGAAAGAAAAAGCACCATAATTGTTCAAGGTGGTCCAGGAACAGGGAAATCTGTTATAGCCATTAATCTTTTGGCAAAAATAATTAATAGTGGTTTTTCTTGCGTATATGCTTCTAAAAATTCCGCTCCTAGATTTACATTTTCTCAAAGCTTAATAAGAAATGGACGTTATACAATAGGCTATTTAAAAGGTCTATTTAAAGGCTCTGGTTCTTTTTATGATGTGAAGACCAATACTTTTGACTGCATTTTAGTTGATGAAGCTCATAGACTAAAACTTAAATCTGGTATGTATGGCAATTTAGGAGAGAACCAAGTAAAAGAAATAATTAATGCTGCAAAGATTAGTGTTTTCTTTGTAGATGAAGATCAAATTGTTACAACAGACGATATAGGCAGAGTTGGAGAAATAAAAAAACAAGCTGAAGCTTTGGGCTCTAAAGTGTATTGTTCTGAGAGTTTAAGGCTAACATCACAGTTTAGATGTAATGGTAGTGATGGTTATTTGGCTTTCTTAGACGACACGCTTGAAATAAGAAAAACTGCAAATCAGAGTTTTTCTGAATACGATTATGATATTCGTATTTTTGATAATCCTACTCTAATGAGAGAAGAGTTAAGAAAACATAACCAAAATAACAAAGCAAGAATGATTGCGGGATACTGTTATCCATGGCTTAGTAAAAACGACAAATCTAAGTTTGATATTGTCCTCCCAGATGGCTTTAATGCCCAATGGAATTTTACAACAAACAGTTTTGCGACAGACCCAAGTTCCTTCGATCAAGTAGGATGCATTCATTCAACTCAAGGTCTTGAGTTCGATTACGTTGGGATTATCATGGGGCTTGATATTTATTATTCTGATGGCCATGTTCGAACTAATTACAAAAAGAGGGCAAAAACAGATAAATCAATAAAAGGAATAAGGACAGAAGAGGATAGAATTCTTGCCGATAAGATAATTAGAAACACATATAAAACACTTTTATCTAGAGGTCAAAAGGGGTGTTTTATATATTGTGAGGATAAGGAACTTTCTAACTATTTCAAGAAGAAACTATCAATTGCACGAGAGTTAAATCGAGAGATTGAAAAGTATTCTACAAAAAAAGAAAGGTAATAGAGGTTTTTGCAAAAGTAAAAGAATAGAAGATTTAAGCTGATTTAAACGAGAATATTTATTCATTTTGCTCCATTAATCTGTTTAAAAAGGAAGAATAACTTCTTCTTGTAACCAACTAATGACAAAGAGAACAAATTTGACCAAAAGAGATTAAACACCTTCTTGAGGTGTCATTATCTAAGATTAAAGGTTTTTTGTTTTGGAATGGAAAAGAGTGTTA
>JBNMJW010000120.1:0-6166 GCA_050874025.1 Candidatus Ornithospirochaeta sp.
AGTATCAAAAAAATTAATACCTAAAGGAAGAGAATCAAACTCAGGGGAAGAAGCTCCTTTAGGTGATACCACAACGCTATATGTTTTGTTGGCCATGACCATGTCACTTCGCGAAATCTCTTCAAAGTCATACTCTTTAAAGCTAGGGCCATCTGTATATTGCCAAAAACAGTTTTCTGCTTCGATTATTGATCTCCAGAAGTTTCTTCTTGTTGTGTATCTTAAGGGAGAAAGCTCGCTATCATGGATAAATAAATTACCTAGTGCAACGTTAAATAGTGCTGTTGCAACATCTTTCTTTAAAAAGCGATTATTTCTAGTTTGAGTACTTTCTGCAAGAGTTATGTATCTGTTGTATAGGTAACGGAAGTTTTCATTATGCACAAATAGTGTATTAAATGAGTATAGGCCATAACTTACGCTATCTCTGCCATACCAGGCAGAAGACAAATACCCACTTTTATTAGGATTAATAGATGAGATAGAAGAAGAAGTAGCTCTATCAAGAATATCACTAATGAGGAAACCAGGTTTATTGCCTTTTGCTTCTCTTGAGGCACCTAAAACAAGCTGATCAATATTTAGAAAAATAAAGAGAAAATCATCTTTCTTATCTAGTAAGGCCAAGAGCCTACTGCGCAGTGTATCATAGTCAATAAGAGCTTCACTATACTCTTTTACTGCAAGAGAAGCTTCATCTGAGAATGGGAGGATGTTTTCTTTTTTACCAAGCTCATTCATAACAAATGGCTTATCTTCCCTTTCTACAGAATACGGAAGATATGTTGATATGACAACATTATCTAGCCCCGCATTCTTTAATGATGAAATGTAATTGGGTTGCCATACCTCCCCAAAAAAGAAAGCAGAAAGAGGCAAAACGCCATACTCGTGTCTAATAAAACTTGTTAATCGCTCTATCTGAGAGACTCTGTCTTTTGGAGGAAGGAGCGACAGGAGTGTCTGTGACCAAGAACCAGAAAGCATCTCTATATCACCACGCTTAGAGAGTGTCGCTATCAAGGCTTTGTACTCTTGTCTCTCACGCTGAATGTGCTTCATCATCTGTGAAGATTGATAGAGTGCTATATGTTGCCCTGGTTTATTGTACAAGTAAGCAAGCATTGGCTCATAGACAAGAGTCAACGTTTTTTCAAAAAGAAATGAAGGCGCAGCGTAGAGCGTTGTATATAGACCTAACTGAACCTTCATTTATATCTCCTCTAGTCTCTCCTACAGTTTAACTATGCACTTCTGAGGACACTTTTCACAGGCCTCATGAGCATTCGTCTGATCTTTAGTGTAATCGTTTTTCGATAAAAACGACTCTACACTAAATGGAGAAGACTCAACCTTAACTTCACATATTTTGCACCCAATACAAGCATGAGAGCAAACTTTTTTTGCTTTCGCTCCACTATCATGATTAGAGCATGCTACTACATATTCTGCACTGTATGGGATAAGCACAATAGTACCCTTAGGACATACTCGTGTGCAAGCACCACACCCAATACATTTTTCTCTATTAACTTTAATTGAGCCTTTTTCGTCTCTATAAATAGCACCAGTTGGACAAACTGAAAGACAAGAGCCAAGTCGTAAGCATCCATACTTACACTCTAAAGGACCTCCAAAAAGAAGAGATGCTGCGTTACAATCTTTGATTCCGTCATAGGAAAAACTATCAAGAGTAGAATCTTTGTCACCATCACACATAACAAATGCGACCTTCCTCTCCTCTTTTACGGCATCTACCCCAACAATTTGGCTCATCTTCTTTGCTAGCTCTTCTCCTCCAGGCTGACAAAGGCCAGGAAGGGCTTTTCCTGTTGCAACAGCTTCAGCATATGCTGAGCATCCAGCAAAGCCACAACCACCACAATTTGCTCCTGGCATGATTGACTCAAGAGCAACTAGCTTTTCATCCTTCTCTACAGCTAGCTTTTTTTCTGCAAACGAGAGGCCAATACCCAATGCTAGCCCCAAAATGGACAATATTAAAAATGCATATAAAATAGCCATTTTATTCCTCCCTTAAGCTAGTTTTAGATTGGTCAACAAAGTTGAGTCGAAGGCCATGAATGCAAGAGCCATAATGGAAGCAGAGATAAATGTAATAGGTACACCCTTAAAATACTTTCTTACAGGTGTCATGGATAATCTTTCTCTGATATTTGACATTAAAACAATAGCAAGTGTAAAACCAAGTCCAGCAGCAAGTCCTGCAAGGAAAGACTCTAAAAGATTATGTCCCTGGTCAATGTTTATAATACATATACCTAATACAGCACAGTTTGTTGTAATAAGAGGAAGATAGATTCCAAGTGCATTATATAGCGATGGACTGAATTTTCTTATGACCATTTCAACAAGCTGTACAAGTGCTGCTATAACAAGAATGAAGGCAATTGTCTTCATATATTCTAATCCAAAAGGAACGAGTAAGCCATAGTAGACAGCCCATGTCGCTACACTTGTAACGCTTGTAACAAATGTTACAGCAATTCCCATTCCTAAAGCAGAGGAGCTATTCTTACTAACACCAATAAAAGGACAAAGTCCCATAAACTTAACAAGAATAAAGTTGTTAACAAAGATATATGCGACAATAATTCCAAGGTAACTCATTATTTCTCCTCCTTTCTTTCATTTTTGCTACTCTTCCAAATAAAGAATGCTTTTAAGTAGCCCATAACAAGAAGAGCTCCAGAAGAAAGTGCTATAACACGCATTGGAGATGAAGATAAAACAGGAATTCTTATTACGCCATCCCAAGATCCAATCTGAAATAGAGTTATTGTTCCATTACCAATAACTTCTCTTATAAGAGCAATGAATGTTAAGCCAAGAGTAAAACCTAAGCCCATACCTATTCCATCTAAAGCACTATCTAAAACTGTATTCTTGCTAGCAAATGCCTCTGCTCTACCTAGGATTATACAGTTAACAACAATGAGTGATAGATATATTCCAAGTGCATCATAAAGAGCAGGTAAATATGCATGCATTACCATCTCAAGTATTGTTACGAAAGAAGCAATAATTACGATGTATGCAGGAATTCTTATCGAATCTGGAATAACCTTCTTTAAAGCTGAAATAAATATATTAGAACCTGTTAAAACGAAGATTACACCAAGACCCATTCCTATAGCGTTAGAAACCTGTGTCGATACAGCAAGAGTTGGACACATACCAAGCATAATAATGAAGATAGGGTTTTCTTTAAAAATACCCTTCGTCAGTTCATTTATTCTCTTCTTCATAGTCCCATCTCCTTAACGTAGTTGCTTCCATTTCTAAGCGTCTCGCTAACAGCTCTAAATGTGAAGGATGCTCCAGTGACAAGAGCTTTTTCTTTTTCACCTAAATCATTTTTTCCACTAGGGAATGCAATAGTGTCACCCATGCCAGAAAAGAGTTCCATATACCATTCACTCTCCGCATTTTTTCCGAGCCCTGCTGTCTCGCTATCTTGTGTCATCTGGGCCTTTAAAAGCGCTCCTTTTTTATCATAAGAAGCAATAATAGATAGATCGCCACCATAACCTTTTCCAGAAAGAAGAAGAACATAGCCAACAACGCTGTCATCTTTAGAGAGAGCTGTTATCTCCTTTACAGCAGCATTATTTTCTACAGTTTTAGTCTCACCAATAGTAAGACCCTGACTGACCTTTTCAAGTGCTAACCTATTTGCTTTTTCCATGTTTTCTTTGATAACAGGCGCTGTGAATGAATTGACCCATGCACAGAGAGAAGCACAGACAGCACAGATAAGGAACAAAACAATACCAGTTTTAAAAATTGACTTCATTGCTTCTCTCCTTTTACAGGTTTTACATAACCAAATTTTTTTACACTTACATATTTATCAATAGTAGGTGTGACCATATTCATTAAGAGAATGGCAAGAGACACGCCTTCAGGTAGAGATCCAAAGAAGCGGATAATGAATGTAAAGAAACCACATCCGATAGCATAGATTATTTCGCCTTTAGGTGTAGAAGGAGATGTAACCCAATCTGTTGCCATAAAGATAGCACCAAGAAGTAGACCTCCTGATAGAACAGATATTAAAACCTCTCCTTCAAATAGTCCTTTTCCATTCGCAAGTCCTCCAAATATGTAGCTCAAAATAGCAAAAGAAAGAACAAAGCAAACAGGAATACGCCATGTTATTACCTTTTTGTAGAGTAAGAATAAACCACCAATAATTAATAACAAGGCACTTACTTCTCCAATACTGCCACTAGCAAAACCAAAGAACTCATCAATAACGTATGGATTAATTCCTGTTTTAGCAGAAAGCGAAGAAGCAAAGTTTGTTACAGGATAGCCAGAAGAAGAGAGAATGGAATAAGAGGAAAGCCCCTTGCCCATCTCCATCTTCAATGCTGAAAGAGGAGTTGCTCCTGCACTTAGCTCGGCACTTTTGTTGAATACCCATGGAAGAGGGAAAGAACTCATTACAGAAGAGAAAGAGAAGAATACAAAGGCTCTTCCTGCAATTGCAGGGTTAGCCCAGTTGCATCCAAGTCCACCAAATGTCCACTTACATACTCCAATTGCAAAAATAGAAGCAATTAGGGGAACATAGAGAGGACAAGAAGAAGAAAGATTCATTCCAACTAGAAGTCCGGTAACTAATGCTGATCCATCTAAAAGAGTATCTTCATGGCTTATCTTATTTAATAAATACTCTGTTAAAAGAGATGAAACAATGGAGATTATAAGTATCAAGAAGGCTCTAAAGCCAAACATAACACAGCCCCATAGCGCAGAAGGAAGAAGCGCAAGAGAAACATATCCCATCGCCTTATCTGTTCTGATTTTATCATGAATATGAGGGCTAACTTTAACCTTAATCATTTCTTTTCCCTCCCAAGCTTTTTTCCAAGTTTAAAGGTCTGAACAAGATTTAAATGAGATGAGCATGAGTAAGCACAGCACCCACACTCTTTGCAATCCATTAACCCTATATCCATTGCTTCTTTATAATGCTTGTTAGTAATTAAGCGATACATTCTGTTTGGTCTAAGGCCCATTGGGCAGTGCTGTACGCATTTGCCACAGTTAACACAATTAAATGTCTTTTCCTCTTTGCTAAGAATGCAGAGTAGTCCGTTAGTACCCTTTACAGTTGGAATAGTAAGATTTGGTACTCCAAAACCCATCATCGGGCCACCGGAGATTATTTCATTGCATTTGCTTTCATCTCCAGAGCAATACTCAAAAAGAGTCTTAAATGTTGTCCCAATTGGAACAAGAAGGTTCTTTGGTTCACCAATTGCCTCCCCTGTTACAGTCATTACTCTTTCAATAAGAGGTTTATGGAACTTAATTGCTTCATAGAGCGCAATAATTGATGATGTATTACAAACTATACAACCAATGTCTAAAGGAAGCTTTCCAGATGGGATAGCTCGCCCAGTTAAAGCATAAAGGAGTTGCTTTTCGTCTCCTTGCGGGTACTTCATTTTCAAAAGAGCAACAGTTAGATTGAAGCCCATCTCTTTGGCTTTACTCTCTAAAAGAAGCGCTGCATCTTCCTTATTAGCTTCTACTCCAATAATAATGTTCTCAGGACTTAAGACTTTGCTAGCAATCATTATACCTTCAATAATGTCGCTAGTACGCTCTTTCATTAGACGGTAGTCGCATGTCAAATATGGTTCACATTCAACGGCGTTGATTACTAAGTACTCAACCTTCTTGCCCTCTGGAATGCTAAACTTAACGCTTGTTGGGAATGTAGCACCGCCCATACCAACTAGGCCATAGTCACGAATAGCTTTCAAAATCTCTTCTTTGCTTTCATTTCTCCAATCGTATGGAGTTGAGAATAAATCAGGTTGTTCTTCATCACTCTTTATTACAACGCAATCGGCAGCAACACCAGTTGCAAGGAGATTTTTTCTTATATCTACAACAGTACCACGTACTGGCGAATGGATAGATGCAGAAACAAATGACTGAGCTTCCCCAATAAGCTGGCCTCTTTCAACTCTATCGCCTTTATTTACAACACATTTAGCAGGCGCACCTATGTGCTGTGAAAGCGATACCACTAATTCTGAAGGAATTGGAAGGACTTCAATCTTTTTGTCTTTAGATAGACTCTTTTTATCTAAAGGGTGTATTCCTCCCCTCTTAAACGTAGCTC
>JBNMJW010000121.1:0-6017 GCA_050874025.1 Candidatus Ornithospirochaeta sp.
ATTGTGGATTATGTATGCACTATCATAGTCTACTGATTTCAAATCCTCTCTCAATTGTAGCATCCCACCTTGAGGAAGTGTTCTTGCTATTGCGCTAAGGCCTGAAGTCATTGCAAGTTGTTTAACAATCTTTCCTTCCTTTAGCAATACTATATGAAAATACTCAATCATAGGATTTCTGTAGATTGAGAACATCTGTGCAAGTTCGGTAGGATTTCTTACCTTATGAGATAGAAAATCTACAAAGCCGAAAGTATCCCAGGCACCTTTTACTGACCATGGCATTGGCTCCCTTCCGTTCCACTTTTTCTCAGGAGAGAGATAATTGGACACGCCTTTCCGTAGAAGGGGGTTGGAGTAATTATCAGTCCTTTCTTTTCCATCTCCTCTTGGATTGCCATATCCGTTTTCATCTTCTCTTCTGCCATCATTCGCACGCAGCAGGTCTTCTTCTGTGAAGAGTCCATAGAGTTGTTTTGAGACAGATTCTTTAAGTTCATTAATTGAGTTTTCATCATATTCCAGTCCTGTATCATCTTTAAAAACTATCAACGGCATTGGTTTATCCATCATCAAGACAATTTCAATATCATCAGTAGCCATGCCATATCTTTTTAAAAGCTTCACTGCGGTAACTTCTTTATCTGAGGCTCTGGCAACTGTTTTTGTTATTTTTTCAGCAAGAGCATAAATGCTCGTCTCGGTTTTAGTGCTTGATGGATAAACCTCACTTATCTCATCAATATTAGAAAAAGGATGATTCTCGATGCCAAGTTCAACTAGATTATGATAGTCTCTACGAAAGATATCATCACCCCAATCTGTTTCATCTGTTAGTTTTAGG
Organism: Candidatus Ornithospirochaeta sp.; assembly: GCA_050874025.1. Lineage (GTDB taxonomy): Bacteria > Spirochaetota > Spirochaetia > Sphaerochaetales > Sphaerochaetaceae > Ornithospirochaeta. The sequence goes on from JBNMJW010000121.1 coordinate 845, forward strand.
CATTCATATATAAGATTCTTATAAGTTGTAATACAAAGATCCTTCGCTACTTCTTCTGCACTTAAATATGGAGTAGAATCAAACATAACGTTGATTTTCTCCTTATCTTCAGGCTTTATAAGAAGAGCTAAACATTTGATTCTTTCATATGTCTTTTCATCTATTACCTCACGATTAAAAGACATTTCCATGAAGAATCTTCTGTAATTGATTCTGTCGAGCAACATTCTTTTCCCTCCCAAGAAAGGCCTTTTTGGGTTCTTCCGGAGGCCCTTCCTATCACATCTCCGCTTCTCTAATCCAGGGTGGTAAAACAGAGACAGCGTTGTCCCTTATCTTCAAACCTGCCTATCCAAAGCAAGTTCGATTCCATTTTTAGTTGGCTGTAATTTTTCTTTTGATTCCAATTCCTTCAGTTTTGGAACTACAGCATCTTTTACTTCCATCCAAAGCTGCTGCTTCTCAGGAAGCTTTTCAAATAACTTGATCTGCTTTAAACATCTGTCGTTGACGATTTTGCACACAGAGTTATCATCCCGATTAAAGTTGTAACTGAGATTATCGATAGTCATAGGCTTACCGTTGACAGAAACCGTAACTGAGAACTTTACAGACTCTTTCTGCCCTTCAGCCTTTACATCAGCCATGTATTTATCAACTTCGCTGACAGGCATGATCTTCGAATCGATGTTGAAGATGTTATCGGTCCTTACTTTTGCTATTGGCATGTTGTCTAGGTTCTTAGATGCCTTCAAAGCCTGTTCCAGTGACACACAAGGGATGTTGTTGCTGTTTGCCCTGCTGATTTCTATATCCATTCCGGTTGATTCAAGATTTCTTCTATCCAGCAATACAAGAGCGTCACAGGTGTTTAACGCCTTTAAGTCTATCTCCATAGCTCTTCTCCATGTCTCAGCTGGAGAAAGGCCTTCTGGAAGGTTATTCTTGACCAATTCAACAGGATTCACAGTCTCGTAACCAGATTTTTGTAGCATAATGTCTGCTTTCTCAAAATCTTCTTCATAGAAAGGGTTATTAGAGATAGGACCGGAGATATAAACTTTCTTTACTTCCTTATCAAAAGGCATCTCGTACCTGAAGTCTTCGGGGGTAGGACAGGAACTGAAATCAATCCTTCCAGCTTTATCCAAAAGTTCCCTGCTCTCCTGTACATATTTCAGTGCAGCTTCCTTATAATCAGAGAATTCCTTAGCCACATATTTGTTTTCAAAAGCTACCTTCTGCCTTGAATGAGCAAGCACAGAAACATTCTTTTCAATGTTGGAAAGGAAATTATTGCTAACTAGGCAAGGAACAACCTTATTGATGATATATTCCTGCTTCCTAACAAGCTCTGGATTATTTCTTTGAACTCCATCCTCGAGCTTTTTCTTTGCTTTCTGCTCGATGCTTTCTACTAAACCTAGATGACTATTAAAGATGTAACTTCCTTTGTAAATCTGCTCTTTACCATCAAGATTGAAGCTGATTTCGTAGTCAATATGCTTATCTTCACTCTGAGAAACCTGTTCCTTTAGGGAGTCGATGGTATCAGTGAATTTGAGTAGTGGATGTATTGAATCCTTCTGAAAAACGACATAATTAGAATCAGTGATCTTTACACTAGGAGACAAGTATTCCTTTTCTTCTTTCTGATAAGTCTCTTTGCTTTCTGAGACTACTCTGTTTACCTCATTTACCCTATCAACAATAAACTCAAGCCTGTTAATTGAGATGCGGTTCAGTGTATTGATATCTATCTTGTTTCCACCACAGATTTCATTAACAGCTTCAGATATGGAAAGCTTGGCGTTTGTAAGTATTCCACCATCCAACAGCTTTCCATTGCCTTCATAGAATGAGTAATCAAAACCTTCTTCTATCTTCTGGACATGAAAATAGCCTTCCTTGTTCCCAATTTCAAAGGCAAGTTCTTCCTTCTCGTTTTGTGTAAGCTTTACCATCAATTCCCTGTCTTTAGGGTTGAGAAGAAACCTTGTTGCTTTGTTTACATGGGTATATAGGTCTGAAAGTCTGAAGCTCGGATCTTTTACTGCGCTCAACCAGCTTGCAATATATGCTGCACTGTTTGCATTTGTGTACTTGAAATCACATTTGTCGCACAAAGCCAGTGCTGATATCTCTGCAATAAGCTCTTCGACAGCATATTCACTGTTTCCAAAGACACCTTTATCAAGATTCCTATCGAGTCGTGAGTCAGCACCAGTTGAATGAGCCATCTCATGAAATACTGTTGAATAGAACTCATCAGGATTCATTGTGTACATGCTTTTTGGAGGAACTGTAATCGAATCCTGTTTTGGATCATAAAATGCCATAGGAATAGCTTTATAGTTGATAGGTACTGGAGAATCAGTGATTATCCTGTCACCAAGCTCTTCATTGCGTTTATCATCGCCAACTCTTTTGAATTCCTTTACCTTTGGAACAGGATCAAGCTGTTGGGCGTTGAATACATTGTAGACCTTGAAGAAAGGCTTTACTTTCTTCAGTTCGGTCTTAACAGTGCCATCTTCATTCTTTACAGGATTACCATCTTCATCTTTGACAACAGAGACAACTTTATCCTCGAAGAAGAACAAAGGTGTTGCTTTTTCGCCTTTCTTTACTATTGAACCTACTTTATGAGCCTGATCGAATGAATACCATCTTGTTTCACCACCAAATTTAAAGAATGATGATGCTGAGAGCATAATGCTGTTAATACCATTGTAAGGTCTGTTGGAAATACCGTTTCTTGCGACATCCCATGTTGGCTGCCATGGATTGATACCGTTGGAAAGAGTCTCTATTACTTTGTCCTTAAGGAGGTTCATGTATTCCTGGTAGGTCATACAACTTCCTCCTTCTCTTTCTCAACTAAAATCTTCTTGTTGATGTAATCTTCAATGTTTTCATATCTGGATATGTTTTCCGCTGAGAGGAGCCTGTCATCCTCAATCGAAATAATATTGGCAACGAGATGATCTTCATTATTTTCAATCGTTACTTTGAAAGAATCTGGGACTTCAAAGGTGATTGAGTCCCAAAAGATAGAAAAGTTCTTAAACTTGAATGGATTTGGCCCTTGTGTCGAGTATATTTTGTCAGGATCTCCATAAAGCTCTGAAAATCCTCTTGGATCAAACTCGGTTGGTATTGAATTGAATGGTATGTTTTTATCAAGAATAAAAGCGTTTCCTATCAGTAATCCCATCATGTAATTTCTCCTGTATGCATTAAAACGGCATTATCGGAGTCAGGCAGGTATCATCCTTAAAAAGAAGCCTTGGACTTGCTTCAAGCATGATTCCACCTCCTCTTGAAATGTCGATTGAAAACCTTGCATCGGGGTAGTATTTTTCTGCAACTTCATCCAGCACCATGCTGAATGTATGTCTAAAGTTATGTTTCTTTACTTCTTCAGTTACTCCGTACTGTTCATAGAGCTTTAACCACGGAATCATGACTCTTTGTCCTCGTCTAATTGGGTAAAGACTCACAAGAAGCCAAACCAGAACATCAAACTTAAAAGGCTGCACTATCTCATGGAGAGCCTTTACAGGTATAGGCATGGCATTGGCATTTAGGAACTTATATCCTGTTTCTGAGAATCTGATTGTGCCTGTATATTCTTTTGTCCCGCATTTCTCCATCGATAGGAATGTAGCTTTATCAACAAGAATCATGTTTGATACAGACCTTTGGTTCGTTGATATATGATTGAACGTTACAAGCGTTGTGCATAAAGCAAGCAATTGGTTCTTGAATTTGTTGAACTGTGGTCCTGTTGGCTTCTTTCCATTTAGTTTTTCCAGCATCAGGTACAGTGAATCGTAATCAGTTGTTCTTGTTACTGCATCTGTATCTTTTGCAAGTGAAGTCATTGCAATAAGAGCAAGACGGCCATACATCCCATAGGGAACAAATTTGCTGGATATCATGTCGATATTTCCACAATTGGTAACACTTCTAATGTACCTGTTCCCTACTGAACGCAAAGGAAGAGGCAATGAACAAAAGCCTGTCGGATAGAACCTAAGTCTGTTGTTATCACAATCGTTGTATTTTATAATCTCTGTTTTTGCCATTTCCCGTCCCCCCTGTTATCTTTTACGGATAATTCCAGATCCTCTCCTCTTGGTTATTGCCGAAGGGTGAAACAATTTGATTTCAAGCTTAGCAACTAGCTTTAGTCATCTTTTTTCACCTCTAGTTATCAACTAAGGAGTAGATAGGGAAAATTTCATAGGAGAAAAATAAAAATGATTTTTCAGGATTGGCTTGAAGAATGGCTTCAAGACAAGAAGAATGAAGTAAAACCAGCAACTTATTCTTCTTATCTCTTGGCTATTGAAAATCATCTCATCCCTATTCTAGGTGGTTATGAGATTGAAGAGATTAATTCTGCGGTATTGCAAGAAGCTGTAAACAAATGGGCAAAAGAAGGAAACATTAAGACAAATCAGCCTTTGTCATCAAAGAGCATAAGAGAAAACTATGGTCTTGCTACAAGGACAATTAAGGCATATTGCGAAAAGAACAAAATGCCAATAATTACTTACAAGGTAAAGCTTCCTCCTAGAGATAACTTCGATATTGAAACATTTACGAAAGAGGAACAGAAGAAGATCATTCTCAAGATAAACCTCGCATGTGCAGGTAAAAGGGTGAAATATGCCTGTAAGTGTGTAGGTATTGGGTTAGGATTATGTGCAGGTCTCAGAATCGGTGAAGTATGTGCCATAAAATGGGGCAATATCGACTTTGAAAACAGAACAATTCTCGTTGATTCTACTGCGCAAAGAATTTCAGGTAAGAAAGGTGAAGGCAGTGAAATAGTCATTGGCAATCCAAAAACAAGCAATGGCTTCAGAACAATTCCTTTCAATGCGACAATTGAATTCTTTCTGCTAAGTCTGTATGAACTTTGCAATCATCCTGGCAAAGATATCTATATTGTCACCAACAGCAATAAATGTACGGAACCAAGGACTTACGAATCAACGTATAAGACCTTTCTCAGAAAGGCTGGTGTAAAGACAAGAAAGTTTCACTGTTTAAGACATTCCTTTGCAACAAAAGCAATTGCATGCAGAATGGACTATAAAACACTGTCAAAACTTCTTGGACACTCAGATATTAAAACTACTTTAGCTCTATATGTCCATCC
>JBNMJW010000122.1:0-6014 GCA_050874025.1 Candidatus Ornithospirochaeta sp.
CTCTCCTCCAATGATATTATTATGCTCAATCATGTATTTATGAACAAATCTGTCTCCGACCTTTGTTTGAACATAATCAATACCCTTTCTTTCTAACGCCTTATATAGTCCCATATTAGACATTACAGTTGTAACGACAGTATTAGTATCTAATTCGCCTTTATCTTTTAAGTAAGAAGCGTAGATATACATAATTCTATCACCATTAATGATAGCACCTGTTTTATCGACAGCTATACATCTATCACTATCGCCATCGAAGGCAAAAGCAACGTCATACTTACCTTCTCTCATTATCTTCTGTAAACCTTCTATATGAGTAGATCCTGCATTCTTGTTGATATTTGTTCCATCTGGGGTGTTATTAATAACATCTACATTAGCACCAAGGCGTTTAAAAACTGTTGGAGCTAAGTTATAAGATGCACCGTTTGCTGTATCGAGTAATATCTGTAAAGATGAAAGAGGTGTATTTACGCAAGTTGTTAAGAAACCTGAGTACATGATTCTAGCATCCATGTAGTCAATAACTTTTCCAATACGGTCTCTTGTAGCAAGAGGAATATCATCCTTAAGAGTATCACGCTCCATGTACTCTTCTACCATATCTAAAAAGCTATCATTCATCTTTTCACCTACAGAAGAGAATAGCTTTATTCCATTCTCGTAGTAAGGATTATGAGAAGCACTAATCATTATGCCACAATCAAAGAACTGTGTTCTTGTGATGTATGAGACACTTGGTGTTGTTGTAACATGCATATTGTATGCATCACATCCACTTGCTGCAATTCCGGCAAGAAGTGCGTACTCTAGCATATAGCAACTTAATCTAGTATCTTTTCCAACAAGTATCTTTGAACAATGAGGACCTCTATCCTTAGAGTAGTACCAACCCAAAAAACGTCCAATTCTATAAGCATGATTAATAGTTAAGTTTACATTAGATTCACCTCTAAAACCATCTGTTCCAAAATACTTAGGCATTTCTCTCCTCCTTTTTTACAATACATCCTTCATTTTTAAAGATTGAATAAGAAGGAACAACACCTCTAACACGGCTAAGTGGATAAATATTAGAGTGAGGACCAATAACACTTCCAGGGCACAATACTGAATTACAACCAACCTCTACCCAATCGCCTAGGAAAGCACCTACTTTCTTTATATTTGTTTCAATCTTTTCACCGCTATATCTATCATAGATAGCAACAAGAGTTTTGTCTGACTTAACATTACTTGTTAAGCTTCCAGCTCCCATATGTGATTTATAACCAAGAATTGAGTCACCAACATAATTGTAGTGAGGAACCTGAACAGAATCAGAGATAATAACATTTTTAAGTTCTACAGAGTTGCCAATTACACACCCTTCTCCGACAAGAGCGCTAGATCGAATAAAAGCACAATGCCTTACCTCTGTGTTTTTACCAATAATACAAGGGCCTCCAATAAAAGCAGTAGGAGCTACTACAGCTGTCTTGTGAATCCAAACATCTTCCCCTCTTTTGATATAATCATCGCCAAGAGTAGGACCTAAAGAGAGGATAAAACTCTTTATTGAAGAGAGCACCTCCCAAGGATAGGTAAAAGAATGAATAAGGTTCGATGCTGCTGAATGACCTTCTTCATATAAATCAAATGTCGTATACATAATATAATCCCCCAACTAAACTAGTTAAAGAAAAGATACCATAAGAGCGCTAGATTCTCAACTTTTCGCATTTATGTTTAACCTAGTTTTAATCTTTCTATGTTTTTTAGAGCATTGTGCGAGCAAAAAAGTATACTTACTCTAAAAAAACTTAATTTGTATTAATAGTTGGTACTATCAAGTTATTCAAAAGATGATTTATATGTACTATCTAATACAATCTTAATCAAGCTAACTCTTTTAATCATAAATAAATATTTTCATCTTTGAAGTTTTATTGAAGTTTTACTTCAATGCTACTTCAATCATAGTTCAATAACTTCAAAAGAGTTTACTAGTTTACACAACAAAAACAGAGTCCCTGTTTGTCATATACGTTTTTGGACTACCTGATATCAATAAAAGCAATCCTTCTTCAACAAGTTTTCCAATTATTTTTGTTGATAGATATGTAGATATGCTTATTCCTAGATATTCAGCGATCTCCTTTATTGTATGTTTTTTGTAGTAGCAATATTGAAGTATTTTTTCCTCATTTTCATTTAGAGTTCTCCCTCTTACTATGACATCTGGAATGATATCATTGTGTTCTAGTACACCTTTTCGATATGTCATATTAGGAAGCGTAAGTGTAAAACTAGTACTATCACTTTCTGCAAAAGGCTTGTGTAATTCATCACAATAAGCATAATCTTCTTCGATCTTAGAGAAACCTGTACCAAGTCCTTGAACTAACCCTAGTATCATTAAGGCATCCGCAATAATTGGATTTCTATGTCGCGGATTAATTCTGTTTAAGTTTTTCTCTCTTTTCAGAAATGGGACATCAACAAGTGACCCTGGAGATGTTATTTCTAGTCTATCAATGAACAATGACACTTGTATCTGTGCTCCACTAATCCAGTAATTTCTATGAGCATATGCATTCGCAATCGCTTCCAAAACAGATCTTTCAGGATATGCAAAAAAGCGCTTTTCACCCTCATTTGTTTTTATTAATCCCTGGCCAGTAAGAGAAGTCACATTTTCTGCTACTTTTTTTATCATTTGATGTATCGGCCCTGTATATTTAGCAACAAAATCTAGTTCATTAGAACCTTTATCAAAGCCAGGGTATTTAACTACAGAAACAAGTGTTAATGGATTAGTGGTATTATCTTTGAAAAGTAATGCACCTCTAGATAAGTTTCCATTCTTATCAATAAAACCCTTGAGAATTAATGTATTAATTGTTAATTCTTTTCCACGATTTTCTTTGTACATTTGAAAGAAAGAAGAAAAATCATTCTTATCAAACTTTTCATTCGTAAAGAAAGAATCATAGCTCACATCTTCGCTTGCCATTAAGAGTTGTCTTGTTTCTAAGGAAGATGCAATATCTGTTTGTCCAAATCTTCTTATAAAAGTGAAATAAGTCCCTCGATCTTTTACGAAAACTGGAAGTTGAGGAGAATGCGCAACAACGACCTCTAATAAAATGTTATGGCCACTCCATGGCATAATGTGCTTTTTTATGCATGGGTGAATAATTGGATCAAAACGATTCTTTATTTCTTGATTTAATAGCAATATTTGCTTATCTGCGGTATCTGCATCTAATGCAATAATTTTATGCGTGCCATTTTCTACTTCAATAAATAATCGTCCACCATTTCCGTTTGCAAATGCAGCAATAGTTTTGAGCCAATCAAGTTCCTTGCTTGCCCCAGAATCATCCTTTCCTTTTACAAGCAATCCCTTAAACTCTGTGTTACTATCTTCAATTACTACATCTGGAAATAATTCTTCTATTGTCATCTCATATCTCCTTTCTAGAATATATCACTTATTGAAGTTCTATTGAAGTATTACTTCAATGCTACTTCAATTATAGTTCAATAACTTCAAAAGCCCATGTAGATATGATTACAACTAATAATTATGGTGATGTATTTTCAACTAAATAATTAGATATCACAGGGTTTTGTCATTATTTCTATAATGGTTTTATCTGTCTCTCTCATGCCAACACTTGCAAGTTTACCGACGTTTTTTATTGTATTCTCAACGCCTTTTTCAACAATTCCATCTCCGCCATAAAACTCTTTATTGTTTCTGTACATTTCATAGCCTATTAAAGCAGATTCCACAGCACTAGCTATCTTTGCCGCACAGCTCGCTTTTGCTCCATCGCATATCATACCAGAAGCAATAGCAAGGGAGTTTACAACAACATGAGATACTTCTTTTTCTCTTCCACCATTAAGGAACATTATTCCAGCACTAGCAGCACATGAAGCGCTTGTAGCCCCGCAATATGCTGAGAGAGAGCCTATTCCTGTTTTTAAGTGAATGGCTACTAAGTTTGAGACAACAAGGGCTCTTATTAGCTCTTCCCTACTCTTCTTTTCTTCCTCTGCAAATACAATTACAGGAACAGAAACTGTTATGCCTTGGTTTCCAGATCCTGAATTAATAATTACAGGTAGCCCTGAGCCATTCATTCTAGCATCAGCTCCTGCTGCAGCATAGGATCGCGCTTTATTATGGATTCCATTTCCGCAAGACGAAAGAAGAATAGCGCCAATACATGCTCCCCATCTTTCTTCTAAACCCGCAGTTGCAATCCTCATATTGTATTCAATTTGACGCTCTATTGTCTCTCTTACATCATCTAACGAAACTACAGACGCAAACTCAACTATGTCTTTTATATTGAGCTTATCGTAGTTCTTTTTTTCGTTCTTATTTTCTTCATATTTTACATTTTTTATCGCAATTCCATCTTTTTGCATTCTTATAACATTGGTATGGAAGCCAGCTATTTCTACGCTAGAATTGTGATTTTTACTGTATGAGTTCACAATTATAGAAAAGATGTAAGGCCTATCTGATTGCTTTACATTAATTAAAGTTTTCTTCTTAAATTCTTTAATTTTCTCAATATCTTCTTCTTTTAGATAATTCAGTATCTCAAGGACTTTATCATATCTAGAAGAAATAATACCAGCAGCAACAGCCGTCTCTATTCCTTTCTCTCCATTAGTGTTTGGAACAATAACACTTTTCACGTTCTTTATGATATTTGGGCTAACAAATATCTCTATTTTCTCTACTTTCTCTTCTAATAGAGATACAGAGAGAGCAGATGCATAGGCTATCGCAATAGGCTCTGTGCATCCTAAAGCTGGCTTCAATTCATCTTTTAAAATCTCACAATAGGCAGAATATGTTTCTTTTGTCATCATTACATTTTATCAAGAAAACAAAAGTCATGTTGAACTTTTTCTTTTTTAGTACGATTATTCTCAATATGCCCACAAACAATACAAAAGCTATAGATTTTACTTCAGGCAATCTCAAAAAAGAGATTGTTTATTTTGCACTTCCTCTCTTTTTAGGCAACCTATTTCAACAGCTATATAATGCTGCTGACTCATTGATTGTTGGTAATACTTTAGGAGCAGAAGCGCTTGCTAGCGTCTCATCTTCTGGCTCTCTCATCTTCATGATGACAGGATTCTTTAATGGAGTTGCAACAGGTGCTGGTGTTGTTATTTCAAAATACATTGGAGCAAGAGACTATAAGAAAGTAAAAGATGCCATCCATACAGATATCGCATTTGGCTTAGTTTCTGGTTTAATACTTACAGTTCTTGGCGTAACACTTACGCCTGCAATTTTGAGACTATTACGAACACCTGAAGATATCATGGAAGGAAGTGTTATTTACTTCAGAATATTTTCATACGGAATAATCTTCTCTGTTATGTACAACATAACAATGGGCATAATGAATGCAACAGGAGACTCTACACACCCACTTGAATATCTAATTATTTCAAGCATTACTAACGTTATATTAGATATCTTCTTTATAACTGTATTGCATACAGGTGTTGGTGGCGCTGCTCTTGCAACAACAATTGGACAAGCGCTTTCTTTCTTCCTTTCATTCTTTAGATTAATGCGCAGTAAAGATAGCTATAGAGTTAGAATAAAAGAGATTGGCTTTAATATGCCACTCTTGAAAGAAATAATTAGATATGGTCTTCCTTCTGGTATTCAAAACTCAGTTATTGCTATAGCGAATCTCTTTGTTCAATCTAATATAAATACATTCTCATCAACAGCTGTAGCAGGAAGTGGTTCTTATGCAAAAATTGAGGGCTTTGCCTTTATCCCTATCACATCATTCTCAATGGCACTATCTACATGCATAAGCCAAAACCTCGGTGCTAAAGAATACGATAGAGCAAAGAAGGGAGCAAAGTTCGGCATTATTACATGTCTAATACTCTCTGAAGCAATTGGGGTAATAGTTTTCACCTTTGCACCATTCTTAATTTCATTATTCAATTCTGATCCATCTGTTGTGGCA
>JBNMJW010000123.1:0-5989 GCA_050874025.1 Candidatus Ornithospirochaeta sp.
AGGTGTATTTCACAAGTATCTTATCTGTTATTTTCTTATATATAAAGAAATTATTTGAGTTGAACACCAATAATTGAAGTCATCTCAACTTTCAAAACTTCAAACAAAAAGATTTCAAAGTTTATGCGACTGAATAGTTACTGTTATTTAACAACACATATATTTTATTGATAAAGATTATCAAAAAGATTGTTTTTGTTTGATTTCAAACAGACATTAATATTAGTTTGTTTTAATTTAATGGGAATAATTATCATTAAATGGAGATTAAACTATGAAAAAGACAATTCTTACTATTTTTCTTGCTCTTTTATTAATTGTTCCGGTATTTGCGGAAGAATCTGACACAGTAACAGGAGCAAAGAATGAAACTATTACTCTTTTGTTGAATCTTGGTTTTGTGCCTAAATACTATTTTGGTGTTACAACAAATAAGCTTACAGGAAGTGAAACAAGCCTTTCAGCTTTCACAAATGATATTGAATTACAGAGATCTGTTGACGATGCTTTAAAGCTACAAGAGAGTTCTTCTGAATTTTTCTTCTCATATATATTTAAGGAATATGAGAATGTTCAAATGACTTTAAAACTAAATGGTGATTTAGTAACAGATAATGGTGATGATGGAACTAAAAAAATTGCTTACAGCGTTGTTTTCACAAAGGAAGGTTATAATGATACTCAAGAATTACAATCAATAAAATCAAGTGATAGTACTGAACATGTTCTCTGTAAGTACAGTGCAACAGATAAAATTGGTAAAATTGAAAGAGGCTCTATTAGTTTTAAGATTGTACCTACAAATACAAACATCGAAGGAAAGGTTAATGGTGAGTACTCAACAACTCTTACTCTAGCTATTAAATCATTCTCTTAACAAAGGCTAATTATATGAAAAACAAATTAACTTTAATTCTATTGTTAGTTCTTTCTGTTAGTTTGTTTGCGACAGTATCTGAGAGCAAGGATGTTAACCTATCTCTTACTCTTGATGTTCCAGATAGTATTTCTATAAAAGTTGAGTCTGCTGATGGAACTGATTTAGACTTAGGTAAAACTGTGTTATTAGAATACTATAAAAAAACAGAGGTATACTCAAAGTTTTTTTTGGTTGAAATTAATACTATAACAAGTAGCAATGTTTCAATTAGTTTTAAATCAGATGGTCCATTAACATATAAAAATGACTACATTGATTATACTTTAATGCTCTATCATTCTACTCCATCGCAAGCTTCTGATGGCAAACTAAAAATAGACAAAGATAATTATACTAGTGGAGCTGAATACTACCGATTGGAAACTAATGGAGTAATAACGCAAAGTAGCGTGAAGGGTTTATTTTATGTTACTATTCCACGAAGTGATGTAATTACGCACTTTGGTGGAGTATATCAAACTAACCTTATTGTAGAAATGAAGACAATAGAATAAAGAATTTCCTTATTGGAACTCGAATTTAAAGGCTGCTTTATCTAGGCAGTCTTTTTTTTTAGATTATTGTCCAAAAATGTCTTATGTTCATGTCTTTAGCGCTTCTTTCTCCATGCGTACCTAAGATTTTATATAATCTATGGCAGCCATGGTCAGGAGCAAAGGCTAGCGCTGTTTTATGGCCCTTCCAATGTTTTTTTATCTCTTCTCTGAGATGACAATATGTATCGATGTTTTCTTTTAAAGCTTTAAGTGAAGGCTTCCCTTCTGGGGAGAAGCGATGCATAGCCCAGTCATAGTTGCCATTGTAAAGAACAATAAGGTCATATTTATCTTCTTTAATAAGACTAAGTGCCTTTGCATTGCACTCTTCTTTAGTTTTGTAGATAAAGTAATCAATGTTACGTTTTAAGAATATTTCAGATATAGAGTCTTTAGCTGTAGACACAATAGCGCACTTCTTACCTTCTGCAGGAAGCACATCAAAAATAGTAGTACATTTCAAAATAGGCTTAGTATAGCTAGTAATACCATGTTTATCTGGTTCTAGTCCTGAATACATAGATGCAAAGCATACTGGCGTTACTGGTGGATATACAGAAAGCATTTCTAAGTTTAGTGTTGCTTCTTTTGTTATTGGAGCAAAGCTCTCTCTATATGCTTCATATATCCACTCTGCAATGGCATCAGGGTTATACATAAAGACTCTATCACATTCTTTATACTTTACAACTTCACTAATACTTGGTGCCATTTCAGAAGGAGATTTGCAACCTAAGAGAGTCAAGACTGTAGAAGCAACACATTCAATTGATATTTCATTAAAGCCATCCATTTTATACCACCTTAATAAGAGAACCAAGCGTAGCTGCTATTGAGCCAACAACTACTAATATTTGGAAAGGAAGCTTTCCCCATACTCCACAAATCTTGCTCTCCCCTATTCTCTTGCGTGAAATATTGTAAGCACAAATAACACCTAAGCCTGTTAGTACTTGCACTATTCCAGCGAGTCGTGTAAAACCAACAAAACCTTCTAAACCTAATAGAGCAAGAACTAGGCAAGGGAAAGAAGAGGCAAACCAACTTATTTTATTATTCCAACCTGTCTTTTCGCTAACTATATCTCTTAGGTTTAGCGTATTAGCCCAAAATGAAGTAGACAGAGCCAATAGAGAGAAGAGATAGCCAATAATTCCAACCCATCCTCCAAGCTTGCTTGATAGGTCTACAAGTGCACCATTTTGGCTAATATCGCCTCCCATGCCAATAAGAGTCATTAGCGTGATAAAAAAGACAAGTAGTAGATTTATACCTGTTCCAAGCCCTATTGCACCTCTAATTTTTCTTACGTCTCCATCCACTCCTTTTACAACTTGAGGAACGCTCATTACTGCAGATAGAGAGAAAGAAACCATTGAATACAATGCAAGGAGATTAGACGAAGAAACAAAGTGAGACGGAAGTGGATTTGTTCCCTTTAAAAGTACAGAAACAAAGATTATTCCTATTACACCAACCATAGAAAAGACAGAAATCTTTTCAGCTATCCCAACAGCCTTCATTCCAAGATAAACAACAAGGGTTGCTAAAACGTAGTACAGTAGTTGAGAGAGCCGAGGAGAAAGAGAGAACCAAGATGTAAAGACAGCTCCACCTCCACTAATGAATCCAGCAACATTAACTAAGACAGAAAAGCCCATAATTAAGAAGGCTATCCAACTTAGATAAGGACCTACTTTTCCTTTAAACAGTTCTTCCTCAAATATTGTTATAAATTGGCCCCCTTTATTGTTAAGGCTAAGTTCTGCAATCATAAAGTGAAGTAATAAATTAACCAAATAAACAACAACCAAGATAATAATAAAACTAGACCATGAATTGCGTGAAGCAAGGTATGGTACGGCTAAAACACCAGAACCAACTCCATGACCAACGATAATACTTGTCGCTTCAAAAAATGTTAATTTGCTTTCGCTTTCAATTGTTTTCATATTCTCTCTCTTTAATCTCTTGCGTCCTCTGTTACTTGAACTTTAACTCGTCCACTTAAAATGTCTTCGTAATCTTTCAAGTTCTTCTCTAAAAGGGTCGGAATATCTAAAGAATAAGGACACTTGGTCTTACATCTACCACACTTAATACAAGACTTGATTTTCATCATCATCTCCTGGCCTTCTTTACTTAGTTGAGAAGCGGATGGAGAACGCCTAATAAGTTGAATCATTCGTGCGCACTGATTGATTTGAATACCCATTGGACACGGAAGGCAATAACCACAACCACGGCAGAACTCTCCAGATAGCTCTTCTCTATCTTTTTTAATTAGTGCTTCTATCTCACTATCAAGCTGAGGTGGATTTGTATTATAAGAAAGCCACTCTTTTAATTCTCTTTCTCTTTGTACGCCCCAGATTGGAAGGACATTATCATACTGGTTCATAAAAGCGTAACAGGCTTTACTGTTATTCAATAATCCTCCACATAGCCCTTTCATAGCGATAAAGCCCATGTTGTTTTCTTTTGTTAGTCTTACTAGCTCCTTTTCTTTTTCGCCTGAAATATAAGAAAAAGGAAACTGAAGTGTTTCATAGAGTCCACTTAAAATAGCTTCTTTTGCACAATCTAAGCGATGATTAGTAATACCTATATGTCTAATCTTTCCTTCCCTCTTTGCCTTTAATACCACTTGATATATCTCACTATCTTCCTTTGGGCAGAAAGAAGGGTTATGAAATTGATATATATCAATATAATCTGTTTGGAGCATTTTTAGAGAGGTCTCTAAATCTTTCTCTACGCCCTCTGGTGTGATAGATGCCGTCTTTGTTGCAATAAATACTTTATCTCTTATTCCTTTTAAAGCTTTGCCTAGCTTTTCTTCACTATCAGAATAGGCACGAGCTGTATCATAAAAGTTTATACCATTCTCATAAGCTAAGCGTACCAAATAAACTGCATCCTTTTCTTCTAAACGCTGAATTGGAAGCGCCCCAAATCCATTTTTACAAACATTAATTCCAGTCTTACCAAGAGTAACTCTATCCATTATTGTCGTCCTTCTTCACTTTGTTTTTGTTTTATCATAATATTCAAATCTATGCACTCAATAAAAAACAAACTTATTGGCGATAAAGCCTTTTATTCTATGGTTCTTGCCATAGCTCTTCCTATTATGATTCAAAATGGGTTTACCAATTTTGTATCTCTATTAGACAACTTAATGGTAGGTCGAATTGGAACAGAACAGATGAGTGGTGTTTCTATTTCCAATCAACTTATTTTTGTTTTTAACCTTTGCATTTTTGGAATTGTAAGTGGAGCTGGAATTTTTGGTTCTCAATACTTTGGAAAAAAAGACGATGAAGGAATAAGACTAACAATGCGCTTTAAATTCATTGTTGGAGCATTCTTTACTCTTCTTGCCATCATTATTTTTATTTTATTTGGGAAAGAACTAATTAGCCTCTTTTTAACAGGAAGCGAGGATGGCGGAGACTTAGAAGCAACGCTATTATATGGCAAAGAGTATCTGATAGTAATGCTTTTCGGCCTTCCTGGCTTTGCTCTTAGCCAAATCTATGCTTCTACGCTGAGAGAAGGTGGAGAGACAGTTCTTCCAATGAAGTCAGGTATCGTTGCTATTCTTACGAACCTTGTTTTCAATTACTTTCTTATCTATGGAAAGTGTGGCTTTCCATGTTTAGGAGTAAATGGTGCTGCTATAGCAACAGTTATCTCTCGTTATGTTGAGTGTTCAATAATAATCATTGTTTCACATAAGAAGAAAGAAAAGTTCTCTTATCTAAAGGGACTCTATTCTACACTAATTGTTCCAAAGAGAATGTTTATTGAGATTGCAAAAGCAGCAGCGCCAATGATTATGAATGAAACAATGTGGTCACTTGGCATGACTATGCTTGCTCAATGCTACTCTACTCGTGGTCTGAATGCTGTTGCTGGCTACAATATATCTTCAGTTATTATTAACCTCTTTAATGTTACATTTATGAGTGTTGGCTCTGCTATAAGCATCATTGTTGGACAGCTATTAGGTGCAGGAAAGATTGAAGAAGCTGTAGATACAGACCGTAAGCTCATTGCTTTCTCAGTCTTTGTTGGAACAATTACTGGCATAGTAATGGCTGCGGTATCGCCATTCTTCCCTCTTCTTTACAATACAAATGAAGGAGCAAGAAAGATTGCGACAGAGCTAATTTTAGCAGAAGCGCTATGCCTTCCTCTCTTTGGTTTCAAGAATGCGACATACTTTACGCTACGTAGTGGAGGCAGAGTATGGATTACAATTCTATTTGACTCTGCTTTTATGTGGGCTGTTGGAGTTCCTACTGCATATATTATTAGTAGGTATACTTCCCTCTCAGTTGTTTGGATTTTCCTATCCGTCCAAGCATGGGATTTATTAAAATGCATCCTCGGTTTTATTATGGTAAAAAAACGCATTTGGGTTAGGAACCTAGTAGACTAAAAAAAGAGAGAAGAAGCTTTTCCCCCATTAGCTATCTTCTCTCTTATTTTTAAATTAGAACAAAAA
>JBNMJW010000124.1:0-5949 GCA_050874025.1 Candidatus Ornithospirochaeta sp.
ACACAGAGCACCTCTTAAAGGATCTTACTCCTTTCCTTGAAAAAGATGGTTTAACAAGCTCTTATAGTTCAGTAGCTATTGCTCCACAGCTTGGTGGATACCTTGGTGAGCTTCCAAACGGAATCACAGCAACATCTATGATGTTCGTTAATACTAAGGTTCTAAGAGAAAACGGACTTGAAATGCCAAAGACATATGATGACTTAAAGGCAATGGTTCCAGTTCTTAATGCTAAGGGAATCGAAGTTATTAAGATGGATTGTATGGATGGTTGGGTAATGCAGTCTTGTCTATTCTCACTCATCTGTGGAAGATTTGGTGGTGCTGATTGGAACGAAAGACTTGCTAATGGCGAAATTGATTTTGAAGATGAATGGTTCATGAAGGCTCTTGAGACAGTCGACAACCTCTACAAAGATGGAATCATCAACAGAAATACTCTCTCTATTTCTTATGGTTCTGGTCGTGGTGATTTTGCTAATGGAAAGTCTGCTTTCTATATCGATGGCGACTGGGCATGTGCATCATTCCAGACAGACGTTACAACAGGTAAGGCTCTCTTCTCTCCTGCAGCTCAGGAAACAGATGTTGAGTTAATCAATTTCCCAGCTCTTGATGGTGAAATCGTTCATAACTCTAACTCTTCTGTTGTAGGTACAGGTTGGGCTATGTCAGCTGACATTCCTAGTGGAAGTGCAGAAGAAGCTGCTGCTTGGGAACTTATTAAGTTCTTAGAAGGCGAATATGCTCAGACATGGAGACTTACAACTGGTGCTGCATTCCCATCATTAACAACTATCGATGTTGCTAAGGTTTGTGAAGAAAACAACCTTGAGCCATTAGTTGCTAAGAGAGCTGACTGGTACAACAGAATTGAAGTTGCTACTCCAGTTATCGATGGCGTTCTTGATCCTTCTGTTTATGAAGTTATCAACACTGTTCTTGCTGAGATCGGTCTTGGTTCTACAACTCCAGCTCAGGGTGCAAAGACAGTTAACGAAGCATGGCATGCATATATTGGTAAGTAATTTATCCAATAATATTATGAGGCGGGTCTAAATTGGCCCGCCTTTCTAATCCGGAGAAAAGCGATGATAAACTATGTTGATAGAGTTCTTGTTCCTACTATAAAAAGTAGTGATGTAAAGATTGAAAAGCTAATAAAAAGGCCTAAAGATATTGTCATTAATAGAGAATCTTCTCTAAATAAAATAAAGATCTCTTTTGATAAAATAGAGATAGAGGTAAAAGGTGAAGAAGAAGCTAATCAAGCTATGAGATATCTAGATCAGCTTGAGGCCCAATATGATTTATTTCTTCCAATTTGTGAATTTGAATTTTATAGTCCTAAGTTTGGTTACAGGGGCTTTATGATAGATACAGTCAGAGAATTCTTCTCTGTAAAAGAACTAAAGAGAATTATTTATGCATTTTCTCTTGTTGGTTATAACTATTTCCATTTCCATCTAACAGATGACCAAGGTTGGCGATTTGCTGTTCCTGGATACGATAAGCTTGAAACTATTTCATCTAAGCGTTTTAGATATGAAAATGATGACCTAAACCATGTTGTTAGTGGTTTCTATACTACAGATGATTTAAAAGAAATAGAAGCTTATTGCTCATCATTAGGTATTACAGTTATACCTGAAATGGAGACACCTGGACATGCTGAAGCGCTTCTTGCTGCATACCCAGAGTTTGGTTGCACAGGTCAAACTATTCCTGTTCAATCTAACTATGGTGTTTTTTCAAATGTTATGAATCCCGCTTCTTCTTCCTTGTGGGTTTTCTTAGACAAAGCTATAGAGACGCTCTCTTCAATTTTTCATGGTCCATTTATTAATATTGGTGGAGATGAGTGCCCTCATGACCAATGGAAGGAGAATGAAGATTGTTTAGCTCTTATGAGCAAAAACAACATTGCTAATGTTGATGAATTACAGGGGTGGTTTACATCTAAAATGTCACGCATTGTCTCTTCTTATGGCAAGAGAGCAATTGGTTGGGATGAAGTAGTGGATGCTAAAGAAATTGACAAAAATGTAGTAGTTTTGTCATGGCATGGCCTAGAAGGCGCAAGAAAGGCAACTAGAAGGGGACACAATGTAATCTTATGCCCCGAAACAGATGGTTTTTATCTTGATCGATATCCAAACACAGATGATTGGGAAAAAGGCAACCTTTCAATAGGAAGGCCAAAGGCACTATTTGATTTAGATATTTCAATGAAGGAGCTTTCTGGAGATGAGCAAAAGTTAATTCTTGGAGCTCAATGCAATTTGTGGTGTGAGAAAATCGATAGTGGAAGAGAAGCAGAAATGATGCTCTTTCCTCGTGCATTTATCCTTGCTGAGAGTCTATGGCTTGGTGAAAAGAAAGATTGGGAAGTAATAAAAGCAAAGAGGAAAGCTCTCTATGATTTATGCTTTAACCTAAATCTAGTTTGCTCTCCTCTTAAGTGGGATTAACAAAGAATCTTCGAACTATCCCACAGTACAAGGTCTTCCTTTATTTTATCTAATGGAAGGCCTTTTTCTTTGCTCTTTACTCTTATTATCTTTTCTTCTCTAGGAAGAAGTCCAAAGTAGTTATCACTGAAGTGAGTATTAAAGTGAGGTGTATCGATAAGAGCAAAGAATGTAGGAGACGTAGAAGAAAGTGTTACTACTAGTTCGTCCTTAGCTTCTTCGATTGACTTAATAGATAGGCCAGATTTCACAATTTTACTTTCATTTGGTTTACCAAAAAGTAGGAATCTTTCTTCTTTATCTAGAGTGACAAAAACAAAAGCATCCTTTCTATCTATATTGAATGTTTCTATATCTTTCACGCTCTTACTTAGAAGTTTTTCTTTATATTCTCTTCTTTCAATAACATTGCCTTTAGTATCTGAAATAGTAACAGTTATAGAGACTTTTTTATTTGATAGTGTATCATTGATAGCTTTTATATAAACTTTATCATCTATCTTATATAAAAGAGGACATAATGGAGCATAGAAATGCTTTATTGCATAATGTAGGGGTTTCCAACGTCCTGAATATTCAATGCTAGACCAAGAGGAGACAGGCCAAACATCATTAAGTTGCCATATAAGAGTTCCCATACAGTATGGCATTAGACTACGCCAATAGGTGACAGCTGTTTCTATTGCTAGTGCCTGTTGCACTTGCGATAGATAGAGACCATCTTCAAACTTTTTAGGTTCTTTAAAAAGCCTTGAGAATTCCTTAATTATAATCTCGTTGCCTCTGTCATTTTTTTGGTGATGAAGCATTGAAGGGGATAGGAGGTTATACTCATTCTTAGGACAGAATGTTGATACAGTATAAGGAGACGGAAATGATTGATAGCCAAACTCTGAGCAAAAACGAGGTTTTACACTATGATAGAAGTCGAAGTCTTTTCCCTCGTGCCATACAGACCAGAAGTGCATATCACCATTACCGTCACTATGCCAATTGTCTGAATAATCTCCAGGACCGGCACAAGGTGAAGACGGCCAAAATATTCTTGTTTTATCTTCTTCTTTTACGACTCGTTCGACAGTACCCTCATTGAGCTTTTCATAGTCTTTTAGGTACCTATCTCTATTTTTGATGGTCTCTTCGTACCACCCAAGTGCTCCTAAGTCTTCGTTGTTTCCACACCATAGAGCAATTGAAGTCCTACTCTTTAGTCTCTTAATTTGGTCTCGAAGTTCTTTTTCGACGCTATTTAAGAACCATGACTGAGCAGGATAAGTTGAACAGGCAAACATCAAATCATGCCAAATAAGAATTCCATATTTATCGCAAGCATCATAAAATTCTTCCTTTTCATACCATCCTCCGCCCCATACTCTGATGGCGTTCATGTTGGCTTCTGTCATATCTTTTACTATGTTGTCATAGCGTTCTTTTGTCATACGAGAGACAAGAGCGTCAAGAGGAATCCAATTAGAGCCTTTTAAGAATGTATCTGTGCCATTAACAGAAATAGTCAGCTCCTTACCACCATAGGTTATGTTATTTTTAACTTGTAGTGTTCTAAAGCCAATCTTTCTCTTTTTTTCGATATTCTCTACCTTTATTTTTGTTTCATATAAAGGTTGTTTTCCCATGCCATTAGGCCACCAAAGCTTAACGCTTTCAAGTGGAATAGCAAGAGTGAAAGAAAATGTAAAGTCGCCTTTTTCTCTCTTATATTTAATTGTTTTTTCTTCGCCGAGAAGAGTTACATTAATCTCTCCTTTTCCACAATTTAAACCAAAAAGGTATACTTCATAGTCTAAGAACCATTCTTTGTCATTCTTCCTAAGGGTAACAGAGAAATCTTTAAAAAGAGTCTCTTCTACTAAGAAAACTATAGGTGGTTCATACAAACCTAGTGTCATAATGCATGGTCCCCAATCCCAACCTGCATTGCATTGAGTTTTTCTTACTAAGTTTCTATTTGGGGAGCCATTAGGATAGAGTGAGCAAGGAATAGGGTAAGGAAGATTCTTGTTTCTCTCTATTGCTTCCTTTTCACTTGAATGAAAGACAAAAAGAATATTATTAGTGCCATTTTTTAGGTATTTTGTGATATCTACATAGTAAATTTGGTGTTCATTATCGAAGCTTTCTATAGATATATCGTTAATGTATAGTGTGCATACAGTATCTAATTTTTCTAGCTTAAGAAATGCCTTTTTCCCATCTATTTTATAGTTGAATTCTCTCTCTATTGACCATTCTCCACGAGAGATGAAGAGAATATCTAATTCGTTTTTTGAATAATATGGGTCAGGAATAATATTTTCTTTTATAAGTGAGGAATGCAAATCACCTGGAATAGTGATAGAGTATTCGCTTCCTTTATTTATGTTAAAATCATTTTTCTCTATATCTAAACAAGTTGCTTTCCAACTTCCACTAAGGTTTATTTTATTCATAATCTTTTTCCTCAGAGAATAGTTTAAATGATGAATAGGCTTGAGAAAAGAATAAAAACTAACTAGTTGAGAGAAGAAAAATTGGATAGTTAGCGTCAAAGTATTCGATTGGTCATACAAAAATTTGGCGTTATTCGTTACAGAAATTGAAAAAAAATCAAAAATTGATACTAAAACTAGAAAATAACGGAAGTGTATTATATAATTCAAGAGGGAGCTAAGTTATGAAGCTTTATAGAAGAGAGAAATATCTATCTAGGATGCGCGCCTTTTTTCATTCATATGATCTTATAAAGGTTATAACAGGTATTCGCAGGTGTGGAAAATCTAGCTTGATGGAAACTATTGCAGAGGAATTGAAGGAAACGGGTGTTCCTGAAACCAATATTATTTATCTTGATTTGGATAAAAGAGGATATAAAAAAATTAGGAGTGCAGAACAATTAGATTCACTCATTGAATCATCTTCTAATATGCCTGGGAAGAAATATCTCTTTATTGATGAAATACAGAATGTGGATGGTTTTGAGGAAGTTATTAATGGCTTTAGAGCGGAAGGTAATTATTCGATTTTTATTACAGGCTCTAATTCCTATCTGCTCAGTGGTGAACTTGTTACAAAGCTGACAGGAAGATATCTTGAGTTTGAAATGTTTCCCCTAACATTTGATGAGTATGAGGGTATTAAGAGATTTTATGAAAAAACGATAAGTGTAAATACTGAAATAGAGCTTAATAATTACATCTTAGAGGGTGGATTTCCACGAGCTATTCAGATAGATAATCTTTCCGATAAAAGAACGTATGTAAGAGGTATTATTGATGAAATCTTTGAGAAAGATATCAAGCGAAGAGTTGAGATAAAAGATGTCCAATCATTTGACTTAGTTCGAAATGTAAGCGTCAAATAAGTCGATAGAGAATATCTATTACCCTATGATCTATCATTAAATCATAGGAGAAATAACAAATGACAAATTTAAACATTTACACAACAGAGCAAAGAAAAGCCTATGTCGAAGATTGGAAGA
>JBNMJW010000125.1:0-5849 GCA_050874025.1 Candidatus Ornithospirochaeta sp.
CTCTCAGTTCTAGTTGAATAGAACCATCTCAAAAGAAAAAACAAACCAATAAAAATAACCAATAGTACAACATACATTAGTACTGTCTGAAATTTGCTAGTTTTTTTAGTGTTCATAGCTCCTCACGTTACAGGAGGAAAAATACATAAAAGAGACTATAGTTTCAATAGAATTAAAAACACATCCTTACATTTCTTTAAAAAAAGAACAAAATTAAACAAATGTTTAAATTTTAATTATTTTTACATCTATTTACTTTTAAAACAAGAAATTATGTCATAAAAATAAAGGAAAATAAGAAAATAAAAAAATTAAACGCAAGTATTAATTTAATACAGTAGTTGCTTTTTTTTGAAAAATTATTATAACTGTGTGTATGGAAAAGAAGTTGAATAAAAATGCACTTAGATCAAAAAGACTAATAAGACAGGCTTTTTTGACAATTGTGCAAAAAAAAGATCCGTCAGATATTTCAATAACAGAGATAGTTAATGAAGCAAACATTAATCGTGCTACATTTTATGCACACTATTCATGTCTTAAAGATTTATTAGATGAGATAGAAAATGAAGTTATTGATAAGATGATGGAGCTATTAAAGGGCTTTGAACTAGAGAACTTCTTTTCTAATCCTGCTCCTCTTTTACTTCAGGTAAGCTTGTTTTTAAATGAGGATGTCGACTATTACAGAACGCTAATAAAAACTCCAGGCTCTAGCCGTTTTTTAGAGAAACTAATGTCGATTCTTATTGAGTATATGGAGAAGGATCAATCTATTCCTCTAGAGATAAGAGAGTCTAAAGCCTTTAAGATTCGCATTTATTACTTTGCTGGCGGTCTTACTACACTATATCAAAAGTGGTTTAACGGAGAGCTTAATTGTTCTCTTTTCGATATCCCTCTAGAAGTAAGCAAGATGTTCATTGCAGAAAAACTTCCATTGGGGAAAAAGGCTAATTAAGAGCATCCTTAATGCTTACTGATATATGGCAAATAGCAAATAGAATTGCAAAAGAGAGCAAGAAATAATTTTTGTCTATAATTGCAGAAGAAATAAACATTAAAGAAGGAAGTACAGATAAAAGAATACTTCTTAAGAGTGATCCTTCTTTTCTCATTATTATCCAAACAAGAATATATAGAGCAAGAAAAATAGAAGGAATTAAGTAAGAAAGGAGAGAGTCTGTACGACTTTCTTCTACCTTCACAACATAAAAGAACATAGTTCCATAGCGTGCCACGCTTTCGACTTTTTCCAAAAATGTTTTGTATTCTTTCTTATCTTTTTCTTTATTCTCTTCTTTTGAAAAGAAAATAACAGAAGGAATCATTAGTACTATTAGCAATATTAAGTTAATGGGGTAGAAATTAAACATAGTATAATAATAAAAGATTCCAAATAATCGAGCTATAGAAAAACTGGACTGCGGACAAAATCCTAGACTTTTTCTTAAGGAGGAAAAGGGTTTTGGCAAAGTACACAAAGGAAGAGAAGCAGAAGGCAATCTATCTTTACATCAGGTATTGCAAGCAAGCCACCAAGGTCATCAAGGAACTTGGGTATCCTAACAAGCAGCACACATTGGACAGCTGGTACAGGGGATATGAAGAGAAAGGTGAAGTGAAGGATGACGGACGAGAGGAGAAGAAGCTCTCCCATGTCTATTCAGAAGATCAGGTACATGCAGCAGTGTCGTTTTACATTGAGCACGGTAAAAGCCTACGCAAGACCGTCGAGTCCTTGGGGTATCCACATAGGACAATGACACTGAAATCCTTATCAGATAAGGATTTATTAATGCAGAAATACAGGTTGTTGGGGACAGGGGAAAATCTACTCCGGAACTTTCATAGTACTACGACGGAAGACGGGAATTCATCTTTTATGCCATGCAAAGTTTTATAATTTTTATAAATTTACTTGTAACTTTTTAAATTATACTTGTTTTTTATATTAGTTGAGTAAATAATTAGTAAAAGGAGTATTGAGCTATGAAGAAAGGAACTATATCTCTACTATTAGTTTTGTTTGTTATCGCATGTCTTGCAGTTTCCTGTAAGAACGAACAGCTTCCACCACATGAGCATACATACGAAGAGAAGTGGCAGATATTAGATGATACTTATCATGTAAAGAAAGCCACTTGCGAACACAAGGATGAAGCATTAAAAGAAGAACACAAGTGGAATGAAGGCGTTGTCACAAAAACTGCAACAACGACAGAAGCGGGTGTAAGAATATTTACATGTACAGAATGTGGCCACAAAAGGACAGAAAAGATTCCAATGAGTCCTGCAATTCAATTTGAAGAAGGATATTCAATCGATAAGACTTATGATAAGACTGGAATATCAATAGACAAAACCAAGATAATAAGGACAGAGACAAACGCTTCAATCGATGAAAATGAAATTGATTCTATTCTTTTCAAGGCAAAAGATGCAGAGGATAACACATACATAGAAACTGCTCCTATTAATGCAGGTGAATACACTGTAAAAGTAACAATCAAAGAATCAGAAGGACATGAAAAGAGTGTTCTTGAAGAAAACTTTATAATTAAGAAGAAAGAGCTTTCTTTGAAAATAGTTCCTACAAAACCATATGATGGTAAAAACAACATAATAAGTGTTTCATCAGATAATCTTGAAGGGGTAATTAGTCCTGATAACCCTACACTTTCAGTTTTAACGACATCTCTTTTGGCTAATTCAACATACAAAGAATATAATATTATTCCATCTTCAGGTGGTAATGAAAAAAACAACTATATAATAAAGGAAGATGATAATCTAAAGAATGCTAGGATTACACCGTTAAAACTAAAAGTGAATAAAGTTCCTACAAGG
Organism: Candidatus Ornithospirochaeta sp.; assembly: GCA_050874025.1. GTDB lineage: Bacteria > Spirochaetota > Spirochaetia > Sphaerochaetales > Sphaerochaetaceae > Ornithospirochaeta. The sequence continues at coordinate 2,851 of JBNMJW010000125.1, forward strand.
GAATATGATGGAACCGATTTTATTGGAGTTGACTCTACTGAAATCACAGGTTTTCTTTCTGGAGATAAACCAACCATTAAAGTAAAAATGAATTCACAGAATGTAGAAGCCCAGTACAAGAATGCAGAAATTGTCTCTTCTGAGGGTAGATATGAAGCAATAAATTATATGGTGGATGAAGATGATACAAACCTAAAGAAAGCTAATATCACAAAGAGGAAGATTTCTGTATCGAAAATACCAACAAAACCATATGATGGAGAAACTAGAATAAAAGTAAATGCAAACGATATTACTGGTTATGTACTAGGGGAAAATCCTGAAATAGAAATCTTTATGGCTTCAAAAGATGTTGGATCTAAATATTCAAGTCATAGGGTAGTAGGTGGAAATGGTAACTATGAAGTTGATCATGATTCTATTGAGAATTATCTAAAAAAAGCTAATATTACAAAGAAACGAATTAATTTACCATCATATAGCGTTCCTGTGGCAGGCTCTTCTAAGAATAGGAATTTTATATTAGGTCCAAACCAAGGAATTAGACCAACTAGTGAAACAATAGTTGTCAAGTATCAAAATGAAATCACAACCTGGAATGAGGGTACTTCCTTCAACGCAAATAGCGGCGGGAGAATAACCAACCCAGATGAAAACAAAAACTATAATATACTTATGCCTGCTGAGAGTAAAATCAAAATTCTAACTGCTGTTCCTTCTAGAAATAACCTTGGATCATATTCTATTCCTTCAGGTGTAACAAGAAATTTCACAGTAAAAAGTACAGCTGATGTTTTTAGTTTCAAAGTATCAAATATTGAAGAAAGACAATGTTACATACTGTTGAAATATAAAGATAAAGCTGGTTACGTTCCTTTAGACAATGATAAACTGACAGGAGTAGCGGAAGATGTAAATATTCTATATCTTAACCTAGATGGAAGCTTGGGAACACATCTATTTAAGTGTAATTATAAAATCGCTGATTTCTACTTACATGATCTTGAACCTGGAGAATATGAATTAAAAGTTTATAAGAGAACAAGTTTTTAATAGTCATGAGGCTGCAATGGTTCTTATTTTCTATTGCAGCCTTTGTTTTTTTGAGGATAGCTACCTCCATAGTTTTGAAGTTACATGAGCTTCAGAGACAAAAACTGGTGTTAGAAGTACTCTCAACACGGTTTTCAATGAAATATAAGTGTGCAAAATTTCCACGTAAATCGACAGAGTTACCTCAGGTTCAATGCCCTTTATTGCGACTTCCGGAGTGCGGAATGCATCCATTATCCTTTCGACAGAGAGCTTAGGCCCACTCTTCGCAAGAAGGTAATGTAGGTGATTTTAATTTTAAAATATTATATGGAAATAAATCCCCAATAACAATTGGAAAGTCATTTATAAACGTACCAAGACCTACTCATGAAAAAGGTGCAACATATATTTATACATTTACACCTGTAAAAGGAAAAACTTATGAAGCTGAGTTGGGCAATATATCTGATGGGGCCACAACAACAGCAATTGGTGTTATTAATGAAAAAGGAGTGCAGTATTATTGTTCGCATTACAATAGGTGTAAATTCACAGCAGAAGATAATTCAGATTATTATATATTTTTCCAAGTTAAAGAGAGTGGAAGGTGTCAAGTTAGCTTAACTGAAGAAGTTTCAACTGGTTCTTGATTGCTGTTGTTAGTGATTTTTCCCTCTTGTTGAACAAAATAGGCAAGAGGGATTTTTTTGCGGATGAAGAGAAACTTTCATGCTTATTTTATACAATTAGATAATTTAAAAGCCAAGAAAAACTTGAAAAGCTTTTTCCAAGGCTCTAAATCCAGATGATTTTAATGCGTAAAGACTATTACCCTTTTACCCCCATTTGCAAAGATAATCGTTTTATTGTACCTGTCTTCCGTCGTTTTACTCAAAACCTAGTACTCTGAGTCGAAATCCAAGGAATAATCGAAGATGTTCTCAATCTCTTTTTCTGTAAGACAAAGAGCATCTAGAAGGTAAGTCCTGTAAGCTTTTTTATCTTTTCATTAAGGGCTTGGCTTTGAGAAATATTGATATACGTGCCATCGCCTTTGTCGACGATTCTTAAATCACGCATGAAGTTGATTAAGTCGTAGGTATTGATTTCATTCTTAAAGCATTTTATCTCCAGCACTCTTAAGAGAAACAAGCTGAGGTAGCAGATAAGGAAGTGGCCATATATAGATTCTTTTTTCTGAGTATATGCAGGGCGTGCATCAAGATAGGATTTGGTAATGTGGAATGACTCTTCTATCTTCCATAGATTGTGGTAAGTATTTTAGACCGGCAGAGGGCTCTGGTTGAGCTCTGATGTAACCAGAAGGCTATAGCCGGCATATTTCAGATCTTCTTCGATTTTCTTTTGGTCAAGCTCGACAATAGGTTTGAGATTCTTGCCGTTCTTGTCCGTATTGATCACTTTTATATATTTGGCAGAGTCCCCAAGCTCATCTCTTGCCATCTTTTTGTATGTGGTATAGTTTGCAGCCTTATCCACCATCTTCATTATTTCTCTTTTCTGCTTCTGGGCCAAAGATGGGTTGTAAGAAACAATACGCTTCTCTTTTACGCTGAATACTTTTTTGACTTCTTCTCCGGTTTCAGGATCAATCTCAGTGAAGTCATATGAAAAGGTGTCTATACAGGACTTCAGACGGAACGAGACATTGCCTTTCCCATCAGTGTAATCGTTATAGACGTTCTTATCATTCTCAAGAAGAAGATATTTTCTCTGCTTCGCTCAAATCCTTTCCATGAATGGATTTGGAGACGATATAGCCATCTTTGGCCTCTACTGTAAGAGCCCATAAATAATGTACTGAAGGGAGTGCGGACGTTTTCTTGGACTAAATTATAAAGCTAGACCGAGTCCAGTTCTATACTCCTTTGGACTTTTGTTGTTTAAACCTACCTTTATTCTTTCATTCCTGAACCAGTTGAGGTACCTGTCAATGAAGTACA
>JBNMJW010000126.1:0-5788 GCA_050874025.1 Candidatus Ornithospirochaeta sp.
AAAACTTTTCGACCTGTGCGATTAAATTAAGCCGCTTTGGCTGAATCTGATAAAGAGAAACGTATCGTTTTGCTATTAGTCCAAACATCTTTTTCTTTGTTTAGGGTACAAGCTTTTATGATAGCCAGGGAGGATGAGCCTTCTGGAACCCAGCTCATGCCATTGTGCTTCTGCCTTTGACCAACTACAAGATCATTGGCTTTCTCAACTCTATTGGATGAATTGATGAGACCAAGAAATGCCCTGAAGGCATAGCAAGGAATATAAGCTCTTTTTCTGTTGAGGTAATCCTTCATCTCGGTCTTTTTATCTTCATTTTTAATGCAAGAGCTCTTGAATCCATCTAGATAAGTTATGATGTCATCAATCTTACCTCTCCATAAGAGATCTAATACATCTTTGATAATTGCTTTCTTTGATTTTGCACTGCCTTTTATAGCTTGGCTTAAGAACTCCTTGCATTTCTTTTTTACATGGTACCAGTCTAGGTAGATAGTATATGGGCGAAATGCAAAGAATCTCTCAATTGCACATCGTATGTCACTTGCACCGTCCGTAAGGAATACTACCTCTCTGTTTTTCATCAGCTTGTTCTTGAGAAGGAATGATATGAGAATTTTAAATGCCTTATCCATTCCATATGCAGTAATGATGTAGTGACGAGAGTCACAGGCTATGTGAATTACAGTATTCCTGACGGTTTTCTGTTCCTTTATGTATTCATCAGAACGAGAATCCTTCTGATGCTTAACACCAATATCATCAACACTTATGTATACACAAGAAGAAGGAGCTTTCTCGCAAGCTATGCAGTATTCTATATCATTGAGCTTCTTCTTTTCTTCCTCTTTGAACAATGCATTGTATTCTTCAAGTGTTGAAAGCCTTGCTTCATGAGTAAGAGATACATCTTCTTCTATATATGGGTTTGTAATGCTTTCAGATAGCAAAGTCATATCTTTAGGTAAGCCCGTATCTTTGTTAAATCCATGCTCTATAAGGACTTTGTTTGTCTCATCCATTATTGTCTTATCTATACTGGAGCCCAAGCTCAATGCAAAGTCCTTGAGAGTCCTATGCTTTACAAGACTCTCTGTTGTACGATTGAAGAACCTGTTCAGCATCTGAGCACTTTTTCTATAGCTAAGAGATGTTATTACATTACAGCATAGCTCAGTAAATGATAAAGAGTAGAGCCTCGCCTTAACTTTAAGGCCTTTAATGGTACTATATGGAAAAGAAGAAGAGACTCTGCCGATTTCAGCTTCTACTTCTTTTTCGTAGTATTTGGAGCCCCTTTTTTACCACCCTTGGTGGCTTCTTCCAAATATGCTTTTATTGCTTCCTCTCCAACTGCATTTCTCGCTTTCAACGCAGGTCTTTCAACTTCATCAAAGGTTTTAAGAAAAGTATCCATTGAGCTATAGTCCATATTATTGGGACTCGGGATCTCTGTCACAACTTCTCTTTCAATAACTGTTCCATCTTCATCTATAATTGTTGCAGTGAACTTAAGTTTAGCTTTCTTTTCCATCTTTCTTATTCTCCGTCTTATTTTTTTCTCTCTTCAGAACCTGTTCTGACTCTTCCTTACTGAATGCAGCCTTAAGATATGGAATGCGACTAGATGGTATAAATCCAAGATTAACCTTCACTTTATGCGTAGACTTGCCATTCTCCCATTTAGCTTCAACGAGAGAACAATAATAACCATCTTTTCCATTCTTATTATCTGGTACTACCTTAAGAAACATAGTTTAACTATACCATAAATAACATAAATAATATACGTAATATAATAGATTATTAAATCAATAACTATACTTGTTATTTCTCCTAAATAGAAGACATGAGGCTAAACAAAAACCACCTAAACGGTGGCTTAGATGAAAAACATAATGATTATTAGGAAGTTTTAACCGCACAGGTCGAAACTTTTTTCGTAAAGAAATATACAATGTAGCTTATAGAAAATCACTAGGAAAAGCAGAAAGAAAATCCTCAAGTTTTATGCATCCTGAAGTATTATTTGAACTAGAGATAACAAATGTATTCGATTTTTGGTATCGTTTGCGAAAAACTTCTATTCCTTTATTTGTTATTCTTAAACCACTTTTAACTTCAAAAGCACAAATAGACTTTCCCTTTTTGTAATACGTAATCAACTTCATAGTTACCGTCTCTCCAATAATAAGGAACAAAGCCGTCTTCTGTAGTGTTGTTCACTAAATGCATTCCTACTGCTGACTCTACAAAGCGTCCCCATAAATCAGGATTTTCTTTTGCTTCTTTAAATGAGTATTGTGAATAAAGCGCTAAGAAAGCATTATTGTAGACCTGTAATTTAGGACTAGAGGCTTTTCTCTTTTCCTCACTTCCTGAGTATTTGTTCAATCCAGTCATCATATAGCATTGATTAAGCAAATTGAGGTAGCCGGCCAATGTTGTTGTATTTCCTGCATCTGTAAGTATTCCAAACATATTATTATATGACATTACTTGAGCTGAATAATATGCACCAAGCTCAAATAATTGTTTAAGAAGGGCAGGCTTAGTTATTTTTGTAGAAAAGAGGATATCTTTTGATATGCTCGGTTCAAAAATTGAATCTCTTATATAGTTTTCCATCTCTTTTCATTCTTTGTTATTTTTGCAGGTCCAGGGAATCCTCCAAAGTAAATGTATTCGTCCAAAGTGTAATCAAAAGCTTCTTTCATTTCTTGATAAGACCAATGAGTTACATATACTAATTCGTATCGGCCTTGTAAAGAATCAGATAACCCTGTTGTAAGAAGAAGTCTAGAAGACCCAAGAAGCACTACTTTTATATTTCTATTGTTTTTTGTATCTTCATTCCATAGTTTTTTTACTGTTTCACTCCATTGCGGAACTTTTTGAATTTCATCAATACATAAAACTATTTCACTTTTGGGTGAATTGAAAAACATTCTTGCCTTTTGCCATATTCCTTCTAGCCAAACTTGAGGAGAAAAGGATACATCATCTGCAGATTCCCAAATATATGGTTTTTCATATGTAGAAAGAAATTGACTAACTATTGTTGTCTTTCCAACTTACCTTGCTCCAACAAGCACTTCGATAAACTTTCTTCCTTCAGATAGCCTTTCTTTTAATATATTTACTTCTTTGTATATGCTCTCTTTATTGAGTAAAATCTAAAATGTATAAAGATTATTTTCTAGCTATAGTTTTCATTTTAAACGGTAATTTTTTATAAAAGCAGAAGTTCTTTCTTATGTGTAAGAAAATCTCTTATGTTAATGTGAGTAATTCCGTCACGAGAAAAATTTAGAGTATCTAAAGATAAGACAAATCTAGGACATGCATCTTTTATAGATAGGAAAGCATCAAACTCACGTCTTATTATGTCTTCGGATGCCAAGAGATAGCATACTTGAACATAGCATTTTTTCTTACCGCTAAAGATAACGAAGTCGACTTCTCCTTTATACGTTTTACCCACATAAACCTCATAGTTTCTAGATTTGAGTTCATTGTAAACAATTGTTTCTAGGATAAATGATTTGTTGATATCTGCTGCACCTACATTAATGTTTATAAAACTTGGGTCTACTGTATAGTATTTGCTTTTTGCATCTAGAAGAGCTTTTCCTTTAATATCATAACGCTTACATTTTTCCACTAGAAATGCTTCTTCAAGACATTTTAAATACTTATAGCAACTTTGTGTTGAAATATCTTCATTGGTGCTCTTAATGTGCTTTGTGATACTCTCTGAAGATATTATCTCTCCAGAATGAACAAAGATATATGAAGCAAATCGTTTCAACTGGTCAGAATTTCTAATTTCATTTGCTTTGACAATATCATTTTTTATGATTGCATCATATAGCTCTTTTGTATATTGCTTTGGGTCCATGAATAATTCTTTATATACAAGGGGAAAGCCACCTTTCTCCATATATGATATGAATTCATCAGGTGAATCTTCCACATTTTTATACTCAAGAACTTCTGAATATTGAAATGGTAATATATGAAAACTAATGTATCGACCAGTTAAAGTGGAAGCAAGAGTTCCCATTAATAGACTTGAACTTGAGGACGTAACAAAGACAGAGCATCCTAAAGTTGAACGTATTGATGCTAATACTTTCTCATAGTCCTTCATGTGATGTATTTCATCTATGAAAATGTAACATCTATCTTTTCCTGACACGTAATTCTTAATAATTTGGTAGAAACGTTTTGGATCATCTTGATAGATTGACATTTCGTAATCTTCAAAATCCAAATAAAGGATTCTATCTTTACTTATGGATTCAGATATCTCATCTACAATTTGCCTCATTATTGTGGACTTTCCTGCACGGCGAGCTCCAACTATTGCTTTTAATTGTTCTGAATGATAGTAAGGACGAATACGGTCAAGATAGATTTTTCTTATCATGCTTTTAATCTAATTGATAAAAATACAAAAATCAATATTTTATCAAATACATAATTGATAAAAATTAATAAGTAAAAACGAAAGATGCAAACAAAAAGCCACGACCGGAGCCGTGGCACATATAAACAAGGGGATGTTTGTCTATATTAGAACTTGATTGTGCAAGATGCTTCAACCTTTCCAAGTTTTCCTTCTTCAAAGAAGTTAGTTGTCTTAGATCCATCAGCGTTGTTTGTCTTAGGACCATAAGAAAGAGCAAGTGTTGCACCTGGAATAACTGCATCAGATTCAATAGAAGCATTAGCATAGAGCTGCTTTGATTCTGCATTTTCCTTGAATACCTTTTCGAAATTAGCACCAGCTTTTGCTGTGAACATTTCTGTAGAATATGCAACAGAACCCTTTACTGTAAGCTTTTCTTTCTCAATTCCATAGCTTGCTTCAGCACTAGCAGTAATAGCATCAACTGTAACATCTACCTTTCCACCGAATGTCTGACCATTTAAGACGTCTTTTCCGTAAACTGTAAGAGCAACTGGGACATCAAAGCTATTTAAATCAGCCTTTAACTGAGCAGAAATCCACTGCTTTTCGCCATACTGATAATAAGCATCAACTGTAAATGCAGAAACAACTGCGTTAAGAGCAACATCTAAACCTGGCTTGAACTCATCTGTTCCAACTGTCTTCTTCATACCGAAGTCAGCTGCAACCTTTGCAGAGAATGCGTCAGAAGCATATGCAACTTCTGTTGATGCACCAAATGCGTCAAAGTTCTTGCTTTCGTCATATACTTTCTTTGTGCTAGCTGGTGTAACAACAATTTCTTTTCCATCAACTGTAACTTTAACAGCAGGAACATCTTCAACTTTAGTTGCATTCTTTATTCCAGAAGCAACAGCAGCAGCTTTAACTGTTAAGCCTTCTGCAACTGTGATTGCTGGAGAAATTGCTGATACATGGTAGTTAAAGAATTCAGGAGCACCTGTTGTTGCATTTGCCTTTCCACCATTAAAACCTGCAGCAACTGACCAATCTTTATATGTTGCTGTGATTCCAGGAGCCTTGTTAACTGCAACTGAATATGATTTAGCCTTATAAAGAGCACTCCACCACATTCCATCTGTTCCACCAAATGAGTCTTTAGCATACTTATCGAAAACAACATCAATAGCAGACTTTGCAAAATCAGGACCATTCTGTGTTCCTGTGATAGCAACTTTCCAATCTGCGCCTGCAACGTAAGCTTCTTTGAGAGAGAAGATAAAACCAAGACCGATTGCTGCACTGTCATCTTTTACGAAGAAAGCAGCATCTTCACCAATAAGGTCATCAGCCTTAAGAGCCATTGTTGCC
>JBNMJW010000127.1:0-5748 GCA_050874025.1 Candidatus Ornithospirochaeta sp.
CCCATAAACTGTAGCAGTATAGTTAATATGATTATTCCCTTTTCACTTAACTAATTAGTTTATCTGCAGCATCCCTTAGTTTTTCTTTTGCCTCATCGTCAGGAGCTTCTAAAGCAATAACTGGTTCGGCTTTTAAATTAGCTTTGTCACTTATAACTCTTCCTTCCCAATTTCTCATCCATTCGCCATCTCCCCAACCATAGGATCCAAAAAGAATTACATCTTTATTAATGAGTTTATCCTCGATAGAGCTAAACATAGGCTCGAAAGAGTCCTCTTCTAATACTTCGTTTCCCATAGCAGGGCATCCAAAAGCAAAAGCGTCATATTTTTCAATATCATCAGGAGAGAAAGAAGAGCACTCAATTAGAGTAGCTTCTGCTTTTCCTGAAAGTTCATCTAAAATGGTTGAAGCCATTTCCTGTGTGTTCCCTGTCCCTGAATAGTAGACAATAGCAACTTTTTTCATAGTTTCTCCTTCGACTCAAACACAGAGTCGTTCAATTGATATACCGTTGTTATAAGAAGAGAGTAAGCAATCTCTACACATGTCATATTCATTAAATGTTTTCTTTGCTTTTTCTTCGTTGTGATAAACTTTCCAATGTCCCGAATAGAGGTAGTTTTGACCTTTATTTTCTATAAAACTAACAACATCGTCTGTTGGATAGCCCAAAAAGAGTCCAATCTCATGTGGAAAATCTTTATTTTCTTCTAATCTCTTCTTTAATTTTGAAAGTGATGAATCGATGTTGTTAGGATTATAACCAAACTTAGTTAAAACTGATGCTCTGTCTTTTTCTCTCAAAAGTTTAGAAAGTGCAATTTTCCTATAGACAAAGAGGAGGGGACATCCCATTTTATTCTTCATAAAAAGAAAAGAAAGTCCCTTTTCTTTTAGTTTTTTTATCTCCTCTTTATCTACACTCGTTAGTGACTTAAGACAGATAAGAGATGAACACTTTATGTTCATGAGCGTTGGTGAAGAATGGATTACTAATAGCCTCGAAAGTGTCATAAGCCCTCATTACTAACTAAGGTAATTCGGCTCTATCGACTAGGACTGTAAGAGGAAAACACAAAAAGTGAAGAGCCTTATTACCTATGAGTTAGTCTAAACTAACTATATAAAATATTATGTTGTTAATCAAGAGAAAATTTGAAATTTAAAGTATCTAGAAAAAAGATTTAGAGAGAAGCTAGGTTAAAGAAATAAAAAATCTCCTCATTTTTCAGAGGAGAAAGAGAAGAAAGGCGCTTGTCACACTCGCATTTCTCTATTAAATGGTTTACCCAGAGCTGTCGGCCCAAGCTTATTAGATTTTCTATTAAATGCTAGAACTACAATTACTAAGATGTATGGAAGCATTGTTAAGAATTCATAGTAAGGGAATGATGGAATAAAAATCTGTACCTGTGTCTGTAAGACTTGTGCAAATGTGAATAACAATGCGCCCAAGAATATCTTAACAGGATGCCATTGGCCAAAGTAAACAAGGGCGACTGCTATAAAGCCTCTACCATTTATGATGTCTGCTGTGAACATCTTTGCTTGACATAGAGTTAGGAATGCTCCTGCAAAGCCTGCCATCGCGCCTCCTAGTGCAAGAGATTCATAGCGTACTTTATTTACATTTATACCTAAGCTATCTGCTGCACGTGGGTGTGTTCCACAAGCCCTGATCTTTAATCCCCATGGTGTTTTGTAGATTACAAACCATGCAAGTGGAATTAATGCATAACAGAAATAGATTATTGGGTTATGTGTAAAAAGAATTGTACCTAGTACTGGAATCTTTGATAAAAGAGGAATAGGGTAGGCTGTAATACCTGTAATAGATTGAGAACCACCGATATAAGAGCGGAAGAATGTGCCTGCTAATCCTACTCCAAACATTTGCATGCCGATACCTGCAATTCCTTGAGGTGCACGGAAGGTAATAACAATAACACCAAAGATTAAACCTAGTAAGGCTCCAGCAAGAGCTCCTGCTACAAGACCCATAAAGTTCACAAAGAAAGGAACAGCTTCAGCTCCACCGTAAGTATATGGAACTAAGAGGCCTAAGAATGCTCCCATTGTCATAATACCTTCACACCCAAGGTTGAAGATACCAGCTTTCTGATTAAACATCTCTCCCATCGAGGCAATCATTAGGGCAACTGCGAAGCGAATTGTCAGTGTTAGTGTATTTATTAATAAATCCATTTTATGCCTCCTTTTTACTGAAGAATCTTCTTCTAAATCTTTCTTCCATATATGGGTTAGAAAGAACCATTTGAACAGCAACGATGATGAGAATGATTAAGCCTTGTAATGCTTCAACTAGGTTTGGTGGAACATTTGTTAATATTTGAAGGTTAACTTGGGCGTAGAGCAAAATGCCAAAGAAGAATGCAGCAGGTATAATTCCAGCTGGATGCAAACATCCAAATAGGGCAACTACGATGCCTGAGAATCCATAGCCTCCTGTAATACCTTCCATAGCTCTTCCTTGGTTACCCATAAGTTCAACTGCACCTGCCATACCAGCACATGCGCCAGAAATAACCATAGAAATAATCAAATAGAGCTTTACGTTAATGCCACCATAGCGTGCAGCACGTTGAGAGGCACCAGATGCTCTCATCTTGTAGCCATAACTTGTCTTCCAAAGCAGAATATAAATAACAACTGCAAGAATAAGCGCTAAAAATATTCCTTGGTGGACAGCTGTACCCTTAAATAGCTTCTTCAATACAGCAGAGTTAGGGATTCTTGCACTCATTGGGGTTCCTGTCTTTTCATTTGGATCTAAGAGAGGAATTCTAATCATAAAGGCATAGAATTGGACAGCTGCATAGTTAAGCATAACTGTTGAAAGAAGCTCGCTTACATCAAATTTAGCCTTCAAGAATCCTGGAATAAAACCATATAATCCACCAGCAAGTGCTGCGAATAGTATACATAGAGGAATTGCTAGAAAACGAGGGAAAGAGGCAAAAGCAAAAGAAGCGGCAGTTGCAGCTATTATTCCCATTGCCATCTGACCTTCAGCTCCAATATTGTTTATTCCACTACGAGATGAAACACAAATACCAAGAGCAATGATTGTTAAAGGAATCATTCTTACAAGTACTTCAGTAAAGCTTCTAAAGTTTTTAAATGGCATTGAAATAATTATTCCATATGTTTTAAAGACGCTTTCTCCAGTTGCAAGAATAATTATTGCTCCAATAGCTAGTGCGATAATAACAGCACAGACTATTACAGATATCTTATAGAAAATTTTGTAATTCTTATTCATTTTCAACTCCTGCCATCAAGATGCCAAGCTTTTCTGTTGTAGCTTCATCTCTTAGAAGAACCTTTTTGTTTTGGCCTTTAAAAATAACGGCAATTCTATCGCTTAGATTCATTATTTCTTCAAGCTCTTCGCTTATGAGGAGTATTCCAATGCCTTTTTCTCTAAGGGAAAGAAGTTCCTTATGGATAAACTCTGCAGCTCCCATATCGAGTCCTCGAATAGGGTAGACGCAGACAAGGAATTTAGGCTTTCTAGTTATTTCCCTGCTAAGAATTACCTTTTGAATATTGCCTCCAGATAGAGAGCCTGCAGGAGTTTCTATGTTAGGAGAGCGAATATCGAAATCAACTCTTAGTTTCTCTGCATATTCATCAATCATCTTTTCTTTTAAGAAATGATGAGATGAGAATGTGTCATCACTATCTTTAAGAATTATATTTTCCTTGATAGACATTGAAGGAACAATGCCTTCGGTGTTTCTCTCTTCAGGAATATAGCCCATGCCTTTTTTGATTACTTCTCTTACAGATAGATTAGATATCTCTTCACCATAGAAAAGGATTGAGCCACTATCACACTTCCTTATACCATTGATGGCTTCAGCGAGTTCTCTCTGTCCATTACCAGAAACCCCTGCGAGTCCGACTATTTCACCTTCTTTCACAGTTAGAGAGAAGCCATCAAGCGCATTAAAGCCTCTATCTGATTTAACAAACAAATCTTTAATCACAAGAGCATCTTTACCATTAGAAGGAGATGAGAGGTTTTCTGTTATTTCTACCTCGTGTCCAGTCATTAATGCAGCTATTTCATGAGGAGTAAAGTCCTCTGTTTTTCCATTAAATACGACTTTTCCATGTCTCAAGATAGAGACTTTATCTGAAAGAGCTTTAACTTCATTAAGTTTATGGCTTATGAAGATAATTGAAAGCTCTGAGCTCATCTTTTTAAGTAGAGCGATTAAATCGTCTGTTTCCTGTGGAGTAAGAGCTGATGTTGGCTCATCGAGAATAAGAAAGCGTGCACCAAGACATAGTGTCTTAACAAGCTCTACTCTCTGTTGTTCTCCAACAGATAGTTGCCATATATATGCATCAGGATCAACTTTCAAGCCGTAGTGATTTGATACTTCAGTAATACGTTCTCTGACAGCCTTAAGGTTGACGATAAGCCCCCAAGTCTCTTTCATGCCAAGCGCGATGTTCTCTAGTACTGTCATATTAGGTACTAGCATATATTGCTGATGGACCATTCCAATACCGTAACTGAATGCATCATTAGGAGATTTAAAGTTAACTTTTTCTCCGTTAACAAATATAGATCCTTCATCTGGGGTGTATAGGCCCATAATGATGTTCATCAGTGTGGTTTTTCCTGCGCCGTTTTCACCTACAAGCGCTAGTATTTCATGCTTGCCAATATGTAGTGATATGTCATCACAAGCTAAGACGCCGGGGAATCTCTTTGTTATATGTTCAAGTTTTAAATCGAATATTTCTTTTGTTTGCGACATTTTTTTATAAATAGCCGGCCATAGACGGGCCGGCTTTATCGTAAATAGTAGTAATTAAAGAGTAGAGTAATCTACGCTTGCCCAAGATGAAAGGATATTTGGAGTCTCAGTAAAGAGCTTAATCTGATTCTCAACAGCTGTTCTGATTTCTGGAGTAATCTTATCTGCACACTTTGCTTCATTCCACTTCCAAATGAATCCGCCATTGTTGAAGTTCATTGGTAAGCATTCGCCACCAAGTTTTCCTTCTTCAAACTTTTCAACGAGGCCAACAACAACTGCCTTATAGTTGTAAGCAGAAGCAGCGATACACTTATAGCCTTCTGGAATATCGATCTGTGCGATATCTTGTCCAACCCACCAGATATCCTTATCTGGATAGTCTGCAACTGCTCTAAGAGCACCGAGAGCCTGCTGAGAAGAACCTGTTAAGACGTCAGCTCCACCCTGGATGAATGCCTGAGCTGCTTCCCCAGACTTAACTGTATCATTGAAGTTACCAATATGTGTTACACGAATCTTTGCCTTAGGGTTTGACGCCTGTACGCCAAGAACGAAGCCTCTGTTATATCTTGCTGCATCTCCACCATCAATAGGTCCAACGAGAGCAACCTGATTAACCTTAGTTGTAAGACCAGCAACGATACCTGAGAGGTATCCTGTCTCTTCAGACTGTGGCATATAAGAGAAAACATTTGGAGCGATAACATCACTTGTTGTTCCGAAAGCGAACATTACTTCTGGGAACTCTGCAGCAGCATCCTCAACCTGTGCTCTAAACTGAGAACCGTGAACAATAATGATGTTAAAACCACTGTTAACATATGTTCTGATTGCTGTCATAGTATCAGCTGGCTGAGTATTCTCAACAGCTTTATATTCAGCAATCTTTCCAGGCATCTCTGCCATAGCTTCTGTAATACCATCATGCATAGCCTGGCACCAACC
>JBNMJW010000128.1:0-5736 GCA_050874025.1 Candidatus Ornithospirochaeta sp.
GGCTTAGACGGAGAGATTAATCTCTTTGACAAACTCAAAATAGTTATCTTTACAGGACTCGCATCTCCAAAAGAAAAAAATGGCCTATTACGATATTATGGAAAAAACAGCTTAAGTTTTTCAGGCTATGGCTTATCGTTATCTTTAACTTTTCCATATTATTCAGATCGAACAGTTTTGAGCGATTATGGTAATAGACTTACTGGCTTCTCTTATGGACCACTTCTTGGTGGAAAGTCTACATTTCCAAATGATTACAGTCAGAGCATTTCATCTTTTAATAGAAACTTGAATTTATCTTACAGTCTTCCTTCTCTATTAAAGATTCCATTTGTTTCTTCATTTAGTATAAAGAAGTTATCAATTGAAAGCTCATACAGTATTTTGTCAGACAATAAAACAACACTAGATTCTTATTCTCTTCCAATCTTTTCTCTTTCTCTAAATGGAACACTTTTGTCACTTGAATCTAAAATGGAAGAAAAAAAAGAAGAAAATGAAGAAGCTGGCATAAGTGAAGAGGAAAAGAAAGAAATAACAAAAGAAGAAAAAGCTCTTCTACTTTCGCTTTATAGTGAAAGTAGCAAAAAAAAGAGTTCAAGTAGTAGTTCTAATAAATCTAAACTTAATCTTACATACTCTTTAACTGAAGATTTTTCTAATAAAGTTAGCTATAAAAATAAAGAAAAGAATCAGGGAAGAGTAATGTCTTCTACATATGTCAAAGTTGGACTGAGTGGAAATATTAGCTCGCTAATTAGCATCTCTAACACTTTCTCTTCATCACTTAACTACACCAAAGATTCCACATTTTTAGATGATAAGTGGAATAAAACAATTAAAAGTAATCCAATTAATACCTTTAAAGCCTCTATTGATTACTTAGGTTTAACTTACAATCTTTCTTTCAAGCCTTTTAACTATAAGGAGGAAGAGGGAAATAATAAAGAAAAGGAAGTTGTCTTTTCTAAATTTGATTTTTCTAAAGAGTACATAAAAACACATAACATAAGTATTTCCAAATCTATTGATAGTGTTATTGGTATATTCAGTGGCTCTCTTAGTTACAATTTACCACCACTAGACGGAAGCTTAACCCCAACAATAAAGTGGAGTAAAGACAGTTTCTCTTCTTCTTTATCTTGGCTTTTTAAAGAAGAAAATGGAGTCTTTAAAAAGGATTTATTAAAGCTTACTCTTCAGTATACTTCTTCATACTTTACATTAGCAAATACTAATAACTATCAGACAAATAAAATAAGTGAAGAGGGCTACCTCTTGCCACTTACTTCAGCTTTAGTTTTAAGAGCTCAAACAAAAGATAAGAAGTACTACATAGAAGAAAGCTTAACAGGAGATGGCTCTGTTCCGGGCTTTTTGAAGAGTTCAACTACAACACTAGGATTATCTGATATCACATTTTCATATAAGATGAGTAAGAATAATGAGAATATCTTTAAGACGGATTCATTCTCTCTTAAGTCAAATATAAAAAGTCTCTCTTATTCTTTATGGAAAAATAGATTGTATTTTTCATTTTCACTAGATTCAACTATATATATAGATGCATTAAACAAAGCTAAGTCATATTTTGTTATGAAGCCATCTGTCATATTCTCGATAGCTGAATTTATTGATGTTAAGTTTTCATTTACAACTCAAAACAATAAGCTTGGTTCATATTTTGATAAAGACAAGTTCTCATTTGCCTTAATGTGTGAAGATTTACTAAGAAGTATAGATTTCTTTGGAAATGGAAGAAGTAATACATTCTTTATTCTACAATCTTCATCAATTGAAGTTACTCATTATATGGAAGACTGGAATTTAAATTTTAAATATTATACATCTTTTAATAGACATACCGATGGTAATAAGACAACTTATTCACTTATGCCAGCTTTTTCGATATATCTATCATGGAACACAATGCCTGATTTGAAAGTAGAAGAAAATTGGGTTATGGAATCTAATAATAGTGTTAATACATGGAAAAGGAAGTAGAGAAAATGGCTCAAACATATGTATTTTCAGATGGAATGGCTGAATTAATCCTTGGCCCTAATGATAGAAATCTAAGCTATCTTGAGCTTATTCTTGGTTCTGATATTTCTCTTAAAGGCAACACAATTACTCTTTGGCGTAATAATGCAATCTTTATTCCGTTAATGGAAAAACTTGAAAATGTTGGAAAAGAAAGAGGCGTGCTTGGTGAAGGCGAAATATATATGGAAGCTCAAAGCATTGAGCAAGTTGATTTAGAGACAAAAGAAGAAAAAAAAGAAAAGAAGGAAGTTATTAATGTTTTAGGTAAGAGCGTTTGGCCTAAGACAAAGACTCAGAGGGAGTTTATCTCTGCACTCTTTTCTTCAACTCTTGTCTTTGCTTCAGGCCCTGCGGGAAGTGGAAAGACATTTCTCTCAATTGCCTACGCATTAGAGGAGGTGTTCTCTGGTAGAAAAAACAAGATTGTCTTAACTCGTCCTGTTGTAGAGGCTGGAGAATCGCTTGGTTTTCTTCCTGGAGATTTAACACAAAAGCTAAATCCATATCTAAGACCACTGTATGATGCTATGGATCTTCTTCTTAATCCACAACAGATAAAGAGGCTTGAAGATAATGGCACAATTGAAATAGCTCCACTTGCATATATGAGAGGTAGGAGTCTAAACAATAGTGTTGTAATATTAGACGAAGCTCAAAATACTACTTCTGGACAGATGAGGATGTTCTTAACAAGATTAGGCGAATCAAGCGTGGCGATTGTCAATGGTGACCCAACACAGATAGACTTACCTCGTAAGAGTGAAAGTGGCTTTGTTGAAGCTATAAAGATTCTAGATGGAATAGAGGGCCTCAGTGTGGTAAGATTTACCCATCGCGACACAGTTAGGTCGAGAATTGTAAGGGAAATAGTAAAAGCTTATTCCTTGGAGGAAAAGAATGAATAAGGATAAAAGTAAGAGAATTGATTTCAAAGTTTTTTCTCGTGGACAGCTTACTGCTTTTATTTCTTTGATGGTAATTTGTCTTGTTTTAGCTTCTGCTATTCCTATTCTTCTTTCTTCAAATATGCTTTTTTCCTTAAAAACAAGTAAAGATTATAAAGCAAATGAATTAAGTGATGAGGATTTAATTAGCCCAATTTCCTTTTCATATATAGATGAAGAGGCAACAGAGAAGAAGAGAGAAGAGGAGGCTAATAAGATTAATCCTTATTTTACCTACTCATATGCATCTACTCTGACGATGAGCACCAAAGCTGATATTATATACAATTATCTTGTTAATGGAAAAGAAATTACAGATGATTCATTATTGTCTATTTATGATGTGTTATCTGAAATTGCAAGTGATAAAGAGAAGAGTGCAAAAGAAGCTGCAATTATTAGAGAGACTATTGATTATTTCATCTCTGAAGGTGTCTTTTCAATTAATGATATTACCTACCTTTTGCAAGAAGGTAAGAGTGAAATATATGTCAATCAATCTAAAGAATTTCCATATACGCTAAGTGGTAAGACACTTAGTCTTAATGATTTAATTGTAGATAATTCCCTTAGTTCCCAAATAAACCAATTCTTAGTTCAAAACTATCCTAACTATGACTTTTTAGATTTGAAGATCATTACTGATATTGTAGAGAATGTCCTTGAAGCAAATATTTTCTATGACGAAGTCTTCACTTCAAATATGATAACAAATGCAAGACTAAGTGTTGAACCTATAGTATGTACAGTAGAGAAGGGTGATTATATTTTAAAAATCGATACACTTGTCACACCAGAACAAATACATACTTTAGAAGTATTAAACTCGAAGAGAGTAACAGGCATGTCATTCTTCTCCGCTCTTCCTCGTTTCTTGCTTATTTTGTTTGTCTTAGCAATATGGTTTTATTTTTCTGTTGGTCTTATTCCATATGACTACAGAAAGGCGCAATACTCAATTATTTCATTAGCAATTTTTGCTGTATCGTTATTAGTAGGCTTTTTTTGCGCTTGGCGAATAATTTCCTATGGTTTTTACAACTTTGATAGCATAATGCCATTCTTGCTTGTTGGTATGATTGGTGTTTCTATTACAAATAACTTCTCGTATGGACTAGCGAACATAATAGCGCTAGCTAGTATGTATACACTTTGGCCAAATAGTACATTTGCATCTTTGTTTTACTATGTATTGTGTGGTTTTATTGTAAACTATTATATAATGAGGAATAACGGAAGATTCCAAACAATTGCTACTTGTTTTAAGTGCATATTGTTTACTGTATTAATCACGCTATTCTTCTCATTCTTAAACAATCTTTCTTTAACAGAAAATCTTTTTTCTTGTTTAGCAATGGCTGTTAACGTTGTGCTTGCTTTCATTCAATACGCTGTCTTGCTTCCTATTTTAGAGCATGTTTTTAATATTCCAACAAAGCAGCGTCTCAATGAACTAGCATATACTGATAACGCAATTCTTAATCAGTTAAGCCAAGTTGCACAAGGAACATATAACCATGTAAAGAATGTTTCTGATTTAGCATATGCAGGAGCAAAAGCTATCGGTGCTAATGCCGAGTTGGCTTTAGTTGGTGCTAGATACCACGATATTGGAAAGATGGTACATCCTGAATACTTTGTTGAAAACCAGAGCGATAAGAATGCACATGATAGCATCTCTACTCAACTGTCTCGTTCAATTATCAAGAGTCACGTTAGACTTGGAACCGAAAAAGGTAAAGAGATTGGTCTTCCTCAAGAAGTATTGGATATTATTGGTGAACACCATGGTAATGATATTATTAGATTCTTCTATAATGAAGCTGTAAAGAATGCAGGGGAGAAGGATGTCGTTGTAAAAGAAGACTTTATGTATGACGGAAATATTCCATCTACTAAAGAAAGTGCTATTGTTATGCTCTCCGATTGCGTAGAAGCTGCAACAAGAACAATCAAGAGACCTAATCACCAGAAATATGAAAAGTTTATTACTTCAATATTTTCCGACAAGATTGCCCATGGACAACTTGATAATTCTGGCTTAACGCTTACAGATTTGAAGATTCTCAAACAAGCTTTCATTCCGCCTCTACTAGGTAGAGACCACCATAGAATTAGCTATGATAATGATAAGGAGTAGTGTATGTACTACATTGAACCAGAAGATTTTCCTCTTATCAATGAAGTGAAAGAGGCATTAGATAAGTTTTTGTCATATTTAAATGAAGAAAGAGATTTCTCTGTTTCTTTTGTTAGCGATGAAGAGATTAAAGAATTAAATAAGGAATATAGAGATATAGATGCCCCAACAGATATCTTAACTTTTAGACTTGCGGACTCAGATGTTGATTTTCCACTAGGAGATGAAGAGGATAGTGAGATGGGTGATATCTTCATATCTATGGAGAGTATGAGACGAAATGCAAAGGAGTTTGGAGTTAGTGAAAATGAGGAACTCAGAAGACTTTTACTCCATGGATTATTGCATTTAAGGGGGCTAGATCATAAGAGTAATGATTTCTCCACTGAGCCTATGCTAGTTGAACAAGAAAAAATCCTCAAAGAGATTTTTAAATAAAAAAATATCAACAAGAATTATACAAAAGAGGTTTTTGCAAAAGTAAAAGAATAGAAGATTTAAGCTGATTTAAACGAGAATATTTATTCATTTTGCTCCATTAATCAGTTTAAAAAGGAAGAATAACTTCTTCTTGTAACCAACTAATGACAAAGAGAACAAATTTGA
>JBNMJW010000129.1:0-5698 GCA_050874025.1 Candidatus Ornithospirochaeta sp.
ATTATCGATACGATAATCGGAGAAACATTCGTTGAACCAAAGAAGACAAAATAGAAGATAAGCAGTACAACAAGTGCAGGAATACCTCTAATAAGCGAAGAAAAGGCCTTTAAAAATGGAGAAAAGCCTTTTTTGCAAAGTCGAGACAAAACTAGCCAAATAAAGCCTAACACTGTACCAAAGATTGCAGAGAAAAATGAGATAAGAAGAGTTACTCCCAAACCTTTGAAAATTAGCTTCCACCTATTCTCTTTTACAAATGTTTTGTTAAAGCTCTCCTTTACTTTATCAAAAAAGCTCTTATTGTCTGTGTTTTTCTTATCGCTATCTTGTAAGATGTTTTCTGCTCGACAGAGAAAAACACTTCCTCCTTTATAGTGAGAGATTGGGAAATCTACCTCTTTGGCTCTCTCTTCGGTGATTGAAATACAGCCTGATGCAACATCGGCCTTGCCTGTTTGAACAAAATTTATGATTGAAGAAAAAGTGGTAGGAATGACCTCAACGCCCATATCTAATCTATCAGCAATCATCAAAAGAAGCTCAACTTCATATCCAGAAGCATTACCTGAAGAATCGATATAACTCATTGGATAGACGCTAGGCTCATACGCAAACTTAATAACTCCATTAGCTCTTTCTTTTGTATTATATTTTGACCAATCAATATTCATCTCAGCTTCAATGCCTGAAAGCCACTTATCTTTAAGCCTAGCAAGAGTGCCGTCGTCCCTAAACTCCGCTATTAGAGATGAGAACTTATCTGTTAAAGAACTACCTTTTTTCAATATATAGCCATAGTTATCTGAAACAATAATTTCTGGAAAAATTAAAAATTCATTTCTTTGTCCGACAACAATATTAGCCACAGGTTCTTCTGTTATAGAGGCATCAACATCTCCCCTTTTAAGAGCTTCCAAAGACCCTGCCTGATCATCATAGTAATGCCATGTAATGTTAGCTATTTCTTTGTCCACAAGGCCATCGATAACTGTTCCTGTAATGCATGCTATATCGTGGCCAGAAAAATCATTTTTTGAAGAAAAAACAAAAGATGAATTTGTCTCAGCCTTCTTGCAGCTTTGAAGAAGGCTTAAAAAGAGCAATGATGCACAAATAATTCCAACAATTCTTATTTTTTTCACAACTATCCCCCTACTCAAAATTTTTCTTCAAAGAAAGCCTATTACACCCTGCAATATACTCGTATACAACACTGTCCATAGTCTTTTTAACCATATAGATTCCAAGTCCACCAAGCTTTCTTTCCTCTGCAGAAAGAGTTATGTCTGGATCTTCTGCTTCTAGTGGGTTATATGGTCGACCATCATCAATAAAGTTAAGTTGCACTGTTTTGTTTTGAACTAAGCACTCAACTGTTGCCCTTGTTGCGCCGCTGTAAAATCTAATATTTGAATAGATTTCATCTGTGGCAATGCTCATCTTAGCTATAGTCTTCATAGCTACATTCTTTTCTGAGAGCTTTTCTTCAACAAAGGCCAATAGCTCTTCCATATTCTCTTCTTGTGGGTTTAGCGTGATGATGTCTTTTTCTGACAAGCGCAAAGAGAGCATAGTCATGTCATCAAACTGAGGAGCTTCCCCTACAAAGGAATCAACATCTTTCTTTACAGCTCTGCAGATTCCTTCAGCATTAGGAAAAATACTCTTATTTAAGCACTCTTTTAGTCGCTCATCACCATACAGTTCGTTCTTGCTATTTGTTGCTTCTGTTACTCCATCTGTATATAAGAAGATTTCATCTCCAGGGAGCAGCATAAGCTCTCCTATACGATAGTTAATGCCATCCATACCAGCAAGAACAAATCCTGGTTTTGTTCTAAAGAACTCATAGTCTCCTCCTTTATGTTTTACAAGCGGAGGATTATGTCCAGCATTTGCGAATGTCACAATATTGGTTCTAAAGTCTAAAATTCCCATCCAACAAGTTACAAACATCTCTGCTTCATTGTTTTCACATAGTGCTCTATTAGCCTTTGTTAGGATGAGAGACACATCGCTTTCATTATCTGCATAGCTTTTGATAATGGTTTTAGCCTTCATCATAAACATTGCAGCAGATATTCCCTTTCCAGAGACATCTGCAACTAAGAAGGCAAGTCTATTTTCATCTAGCAAATAGAAGTCGTAGAAGTCACCTCCTACCTCTTTAGCTGTGTCCATCGTAGCGTATATGTCAAAATCTGTTCTATTTGGATATGGAGGAAAGACAGTCGGAAGAGTCGAAAGTTGTATAGTTCTAGCAAATTCTAACTCTTTATCGATCCTTGCTGCTGCCTCTTCTATATAGCCTTTAAGAGTTTGAACGGTAGAGTTAATGTCATCAGAGAGAGAAACAAACTCTTTATTTGTTCTTACATCTACAGATACATTGAGGTTTCCGCCTGTAATCTCCTCTAGAGAGGAATTAATCTTCTGTATATTCTCCACAACTAGCTTTTTGACAAGGAAATATATTAATAAAAACAGAAGAGCAAAGACCATAATCATTATGAAGACTGTGGTGTAGAGAGACATATTGCGGTCAAAGACAACCTCTTCTATCGGCATTACCCCTATAATGTAATATCCTTCAGTAACGCTATACATCACTAAAGAATTAATGCCATATACTCTTTGATGCGATATACTCCACTCTGCTATGTCACTTAAATCTATGGCTGTTACTTCTAACTTTTCACCTTCATGGCCTTTTGAGTCGCTGACAAGTTCATTATTACTGTTAGCAATAAGCATAAAGCCCGCTTCACCCACATGCCTATTTCGCGTTAGACCCTTTACTCTTTGATTAATATCTTTCTGAAATCGCTTTGAATTGTATCCAACTTGTACAAAGCCACCTTCATCTAAAGCGACTCCAGCATATTTCATTTGAATTCCAGCTCTATGAGAAACTGTTTGATATCGCTGCACAAGTTCATTTTCACCATTAAGAAGGACTAAGAATTCCCTCGATTGCTCTCCACTTGACATATCGAAGTCATAGAAAATAAGCGTAGTGCTTTCTACAATAATGCCGTTTTCATCAATGATGTTTATTTCTGAGATATCATATTTACCCAAGAGTGATAAAAGCGTGGATCTATCCCAATTATCTAATTTTTCCAAATCGCTCTTTATAGCTCTCGTTAGCTTAAGAAGGTTTTCATCAGAAGCATCATTTATATCATCTCTAACATCCTCAATGTAGAGCTTTAGCATGTCATTAGCATCACTATATGCAAGCTGTGTTTCTAGAACATAGATAAATAGAAAAGAAAGAACGAAAGCCAAAATGACGCAAACTAAAAGCCAGCGAGAAAATGTTTCTGCTAGCCTAAGACTATCCTTCTTTCTTTTTTTCCGCTTTTTATCTCGAGAAAGAAGAGAAATCATCATCATTGAAAAAGCAACAGAAAGAGAGTTCATTATAGCCATTGGAAATGTCGCTTTTTCAACAAGAGTAAAAGAGGTTCTTACATCTTGCATATTAGAAAGAAAGACAAGAAGCATATTTACAACTTCAATGACAAAAATAATGGCTGTTCCATAAACCCAAGATGGTCTCTTGTCATCAAACATCCATCGTCTAAGTACAAAGCCCACAACGCCAGCAAGAAGAGTTGTCAAGCTCGGTCCAAGAGAGAGATAAGCATCCCCTATAAAATACCTAAATGCTCCCCCAACGAGAGCTGCAAATAGAGACGCTGGTGTGCCAAATATAAGAGAGGCAACTAACACCGTTGCATCCCTTGCGCTTATTAGCGTTCCATTAAGCGGAATGCTTAGCTTTGTAGATATAATAGCAGCGAGGGCGAAGCTAAGACTGTATATTGCAGTTTTTACATGCTTATTTACCTTAGAGATACTAAGAGGATAAAGAGCACATGTGACAAACGACGGAAGCAAAGTTAAGAATATAAGCTGTGCATATATCATAAAACTACTCAATGGTTAAAATATCAACAAATCCAGTAACCGAAAAAACTTCCATGACAGTTTCGTTAACGTTTCTAATTACCATAGAGCCTTGCTTATTCATAATCTTTTGCGTGGCTAATAAGACTCTAAGTCCAGCTGATGAGATATAATCCAACTTTTCAAAATCAAAGATAAGATTCTTAACGCCTTCTATGCTTGAGCGAATTTCTTCTTCCAAGCGAGGCGCTGTTGTAGTGTCGAGTCTTCCCTCTAAGCTAACTATTAAATCATTTCCGTTTTGAGTTTTTTTGATTTCCATTATTTACCCCTTTTTAATCTATTTTCCGAGAAATTTAACTAACCAAGTAGTTGATGGCATATAGCTTTTATCTGTGTAAGAACCATCTACTACATCACCTAGGTTGTTGATTGTAATATTTCCTTTTCCTAAAACATCATTCTGAGTTACTAGCACAGATGGGATCTCCATCCACATTCCAGGATTTTCGTAGTAACAAGAAGAAGCCTTAATTGCCTCATAATCATTTGCTATCTCAAGAGCCAAAACTCTTAAAGCAAACTCGCCATTGAGGCTCCAATTTGTGGTTGCAGAGGCTTTCCAATTCAAGCCTTCTTGCATGTTTAGAATGTCAGAATTTGATATATCTACAGAAACAAGCGGAATATTGCTACCACATTCCTTAAGAGCTTGATAGACTCCTTCTGCATAGTTATCGTAGCAACACCAAATGGCGTCTATCTCACCATCTTTATACTTTTTGAGAGTCTCTTCTGTAACAGTCTTCATTGATTCTACAGCGTTCAGATGGTCTCTTGGAGATATTGTTTCAACAGTATTTATCTTTCCTACAGTTTCATAGAGTTTATATCCTACTTCCCTACGATCAAATGCGGCTATATAACCAAGTTCTTGTACCTTTAAAACATTTATTCTTTCACTTGCTTCTGTCTTTTCTGGATATAGCGAGAGAATCTCTTCAACTAGCATAGCAGCAAGGCCAGAATCTTTTTGGAAGAGCTGAACAACACCATCGATTGTCTGTGTTTTTCCTTCTTCATCTTTGAAGAAAGTATCAAATGTTACTATCTTAAAATCTGGATATTTTTTTGCTATATCAGACAGGAAAGACCAAGAATATGATTCTCCTCCATGAGACACAACAGCTCCACTGTAGCCTTTCTTTGCACACTCTATAATTCTGTCTTTCCACTCTTCGTCACTATCATTGCAGAAAAAAACTTTTGCACTCATGCCAAGTTTTTCTGCAGATTCTACAAAAGAAGATGCCCAAAGATCAAAAATCGGAGATGATTTCATATACATAATGTAGGCAACTTTTTTTCCTTCTGTGGGATTAGTTATTGTTGTGCATGATGAAAAAAATCCAATTATTAGAAAAGAACATAAAAGCAACTTAGCTATTTTCTTTTTCATTATATTAAGTCCTTATAATTGAAATAAAATATGTTGGAATTTCTCTATCTTTATTGATTATTTTTCATAGCATCTTGAATTTTCTTCATATCAAATGACTTCGTAACATATGATATTCCATCCTTGTAATATGAAGATGTAACAAGAAGCTCTTCTCTTTCAGATGAATAGCCTTCAACGTTGCCATACCAAAAGATTACATCTATTTTTTTGCTCATAAGTGCAACAAGACGAGAAGCTGATTCAACTTGGACAAATTTAAAAGAAATGCCCCTTTTCTGAGCTATTTCTTTCATTAATGCAACATTAAAACCAGAAGGG
>JBNMJW010000130.1:0-5674 GCA_050874025.1 Candidatus Ornithospirochaeta sp.
AAGAAGAACCAGCAAACTGTGCATCAGAGTGCATTCTTCCCATTGTATCTGTCATACCGTAGCTAGCAGGACCAGCAGCCATGTTATCTGGATGAAGTGTTCTACCTGTACCACCACCAGAAGCAACAGAGAAATACTTCTTACCAATCTCTGTGCATTCCTTCTTGTATGTACCTGCAACTGGATGCTGGAATCTTGTTGGGTTTGTTGAGTTACCTGTGATAGATACGTCAACGCCTTCCTTGTGCATGATTGCAACACCTTCTCTAACATCATCAGCACCATAGCATCTTACAGCAGCTCTTTCGCCCTTTGAATATGCTGTCTCGCTAAGGATTTCGAGTTTGCCTGTAAAATAGTCGAACTTTGTCTCTACATATGTAAAGCCATTGACTCTACTGATAATCTTTGCAGCGTCCTTTCCAAGACCATTGAGAATAACCTTTAATGGTTCTTTTCTAGCCTTGTTAGCATTCTTAGCAATACCGATAGCACCTTCTGCAGCTGCAAATGATTCATGTCCAGCGAGGAATGCAAAGCACTTTGTTTCATCGCTTAAAAGCATAGCTGCAAGGTTTCCATGTCCAAGACCAACCTTTCTATCGTCAGCAACAGAACCAGGAATACAGAATGACTGAAGTCCTTCACCAAGAGACTTAGCTACTTCATGAGCATTCTTCTGACCCTTCTTAATAGCAATTGCTGCACCAACAATGTATGCCCAGCAAGCATTCTCAAAACAGATTGGCTGAATAGACTTAACGATGTTATATACATCAACGCCCTTTTCATCACAAATCTTCTTAGCTTCTTCAATAGAAGAGATACCATATCCATTGAGAACACCATTAATCTTGTCTATACGTCTTTCATAACCTTCAAATAAAGCCATAGTGTCCTCCAATCATTCCTTTCTTGGGTCAATGTACTTAACAGCATCATTGAATCTGCCATAAGTCTTCTTTGCCTTCTCTAATGC
This sequence comes from Candidatus Ornithospirochaeta sp., assembly GCA_050874025.1. Classification (GTDB taxonomy): domain Bacteria; phylum Spirochaetota; class Spirochaetia; order Sphaerochaetales; family Sphaerochaetaceae; genus Ornithospirochaeta. Next base: position 980 of record JBNMJW010000130.1, read on the forward strand.
TTCAGCTGGGTCTACACCCTTCTCAACATTTTCCATGAATACACCCATGTTTACATACTCATAACCAATGATTTCATCATTTTCATCAAGAGCCTGTCTAAGGATGTAACCTTCTGCAAGGTTAAGATATCTAGGTCCCTTTGCTCTAGTTGCATAGGTTGTACCAACCTGAGAACATGTACCCTTTCCAAGGTCCTCAAGTCCTGCACCAATAACAAGACCATCTTCACTGAAAGCAGACTGGCTTCTACCATAACAAATCTGCAAGAAAAGCTCTCTCATTGCTGTGTTAATAGCATCACAAACAAGGTCTGTGTTGATAGCTTCGAGAAGAGTTCTACCAACGATAGCTTCGCTAGCCATTGCTGCTGAGTGTGTCATACCAGAGCAACCAATTGTCTCAATTAATGCCTCTTCGATGATACCATTCTTAATGTTGAGAGTAAGCTTACAAGCTCCCTGCTGAGGTGCACACCAACCAACACCATGGGTTAGGCCAGAGATATCCTTAATCTCTTTAGCATAGACCCACTTTCCTTCTTCAGGAATTGGAGCACAGCCATGCTGTCCACCGCACCTTACTGTACACATGTTTTCAACTTCTGTGGAATACTTCATGTATAATCTCCTAAAAGTGTCTTTCGACGTAAAGTCCTACAAAATTATAATAACTCTAAATAAATATTTTTTTAAAGAGTTCATTAAAAAAAATAATTAAAACCAATCTCTGTATGTACCTATTAGATATATTTCAACATCTAAAGGTGAGAATGTAACTATCACTTTATTGTTAACAAAGTCATAGCCTACATTAGTTCTAAGTCCACGTTCTCTCCTACTTGTAATGGGACTACCTAAAGAAAGTGGAGTAAGACCAAGATATACTCCAGCTCCTTTATTATCAAAGCGATAAAATCCACCAACCGAAAGGAGTGAATTAACACAAACTCCGGCAACCTTACTTCCTGTATTTCTATTTCCTATTAAAGCCGTTGAAAGCTCAACCATAACCATATTGCGAGAAAATGGATGAGGTGTGAGTTCGCTTAGAAAAACAGCTGACATATCTAAACGCTTTGTTAACCCTACACTGAGTCCATAAGAAAAAGAAACACCTTCACTTGGAGAGAAGAAATTACCACTGCCTACCATTAGTGCTAAATCATTAGCAGAGCCAGCATATATAGAAAAACAGAGTAAAAAAACAAGAATTGTACCTATTATCTTCTTCATTTTATATCTCCAATAAGGCTGTCACTTTCATTACTCTTATTCCCCAACCTCTCTCTCCATTTAAGCCAAACGAAAAATAAGGAGACAATATTTCATAGGAGAACGATGCATCGACGAACTTAAGTGGTGATAATAGCAATGAAAAATTCCAACTGTTTGAATCTCGTCTATACTGTGCACTTGCCCCAATTGTAGGTTCCCAAAGTATAGGATTAGAAAAGCAATACGAAAAGAAAGAATCACTAGTTACAAAAACAGGTGTTGAGAGAGATATATCAAAACCTTTGTAAATAGGCGAAGAAAACCCACAATAAGAAACAAGTTCTATTAGCCCATAATGCTTTTCTTTATTTGGAACAAAGCCAACACCTACACCTAGAGCACCCATATTTCTTTCTTCAATCGTCTCACCTGTTTGAGAAAATGAATAGATAAAACTCGGAGAAGAAAAAAGTGGAACAAAAAGCAAGAATAATATTAGAACAACAATAACTTTTTTCATTCTCATCCTCCATAATAAGAGAAAAGATAGCAAAAGTAAGATCCATTCTCTTTCTTGTTTTCTTTTGCCTCTTCCTTTGTTATTAATACAGGATTCTTGGCAACTTCTTTAATCCTCTCTTTAACAATCTTTGCCATTTCCGGGCTATCAACAACCAAAGCTAATTCATGGGAAAGCGTCATAGAGCGATAGTTAAAATTTGAGGATCCAATAACAACATAGCGGTCATCTACAACCATTGCCTTCATATGAAAAAGAGGAAGAGTTGAGCCATCAGAATCAGATGAGACATCAAAATAAGTTACATCTGTCTCTTCTAGTAGTTTATATAGCGAATATGCCCCACCCTTAGCAGCATAACCTCGAGAATCTGTCGAACACCATATTTCGGTGTCAACACCACGCTCAACTGCGTTTCTTAAGCTTTGAGCCATATTGGAATCTATTGTCGGCAAATATGGGCATAAGAAAATAGAAGATGTGCTGTCATTAATAAGAGAACCAAACATTCCAGAAAGAGAGACCTGGGACTGGAAGACATTTCTGTTAAATAGCCATGCCTTGTATTCGCCCTTTTCTGTGTTCTCTTTCTTAAACTCCCCTTTATCCATCTTCTTTATGCTTCCTTCATTCCAAATTTGAACAAATTCATCGATAAAGAGATTAGATAGTTCGACAGAGGAGAAAACATACATACTATCGCGTTGGCACTTATCTCCTGCTCCAATAGATATGTAGTTAATATTCATTCCTCCAATGGCTGCAATAGAACCATCGATAATCATCATCTTTCTATGGTCTCTGACTACTAAAGATGATGGATTAACAATATGAGTAAAACTCATAGGGGAATAGATAAGCAAATTTACGCCACTATCTCTTAGATAATTGAGAGGAGTCATTACAAATCTAGTTTCAGTCATGTCTAGATTGGATGTCCCATCAATAATAAGATAGACCTTAACGCCACTCTTTGCCTTTTCCTCTAATAGATTAAAGAGTGGCTCAAGAGTTGGAGAAGATGAACCGAGGAATGTCGAAAGAAGAATGTATTCGTCAGCGCCATCTATCAGCTCCATCATCCTTGAATACCATTCTTCTCCATTGAAGTACATTTCCGGGAGATTAACGCTTACTTCTTTTCCACCGTAATACTCTAGTTTCTCTTCTGTTGTCAAATTTTCTGACATAGTTACATCCGCTACAAAGTCTTTTGTACTAGAACAAGAAAAGAGAGTAAGTAAAAACAAAAGAAGAAAGGTTATTTTAAGAACCTTTTTCATTATTGTTCTCCAAAATCAAATGGATGAGGGAGTAAATCTGAATATTTATAGCGAATAGTATCTCCATTTTCAGATACTAATACTACTGGAGTTTCTGGTCTTATAAACTCACTCATTACCTGCAAACAAACTGCACAAGGAAGTGCTGGAGGCGATACCATTGAAGAGACTACAACTAGGTCTATTCCAATGGCACCTTCATTTGTAATTGCCGTTGTTATCGCATTTCTTTCTGCACAAATAGTTGCACCATAACTTGCATTCTCAACATTGCAACCACTATATATACGGCCACTTGCACTACTTACAATAGCTGCACCTACCTTAAACTTTGAGTATGGGGCATAGGCATTGTACATAGCTTTTTTTGCTTCCTCTATCGCCTTCTTTTCAACGACTTCACTTGGGAGAGTTCTCTCAAGTGGCGTAATCCAATTAGCTCCATATTTCTTTGCGCCCTTGCCTATTCTTCTTAGATGTCGATAGACATCCTGTAATTCATCTAAAGATTTAAACTCAGGGAAAAATGAAAGATTTTCTAATAAAACATTTGCTCCCAAATGTTTTGCTTCATCGCGATTAACAAATGCTGTTAAAGCACAAACATTAGAATGAGAAGAAACAGCAGCTTTTAAAGAAACTGTCTCATCAACAAAGATCAATGCCTCTTTTCTGTCTATCCCAAGAGATATGAATATTAAAGAATATATATCAGGATAAGGTTTAGCTCTCTTTACATCTTCTTCAAATAAAACAACATCAAAAGAACTCAAAGATAGCTTTTCATCTTCCAATTCTTTTTTTGTCTCATCCTTTTTTTTATTTGAAACCATTGCTAATAAAACGTTAGCTTCTTTTGCCTCATTAACTAGATCCAAAAAATATTCGTTATCTTCTCTTCTAATGCTATTCAGATCAAAAATAAACGCCTTAATCATCTACTAATAATCCCCTCATAGATTTTTTTAATCGTATAAAAACCCTCCCCTAAGGGAGAGCTACTTTTACTTTCTATGGGCTTTAACAAACTGCCCATCACCATCCAAGCCCAAATAAATACCATCACCCATAATCAAACGACCTCTGAGATATGTCATCTTAACTTTTCCCATAACAGTCATTCCTTCATATGGAGTATAGTGAGCTGCTGTATGAACGGTATCTTTACTTATTGTCCATATCTCGGATGGATCAAAAAGAACAATATCTGCATCGCTTCCTTCTTGCAAAATTCCTTTCTTTGGAAAAAGACCAAATTGCTTTGCCGGACCTGTTGAGAGCAAGTTTACAATCTGACCTAATGAAAGCTGTCCGCTTACATGGCCAAAGTTGTAGATTAAAGGAAGTAATTCTTCTGTGCCAGGGATTCCTGGATAGATTGTTCTACAATCATTGCTTTCCATCTTTTGCTCATAAGTAAACGAACAATGATCTGTTGCAACTACTTGAATCTCTCCATCGATTAAAGCTTCTTGTAATGCTTCATTGTCTTCTTTTGTTCTTAAAGGAGGAGTCATTACATATAGCGGTCCTTCCTTACCTTCAAGCTTAGTCTTATCGAGAAGAAGGTAATGTGGGGTTGTTTCAACAATGACTTTGATGCCCTTTTCTCTTAATTCTCTAACTGTTTCAAGCCCTGCTTTTGATGAAAGATGAACAATATATACAGGCATATCT
>JBNMJW010000131.1:0-5668 GCA_050874025.1 Candidatus Ornithospirochaeta sp.
ACCCTGAACATCGCCTTTAATAACAACATTAAAGTCTGTAATTGTTCCTTCCTTTACCTTTTCGTTAAAGTTCTCAAGAGTTACCTTGTTCTTATTACTATTTTCACCAAGTCTTTCAAGTTCCTGTCTCTTAATAGCAATACTACGAGCTGTCTTTTCGTCTTCAGTTACCTGGAACGGATCACCAGCAGAAGGAATATTGCTTAGTCCTATTATTTCAACAGGTGTTGAAGGACCAGCTTCTTGAATCTTCTTTCCTGTATCGTCAAACATTGCTCTAACACGACCAGAATATATTCCAGCAACGAAGTAGTCACCTTGATGCAAAGTACCCTTTTGGACAATTACAGTTGCAACTGTTCCACGACCCTGATCAATCTTAGATTCAAGAACCTTACCAGATGCCCTACACTTAGGATTAGCTTTGAGCTCTAATACTTCAGCCTGTAAAAGAATAGTATCAAGCAAATCTTCAATACCAATCTTTTTGAGAGCAGAAATCTCACAATAGAGAGTCTGGCCACCCCAATCTTCTGGCATTAAGCCTAAGTCAGAGAGCTGCTGCTTAACTCTATCTGGATTTGCTTCAGGCAAATCACACTTATTTATTGCAACAATGATTGGAACCTTTGCAGCCTTAGCATGATCAATTGCTTCCTTTGTCTGAGGCATAACACCATCGTTAGCAGCAACGACAAGAACAACAATGTCTGTTACCTGAGCACCACGTGCTCTCATCATCGAGAATGCAGCGTGCCCAGGAGTATCTAAGAAGACAATATCGCCCTTACCAGGAACATTTACTTTATAAGCACCGATGTGCTGTGTGATACCACCAAACTCGCCGGCAACAATATTTGTACTTCTAATTGCATCCAAGAGTTTTGTCTTACCATGGTCAACGTGTCCCATAATAGTAACAATTGGTGGACGTGGAACTAAATCTTCTTCCTTATCCTCCTCTGTCTCAATGACAGTTTCATCATAAAGAGAAACAAGATGTACTTCACAACCATACTCAGAAGCAATAATCTCAGCTGTCTCATGGTCAATTTGCTGGTTAATAGTAACCATCATGCCCATTTTAAAGAGCTTAGAGATAATATCAGAAGCCTTTAGATTCATCTTCTTAGCTAAATCTGCAACTGTGATATTCTCCATGATGTCGATACTCTGAGGTACGGCAGCCTTCTTTTCTAGAGCTTTCTTCTTTTTCTCTAAAGCAAAGTCAACCTCTTCGTCTCTATCCCACTTATTATCCTTATCCTTCTTTTTGCTAGAAGAGATATTTGCCTTTCTATTTCCATTCTTCTGATTTAATTCTAATGGAGAAGCTTGGCTATTAACCTGAGGTCTTCCTGTTGAAGAAAATCTATTAGGATTAAATGGCCTCTGATTGTTTGAGCCCTGTCGATTGAAGCCTGGCTTATTTTGATCTGGAGAATAAGAGCGAGGGCCATTAGAATTTTGCCTAAATTGACCATTACCTTCTCTTTTATTAAATGGCCTATCTCCATTTTTATTAAAGCCATTACGCTGACCAAAAGGCTGTTTGCCCATTTGGCGTCCACCAACAATACCCTGAACTCTAGGTCTATTAGATTCAACCTTTACCGGTTCTGGTGGAGTTTGAGGAGCATGAATAATAACTGGCCCATTATGAATTGTAGACTGAATACGAGTATTACTAATATGACTCGTGTTATTGTTCATAAAGCTCTTTCCATCAATAACCTGTTCTTTAATAGGAGCTTTAGCATTTTCCTTCTTTGCTTCAGCCTTTATAGGAGTTTCCTTTTCTTTTTTACCCTCTTCTGGAGCATGGTTCTCTTTAAGCTTCAAAACAGGCTTAACAGTAGCTTTAGGAGCTTTAAGTTTAACAACAACTTTCTTCTTTTCAGGTACTTCTTCAGCTTTAACACTCTTCTCCACAGTCTCTTTTGGCTGAGGAGCTACCTTCTTAATAATGTTAACCTTAACTTTATTCTTTTCTTCCAACATATATACCTTTAGTATTACTCAAATTCGAATTCTGCTCCACAGTTTGGACAAACTGTTACACCAGATGGAACCATTTTATGGCAAATAGGACATTCAAAAGAATCCTCTTCTTCATCTGTAACAATTTCAACACTACCACGAACAGTATCTATATCGCTCTGACTAAGACCACGTTCAAGTAGTTCTTCATTACTATATTCAAAGAATTCTTCAATAGCCCAAATATCAATATCATGAAGCTTCTTAACAAGCTCATCGCTAAGTCCAATATCTGTTATTGGTGTTTCATCTTCGTTGATACCAAGTTTTTCATTGCTAATTGTCTCTTCTTTCTTCTCTTCCTTTACTGGTTCATTCTGAGCAGATGCCACTTCTGTATTCTCTGTATTTTCATTCTCGTCATCATTTTTGAAGAGAGAACCAACATTTTCATGGATAAGAAGCGTAGACTCCATCTCATTAAACTGAGTCTTAGTCTTAACATCAATAAGCCAATCGCAAAGAGCCTTTGCAAGCTTAACGTTTACACCATTTTGACCAATAGCAATACCCTGCTGAGAATCATCAACAATAGCAATAGCGTACTTAGTCTGTGGGTCTACCTCAATTACTCTCTGGACCTGAGCAGGAATAAGAGCATTAGCAATAAAGACGATAGGATCTGTGTTGTATCTGACAACATCAATCTTTTCACCTTCAAGTTCGCTCATAATCTGCTGAATCTTCTGTCCAGCCTTACCTACTGCTGTTCCTACTGGATCAACATCGGCTTTCTTTGTGTCGACAGCAATCTTTGTTCTAATACCAGGCTGACGAGCAATTGCTTTAATGACAAGATTGCCGTTGTCGATATCTTCTCTAAATGTGTTTTCAAGAAGAGCTTTAACGAACTCTTTTGAAGAACGTGAGAGGTAAATTTTAACGCCCTTTTTCTTTTTCTTAGCCTTTCCAGTCTTAGGATCACGAACAATCTCATCGTCACCCTTATCTACTTTCTCAACAAAGAAACGAAGATTATCGCCTAAATCATAAGTCTCACGTGGAGACTGTCCACGAAGAGGGAAAACAGCAAGATTTTCATCACCAAAACCAATATCTACAAACCAGTCAGCGCCATTCTTGCTCTTCTTTTTAAGTTCTCCCTTTACAAGAGAAAACTCCATAGACTTTGCCTTATAGTATGTCTTGTCATCTGTAAGTTCCTTACTTACAGCCTGACCACGCTGCTTAGCTGACTGAACAGCTGAATACTCAAAAGATTTAGGATCAAGAGAAATCTCTAATTCATCACCAATCTCGACATCGTCCCCAGCAACCTCTCTTGCTTCATCAAGAGGAATTTCAGTTACAGCATTAAAGTAGTCTTCTTCAGCAACAACAAGCTTCTTAGCAAAGATTTCAACATAGTAGTTTTTCTTGCTATCTTCATAGAATTTAACCTCTACATTCTCTTCTGTGCCAAATTTTCTTTTGTATGCACTGCGAAGCATATCTTTAATCAAAGATGTAACTTCTTGGAATTTCATATCTCTCTCAACCATCATTGAGTTGATTTCACTTGTGAGATTTATCATTTTTATCCTCCCATTTATAATCAAGCTTTGCCTTTGCAATATCAGAGAAAAGAAGAGTAATCTCCTCTCCTTCTTCTTTCTTATCTTCTATTATGTAATTGGTTAAAACTACACTCTTCTCATCTGCACTTTTAATAATTCCAGATACATAAGAAGAATAAGAAACAGAGTATAGTCTTACTCTTTTTCCTTCGAATACAGAAAACTCATAATAATCTTTTAGTGTTCTCTGTAAGCCAGGACTCGATACTTCAAGAGTAAGATCACGCGAATCAAATAGAACACTATAACGAGGAAAAAGTAAGTTATATGCCTTTTCCAAGTCATCGGTGTTTATCTCGCTATCTTTTTTATAAAGAACAACCTTCAAAGAAATACTGTTCTTGTTTTCCATCTTACTTACCTCAACAGGAATTAAAGAAAGAGAAGAAACAAGACTATCTATTTCTTTAAAAATATCATTCTTTTCTTCACCAAAACTAAGCATAAAATCCTTCATAAATAAAGGGACTCGGTTAACCCGGTCCCTTTTAAATAACTTTAAATGAAACTATGTAAAAAATATCTTTCTTTTATCCTCTTGTCAAGCAGTAAGTGGAACATTAATGCACCAAACACCTAAAACAAGAAAAAGGTTTGCTGCTATATATGTAAGCATAATCATAAAACTTCTATTCTTGCCGTCTTTTAAAAGAGAATTAAGCGCAATTCTACTATCTGAATAGATAAAGAGCCAAACTCCTATGAAGACAAGGATTGAGGTCTTTAAATATTTAAATGAGAAAACAGCAGACATTCCAACGCCAAAGAAATAAAGCGTTAGTCCATAAATTATATAACCAACAGCATATTTCGGGTTACTCTTTATAATCTTAAGAATTAGATATATCAAAGGAATGCCAAATAGTATCATTCCACCAAGCAGTGTATAGATATTCAAGCCAAAATGACTAAAGTAAATTATATATACAATATGGCCACAAATAAAGGAGAGCGCTCCAACTAAAAATCGCCATACTGGGGTTTTCTTTAGTAAGAGAATATCTCCAAGAGTATAGAAGAATGCAATCAAAAATAAGAGTTCTGGTCTATAGATTTCTCTTGGAAAAGCTTTTGATGCAGTAAAGAGTGTTAAATACAAACTTGGAATAAGAAAACACTTCGTAATGTCTCCAACTCTTTCGCGCTCTCTAACTCGTCTATCTAAGTGAACTGCAACAACAATAGAACAAAAAACTACATTGATAATAAAAACAATCATTGGGTCCATATATTATAAAAACCTACAAAGCAACAAAGTTACCCTTCTTTCTCAATCTTTTCTTTGAGTTCATTAATAAATAAAAGAGCATCAAGAGGAGTTGAAGAATTGGTATCGTAGCCATTTACTAAATCAAAAATCTCATCTTTTATAGTAATATCGACGCTTTGCTGACTAAATAAGCTTCCTTCTTCATCAATAATTGAGTAATCAGCAAAGTGTTTCTTCATAAATGAATTAGCTTCATTTATTACCTCTCTTGGAAGTCCAGCAATCTTTGCAACATGAATACCATAACTAGAGGTAGCAACACCCTTCTCTGCCTTTCTTAAGAACGTTATTTGATTCTTTTCCTCTAAAACCGCCATATGTAATAGCTGTATCCCTGTAGTATCTAACATCGTAAGCTCATGGTAATGAGTAGAAAACAGAGTTATACAACCTGCTCTTCTTAAATATGAAGCGATTGCATAGGCAATACTCATTCCATCTTGTGTACTTGTACCTCTTCCAATTTCATCCATGATTACGAGACTACGAGGTGTAAGAGACAATAGTATTTGTGCAGACTCACTCATCTCAACAAGGAATGTAGATTCTCCTTTTGAAAGATTATCCTGGGCTCCAACACGACAGAAAATTTTATCTGTCAAAGGTATTGTTGCACTTTTGGCTGGGACAAAGTAACCAGTGTGCGCAAGAAGAGTTATTAGCGCTATTTCTCTTAAATATGTAGATTTACCAGCCATATTAGGACCAGTAATCAAACTAAAACGAGAAGATGATGACGAGAAAGAGTTAGGAATGTAGTTTTCAGTGTTATCTTCAACAA
>JBNMJW010000132.1:0-5627 GCA_050874025.1 Candidatus Ornithospirochaeta sp.
CTTACTGTAGACAGTATTGACTTTAAGGTTACTGTTTCTACACTTGTTACCTTTCCTACTTGTATCTCTACGCTATTACTTAAACTTGAAACGTATCCATCTTTTGTGTATGAGAGTAAGTATGTTCCACTCTTCGTTATTGCTGAAATACTAAATGAACCATCTGCTCCAGACACCGCTGTTAATGTACTCTTACTATCTGTTGGATCTGTAAGTGTTACTGTTACTCCACTATATTCACTTCCACCTTCTAGCTTTACTAGCCCTGTTACAACACCACTAGAAAGAACAAGAGAAGGAATAGCAACACTACTTGTAGAATCCTTAACAACCATGATTTCAACACTCTGACTTGTATATCCTGGATATATTGCTGTCACTGTGTATGAGCCTGGCTTTAAAGTTTTTGTGAAAGTACCATTACTATCTGTTAAGAGCGTGTAACTATTTGAACCATCAATTGTCTTAATTAGGATTTGGATTCCTTCTTTAATGTTTTGTTCAGATAAAGAAGCGGTTCCTGTTAATACTCCACTATTTTCAAAGAGCTCTATTTCCTCTTCAACGATAGTAACTGTAGCTGTTGCAACATCAAAATAATCTGTAGTTTTTGAGAGATATGTTGAGTATGAAGCAATAATTCTATAGCGACCAGGCTCAACATTGTTAATGACATAGCTTCCGTCTTGAGAGGTTGAAGAATCATAACTTCTTGTTTTATCCTCGCTCTCAAGCTTTATTGTAATACCTGTTGAGTCATTACTATCGCCCAGATATGCCTTTCCTTGAACTGTCCCCTTATTGCTTATAAGTGTAACATCTCCAACTGTTTTCTCTGGTTTCTCAACGTTTTCAGGACAAACTAACATAACGTTAGAGACCATAATTGGAAGGTGGTCGTTGAGGACATAACGAAGAGTATATGTTCCCTCTGGAACACTGTAGATTGAGAAGTTTCCATCTTTATCTGTTATTGCAGAGTACGATGTTCCTGGGATATATATGGTTATGTCATAATGTTCAGTCTCACCATCAATAAAAGCTCTTCCCTTTATTGTTCCAAGGGGCTTCATCTTAACAGAACCGACATCGTTTCCTTCTTTGATTGCAGGAACTACATCATTAAGCCAACCGCCAACGCCATTCTTCTTTCCTCTAGAGATACTTCTATTGGTAAAATCCGGCTCTTCACTTGTAAAGAGAATTTTATATGTCATTTCAGCGTTTAAATTCTGAATAACAAAAGTCTTGTCGGCATTAGCCTTCTTTATTGTAACTGTCTTATCTTGATTATCTATAACTTTAATATATACATCTTCAGGAGCGACATCGCTTCCTTCTGGAATGGAAATTGTTCCCTTTATTGTAGGAGTTGAATAGCTAACTGCAACCTTTCCTATATCTTCAGGCGTAGCATCACATGAAACAAAGAAGCTAAGAGTAAGTAAAATAAACGAAACAACGAGAAAACAATGTCTTTTCATATTTCCCCCACAAACAAAATATTGCTTAAAAATCTATTAATTTAGTAATGCCCTTCCCTATAGAGAGAATGCATATCCAAGAGAGACTTCAACACCACGGCGAATGCAGACCTTACGATTAGTAAGATCAACTTGCTTTTTTGTCTTTATTTCGCCGTCGCTAACGGTGTATTCAAATACTCCGCCTATTTTCAAAGAATCAAGATCACTGAGAAATCTTCCATCTATGAAGAATTCGCCAGGCCCAATAGTCTTGGCTACCGTAAGTCCGCCTAAGACACCAAATGTATAAGACATGAGCTTAACTGAGCCTGTTGCCCCTCTGTAATCTACAAGTTCCAAGTTGAGATCACTTATTGGAAGTGATATATAACCCCCACCATATAGCTCTACTCTTATTGGGTTTTGAACTACAGAAAAATGAAGTGAAAGCGGAACTTCAAGCGTTGAATAACTTAAGTTAATATCTGTATCTAAATCCATTCCACTGATTTTCATTTCATTATTTAAAGAAAGATTAACTCCAACTTGGAGCTTAAAGTTTTCCGTTACTTTGTATCCAACAAAGCCTTCAAAAGACGGAACAATGCCATTCTTTACAATTGGATTGACGCCAGTTCCAATCATGTCTTCGTGGGGCTTTGAAAAGGAAAACAATGCCCCGCCTTTTATGCCGACAACGACCTTTTGGCTACCTATTTTGTTCGAATTGTCATTAAGAAGATTCTTGAGTTCTGTGTCATACTTAATGTCCCAAGTGCCAATTCTCTTTACTAAAGTAGTCTCTAAATCAATAAGTTTCAGTTCTATTGTTAGGACTGAGACACTATTAGTTGCTTTTCCGACAATAATGGCATCTGCACCTAGCATGTGACCAATAGATATTGCCTTATCATCATCAACAAGTCCACTTGTTTGAAACTCTAGCTCTTCGATTACTTTCTTTTGGTTTTCTCTGTCGACAACAATGCAACCCTTATTTATCAATGCATTTTCTAAGTCATGGATGAGCGAAGATGAAAGTGTCTCATATCCATCTTCAAAGCCAACAACACTTAGCTTGATATTAGATTTAGCATAGCTACTAAAAAGCTCTGCAGCATCATCGACAAACTCGCCATAGGTAATGCTTTTGGCACTTAATGGCAAAAGAACTAGTAATAAAACTAGTAAAAGATATATCAGCTTTTTCATATTGTTTTGAATTTTTCCTCTATTTCTTTACCAAAGGAGGACTCTATCTTCTCTTTCAAATCATTCAGCGCTCGTGTTGTTGCACTTATGATATTTTGGTGGCCTTCTTTACCACTAAGGCTATACTCAAGATAGATCTTATTTGTTTGGTTATCTTTTAGCTTTATTGAAGCATCATACTCAGCAAAGACAAAAGACGAAGCAATTCCACTTCCCTTTACTTCTCTCATGGAAATGATGCATTCGACACTCGAAGTTGCCATTTCATCGTTTACGACTCTTAGTCCACACGAAGAAAGAATTTGGCTAATTGTTGAGGCTACGCTTTCTGTCTCATCACCAACAACACTTACTTTAATAGATATGCTCTCTCTAACTTCTTTCCACTTATCTAACGCTCTTCTTTCATCTGCGTATTCGTAGTTTTCTCCAGAGAGATAGTTAATCATTGCAATATGAGTGTTGTAAGTACGAACAGCAGAAACAAGTTCTGATGCATTCTCTAATCCTTCAAGAGAACCTAAAGAGTTATTAGAAAGAGAATACAAACGTTCAATGTTTTTCTTTTCTGACTCTATATTTCCTAAGAGGTATTCCAGTGTCGGCTTTTTCTCCATGACAGCAAGAGAGACATATCTATAGTCTTTATTCAAAGTGCGCTTTGCTATTTTTAAACCATAAAGATTATCTACATCTGAGTACTGAGAAGATGCCTTCATAAAGACTTCGTCATAATCAGAAAGAGTTTCTGTTACAGCACGAGTAGTAACAGTTGTTACATGTAAGCCAAAGAGAGAGGCAACCTCACTCTTAGCATTAATATCTGCTTCTTCCTGAGTTTCGCCATAGCCAAGCGCTACGACATAGTTTTCACTGTCGTATTCTTTATAAGGATTAGTTACCCATTGAGATGAAATGCAAGATGAAAGGAGGAAGAGTAAAAGCAGAATAAAAGGTAAAACCTTTTTCATTCTGCAAGAACCTCTTCAACTATTTTAGAGATGATTTCAACAGCTTGATTTACATCAGTTTCTTTTTCTAAGACAGTTTTATCTGCAGCTGTTGCGGCAATGACAGAATCAATTTGAGCCTTAACATTCTTTACAGGTATGCTTAAAAGAACCCAAACACCACCTTCACCATCTTCCCAGAAATCTTCTTCAACAACACCAGTAAAGACAGCAGATCCTGCTTCCTTATTCTTGATGACAAAAGTATCAACAAACTCGTTAGATGCGTTGTTTATGTCTTCAGAAATATATCTTTCTCTGATGGCATCTACAGTATTAGAAACCCAAAGTGCTAATTCTGCATCTGCATTAAGCTTGGCTTTAGACTTAGCTACCTCAAATGTCTTGCCTTCACCAAAAGCAGCAACGTAATGTGTCTTCTTGTTAGACATGTCGTGGATAACCCACTCTGGTCTCTCAATGCCATTCTTTCCAATTACTTTCTTGTTCTGAGATAAAGCGACACGGTGATTAGTAGCACACGAGACGAAGCAAACTACTGTTAATAGACAGACAAAAAGAAGAAAACAGACTTTCTTCATATTCCACCCCCTGATTATTAGACATCAAAGACGATGCCCTTTTCATTCTGCGTCGACATAGTTATGTCAGCATAAGGCAGTATACCCCCCCCCGGTAAGCAATTGTCAATATTTATTTTTGCTTTTTTTGTCTTTTTGTCGTAAATAATAGCGCAGATTTTCACCTGCGCTAAAGGGGAAAAATTCATGGAATACTAATACTCATAGAGTACAGTAGTCTCTCCAAGTAAATCACTTTCTTTCTTATTATCCTCAATAACCTCCATTTTTCCATCTTTGGTCTTTGGTGAACGATACTCAATGTGAGAGCACACTATTTCAATAGTGCTTTTCTTCTCACCACTCTTGTTCTCCCAACGACACATCATTAATCTCCCAACTGTTCTGACAATCATGCCTTTATGAATTCTCATTAGGCACTTCTCTCCCAGTTCTCCCCAACACTGAACAACCAAGAAAAGTGTTTCTTGTTTGTTGTTTCCACTTGAATCCTTGTAATACCTGTCGTTAGCAACAGTGAATTTTACAAGCCGACTTTTAGTTATAGAGCTTGTTGCTACAACCTCTGGATCATTAATTAATGTCCCTTCTAAAATGACATTATTTAATTGATTCATTTTTTACCTCCATATATGTAACGTAAAAAATTGAAGATTTGTCAGCCAAATTAAGCAAAAAACTTTAAAAAGAAGAAAAAAATAGTAAAAAGGAAGAGAATTATTCATTTTAAGCTACCTCATCTTTCAATTAGGCAAAGTACCTTTGCTATTTAGATGGATTATTCACTAAGAAAAAATATTTGCTTATTTTTCTCTTTTCTTTGACATTTTTTCAATTTTTAGCGTTTAAATTATAGGAGGGACCCAAAATGAAAGAAGGTTCTATTGATTTAAAACGCGAGATTAAAGACAGTATCTTCTCTGCTCTCGTAAAAGAGAAGAAGTGGCTAAGAGAAGTATACTTATCGCTCTATCCAGAAGACACACTAGTTAAAGAAGAAGACATTAAACTAATAAAGCTTGAGAATGTCTTTATTAACGGTATGTACAATGACTTAAGCTTCAGAGTTCGAGAGAAGCTTATTGTTTTTATGGAGTGCCAATCGACATGGGCACCAAATATTCCTTTTAGACTTCTCTCATACTTTACTCAATCACTAAGCAGAATAGAGAGAGGATATAAGAGGAATCAATATAAAAATGCGAAAATAACAATACCTCCTACAAAGTTCTATGTTCTATATACAGGAGAAAGAGAGGATACACCTCCTTACTTATATGCACTCTTTGAAGATGAGAGTGATATATGTGCAAGGGTAAAGGTTTTGGATAAAAAGAATACAGTAGGTGTATTAAAAGAAATCTGTCTTTTTTGTGAGTTATATGATAAAAATGTAA
>JBNMJW010000133.1:0-5627 GCA_050874025.1 Candidatus Ornithospirochaeta sp.
AATTAAAGCCTTGCCACTTCCTGTTGTAATGTCACTTTTATTGTTTCATTACCGGAAGAAATAGTGCAACATCCTTTCTATTTACCTTTTTATCACTCCTCCTAATATTTATTATCTAATAGGATAATCATCTAAGAAAAATAGTACAGATGATATTTTGTTATGTTCCGACAGAATTTTTCTTTTTAAAGAATAATTCTTTGGTTAAAATTATTATACTCTGGTTTCTTTCATGAGGGGTACAATGGCAAAAAAAACAGGATATCTAGTTGCTAATATTCATCAGGGCTCTGCCTTAAGAATGTGGGATGCGATAAATGAAGATGTTCGTCTAGATAACGATCAAACTGTCTTTATATTTCCAGGTGGAAGATTAAATTATAAGAAAGCTGACGAATATCTTCGTAATAGCATATTCCAATATGCAAATGTAACAAACCTTGATGGCGCTATTGTTTGGGCAAGTAGCCTTGCTGGAGAAGCAACTTGGAAAAGCGTTCATGATTGGACAAAAAAGTTAAGCCTAGCTCTACCTGTTGTATCTCTTGGTATAGCCATAGAAGATGTTCCTTCAATTACCTTTGATGCCTATAGCGGCGTTTATAAAATGGTTGAGCATTTTATTAACTTCCATGGCTTGAAGCGTATTGCTTTCTTGCGTGGGCCTGAAAACCATGATTCTGCATTAGAGAGATATAAAGCATACATTGACGCCTTAAAAGATTATTCTATTGAGATTGATAATCGACTTATCTCATCTCCTCAACCTTGGAGCGAAGGGGAAACAGCAATTAAGGAAATTGTAGAGACTAATCATATGATGCCTAAAAGAGATTTTGATGGGGTAATCACTTCTTCTGATTTAATGGCGTACAAGGTTGAAAACTACCTTGAAAAAAATGGTTACATAATCCCTGATGATATTGCTATTGCTGGCTTTAATGATTCTCCTGAAGCTTTTATGGGGCCAACAGAGCTTTCAACTGTTCGTACTCCAATAAAAGAAATGGTAGAGCATAGCTCCGTAATGATTAATAGAATGGAAGAGAGGCGAAATGAGCTTCCTTCCTCTATTTCTCTTATTACAACTCCAGTCTTTAGACGTAGTTGTGGTTGTGATGATATATACCCAACAAATGAAGTTGAGAAAATAAAGGACTTTAAAGACTATGAAGAATGGTTAAAGACAAGAATAAATAATGAAAAATGTGCATCCATTCTTCTTGAGATAGTCAACGATCTATTTGTTAAAAGAATTGTTGTTAATAAAGAGAGTAGACGACACTTCGAAGAGTTGAGTTGGCGCTATCTAAAGCATGGCGGGGAGATAAAGCTCTTTCTATCTGCAATTAAGCTTTGTGGCGTAGTCTATAAAGAGAGGGAGTTCTCTTCTTTAGAGACTTATCTTCTCTCTGAAATACTTATGGAGAGCGAAGCTAGAGTCTCTGCAACGAATAACTACAAGAGGAGAGAGAGAAATACTACACACAATGCTTTTGCAAACAAACTGTTGAAGGTCCATAGTTTTGAAGAAATGGGGGAGATTATGAAAAAATACTTTCCTCCAATGGGCATAGAAAAGGCTTTTATTTTTACATACAAAGAAAATGGCAATGCTGTTCTTCAGTGTGGCTTCTCTCAAGACAAACTCTTTACTAAGGGTAAAGAATTTTCTTCATCTCTTTTATATCCAGAAGAACTAGATAGTGAGATCGAACGAGGCCTCTTTGTTGTAAATCCTCTATTTTTCGATAATGAAATAGAGGGCTACATGATTATAAAGAACAACGATTGCTCTGCAATTATGATAGAAAATATAAGGACAGATGTCTCTGCTTCATTGCAAGCTATATCATTGTATTCTCTAGCTTGTGAAAAGAGCCAAAGAGCAGAAGAAGCAGAGAAGAAGACATCTGAATTCTATGCCATCCTCTCTGAAGAACTGAGAGAGCCTCTTAAGTACATAAAAGATTTGCTACTAAGCAAGAAAGACTTTGATAGAGAAAAGATGCTATCAACAATTATTAAAAGTGAGCATCTATTACAACTTTCAATTGCAGAAAAAGGAGGGCTTGTTTTAGAAACTAAGCTCCATCCATTAAGTAAGCTAATTGATAAGGTCAAAGAAAAAGGAATAAAAGTTACATCCCCATCTATGCTTCCGTCTCTTGTTATTGATGAGCTAAGAATGGAGGATGTTTTAGATTCTGTTATCTCATACTTTTCAAATGAAGTTGAGCTAATTCTTCGCTTAGAAGAGACAGCTGTTTCTCTCCATTTCACTTCTTTAAGAGAACTCTCCCAGACTACTTCTAATGCAACTCTCCAATATGTAGAGAAGCTCTTACTCCTTCACGGAGGTAGCTTCTCTTTTGATAAGGATGGTTTAACAATATATCTTCCTTATCCAACAATTAGTGGAGAATCTAATATAGAGAATAAAAATGGTGGTGTCCTTTTTATTACAGATAATAGTTCGAAATATAATGATCTATTTAGTTGTAAAGTAACATATATATGCTTTGAAGAGGCAATTCAGGCTATTAATACTGTTGGGTCTTATTCGTCAATTAGTTGGGATACATCTGAAATTAATAAGCAAAATGGAATAGTAATTAATTTATTACGAAGCCATAAAGATGGAAGTCGTATGCCTTTTATTGCTTTTGGCTTGAAGGATGATGCAATTAGCTTGAATGCAGCTCTTGAAGGTGTTCTACCAAGTGAAGGAAAGGGTAGCATATATTCTTTTGGTCATTTTCCAACGTCTCTTTCAATCTTCAAAGAATTTGCATCCATAGAGGAAGTTAAGGACCTAAAGGATATTCCAGATGAGGCAAAGAGTTCCCTCTTTGTTCTTTCTTCTGTAGAGAATGAAAAGATAGAGGCTATAAGAAAAGATCGCAGTTTTACTAAAACGCCAATACTAATTGTTAAAGATAGATTTACAAAAGAAGAAGCCGAAAGCCTAGCATCAATACCTAGCGTTCTTCTTGTTAATACTTCTATTACAGAAGCTGAAGGTTTTATTAACCGGATAGTCTCAATCTTTGCAGGAGAAGAGCTTCTTCCTCCACTTACATCTGTCCTTGTAAAGAAGGCAATTGCTTATATAAATGACAATGCAACAAATAGTATTTCAAGGTGGCAGATAGCTGGCTCTGTTAATATTAGTGAGGATTATCTTACAAGAATCTTTAGAAAAGAGATAGGAATAAGTCCTTGGGACTACTTAAATAGATACCGAATTCAAATTGCATCAAGATTATTGCTTGAGACAGGTTCTTCTATTAGCGAAATTGCTTCTCTTACAGGTTTTCAGGATCAAGCATATTTCTGCAGAGTATTCAGAAAAGTTAAAGGTTTCCCTCCTGGAAATATTAGAACACGTTAGCTTGTCTGAAAAATGCAAAGTCGCGTTTGTAAAAAACACCTCCTCTTTCTCATACTAAAGTAGTGAGGTATAAAATGAAAAAAGCTTTTTCGCTTGAGATGGTTGAAAGTGTTGAAAAGAGATATACAAGAGGCATGATGAAGTGGCATTACGAACATGGTTTAGTTCTTTTTGCTTCTCTCTCTGTTTCCTCTTATTACTCAATCCCTTCTATTTATGATTGGGTCTATTCTCTATATGACCCAATGATTAAAGAGAATGGAGAAATCTTAACATACAGAAAAGGCGAATATAATCTTGATCAGATAAATGCAGGAAGAGCTCTCTTTACTCTCTACGACAGGAGCAAAGAAGAGAGGTTTTCTCTAGCGCTTGATGAACTACATAATCAATTAAATACACAGCCTAGATGCAAGTGCGGTGTCTATTGGCATAAAGAGATTTATCCTTGGCAAATATGGCTTGATGGTTTATATATGGAGGGGCCATTTAAAGCTGAGTACGCTCTTCGCCATAATAACAATGAAGAGCTGAATGATGTTATAAATCAACTAATAATAACTAATAAGCTATTAAAAGACCCTAAAACAGGCCTTCTTTATCATGCATATGATGAATCAAGAGGACAAAGATGGAGCAATATTAATACAGGTTGTTCTCCTCATTTTTGGTCTCGTTCTATTGGTTGGTATTTAATGGCTGTTATTGATGTGTTGGATTTTGTTAGCTTAAGTGATGTGAAACGTGAGTCTTTAATTAATATAGTAAAAGAACTTTCTTTGTCCCTTCTTCCTTTTCAGGATGATAGCGGAATGTGGTGGCAAGTAACTGACGAAGGAAAGAGAGAAGGTAATTATCTAGAAACTAGTGCTACAAGTATGTTTGCCTATTCATTCTTTAAAGGGGTTAGAATGGGATATCTTGACCCATCATTCAGAGAAAGAGCACAAAAGGCTATTGAAGGAATCAAGAATAAATACCTTACATTTGATGGATCTGAGTACCATTTAGGTGGAATATGTTCTGTCGCAGGACTGGGTGGAAATCCATATAGGGATGGTTCATTTAAATACTACGTCAAAGAGAAAATCGCAACAGATGATTTTAAAGGTGTTGGACCTTTTATTCTTGCACTACTTGAAGAAGAAAAGAGCATAAAGTAAAAATTCGGTTAAGAAAGACACTTTTTTCTTTGCCAATTTGTTATATCTATAACTATAATTTCTTTCGTATCACTTTTGTTGATACTGGAGGAATTATGAATAAATTCAAGAAAATTGCTGTTGTAATGGTAGTACTTTTACTCTCATTTACAACTCTATTTGCAGAGGGCGCAAAGGAAGCTCTCGCTAATCAGAAGGATATCGTTATTCTATATACAAACGATGTTCATAATGCGATTGATAAAAACATTGGATATGCCGGGCTAGCTTCTTATAAGAAGGCAATAGAAAAAGATAACTATGTTGCCCTTGTTGATGCAGGCGATGCAATTCAGGGTGATGTTATTGGTACAGTCTCTAGAGGAGAGTACCTTGTCGACATAATGAATGAAGTTGGTTATGACTATTGTGTTTTAGGTAACCACGAATTCGATTATGGTCTTGATAGATTAGCAGAGCTTCTTAAGAAAGCAAAGGCACAGTATCTTTCTTCAACAGTAACATATACTGGAAATGGTACTAATCTCCTTGCTGATACAAAGCCATATGCAATTGTCAAATATGGTTATATGAAGGTTGCATTTATTGGTGTTTCTACTCCTGAATCATTAACAAAGTCTACACCTAAGTACTTCATGGAAAACAATGAGTTTGTTTATCACTTTGCATCTGGCACAGAGCTATATGACACAGTTCAGGGCTACGTTGACGAAGTAAGAGCAAAAGGCGCAGATATCGTTATTGTTATCTCTCACCTTGGAATCGAAGAGGGAAGTGAACCTAATAGAGCTTATGATTTAATTGCTAATACAGATGGTATTGATGCTGTTATTGATGGACACTCTCATTCAACAGTCCCTTGTGAATTAGTAGATAATAAGCTAGGTGGAAAGGTTGTTTATACACAGACAGGAACAAAGCTTGAGCACATCGGTAAGTTAACAATCACAGCTACTGGTGCTATTACAGCAGAGCTTGTTGAAACAACAGAAAAAGATCCAGAGACAGAAGCTTACATTGAAAGTATTAAGAGCGAATATGAAGCTGCTGTTAATGCTGTTGTTGCCCCC
>JBNMJW010000134.1:0-5608 GCA_050874025.1 Candidatus Ornithospirochaeta sp.
CTGCTGTAAGTGCTTCTCTCAAGGAGAGACTTGATCAGGTTTCTATCACAATTACAGTTCCAGCTGGTGAATCTGGAAAGCTCTTTGGTTCTGTTACATCACAGATGGTTCAGGAAGCTCTCAGCAAGGAAGGCTTCGATATTGAAAAGAAGAAGCTTGATGTTCCAACACATGCTATCAAGATGACAGGTGTTTATCATATTGTTGCTCACCTCTATGAGAATGATAAGTCAACTATCAAGCTTACTGTTTTAAGTGAAGCTGAAGTTAAGGCTGCACAGAAGAAGGCTGCTGAAGAAGCTGCTAAGGCTGCTTTAGAGGCAAAGAAAGCTGAAGAAGAAGCTAAAAAGGCTGAAGAAGAAGCTAAGAAAGCAGAAGAAGATGCTAAGGTTGCTGAGACTGAAGTAAAGGCTGAAGATTCAGCAGAAGAAAAAGTAGAAGGCTAATATAAACTATGGCAGGGTCCCAAGATAAACAATTGACTATTCGATCTTTACCACATGATGATGATGCAGAAAAGTCTATTTTAGGGACCCTTCTTCTTAATCCGGATGCTTGGGATACCGTTCAATCGATTGTCGAAGCATCCGATTTTTATTCACCAGCTAATAAAGTAATATTCCAAAGCTTATTTAATCTTGTTAATGAAGAGGGAAAGCAAAACTTCGATGGAATGATTCTCATCGATTATCTGAGACGTAACAATCTTCTAGATAAGGCTGGTGGTGTTCAATATATATCTTTACTTACTTCACTTTCGATTATTACTGCTAATATTAAGCAGTATTGTGATATCGTAAAGGAAGACTCAAGAAGAAGATTATTGTATAAGGTTTCTTCATCAATACAGGAAAGTGTCTTTGATCCTTCTGTAAATATTGAAGAAAAGCTAGAGGAAGGCTCTAAAGTACTTAATGATGCAATTTTGCAAGGTATGAATGAGTCTGCCGAAGAGTATGAGATAGGTTCTGTTCTTTTCGATACATTTAAAGCCATTACAGATAAAATGGAAGGTGTTGGAGAAGAGGATAGAATTGAAACAGGTTTTGATGTTCTTGATCGTTATACTAATGGTGGTTTTGCCAAAGAAGAGTATGTAATTATTGCTGCTCGTCCAAGTATTGGTAAGACAGCTTTTGCTCTTTCCATGATGTATAATATGATCAACAACAATAAAAAGGTTGCATTCTTTTCTCTTGAAATGCCTGCTGTATCTATTGCAAAGAGACTTTTTGCTATAGACAGCAAGATTGAGCTTTCAAAGATTATGAAGGCAAGTTTCTTAGATGATGAGTATCAGAGATTAATGGACAGTGTTTCTAGACTCTATGAAGTCAGGGAAAACATGTTCATTGTTGATGTTCCAAACATATCTCTTTCAGAACTTAGAACTAAAGCTCGTATTCTTAAAAAAGAAAGAAATATTGATTGTATTGTAATTGACTATATTGGTCTTATAAGTGTTCCATCTTCTTATTCTAGTCAAAAGAAGTTTGAACAGGTTTCTTATATTTCTCTTTCTCTAAAACAGCTTGCTCGTGAATTAAAGGTGCCTGTAATTGTTCTTTGTCAGGTTGGGCGTGAGTCTGAAGAGCAGGCTCCAATTCTATCTAATCTTCGTGACTCTGGTTCTATTGAACAAGATGCAGATATCGTCTGTTTCTTACATAGAAAGAAGACACTTTCTGAAGAAGAAAAGCAAAGAAACTTGAAAGATAGTGAAGGTAGAGCAAATATTCAGGTTACGAAGTTTATCGTAGCTAAAAACAGAAACGGTGAGACAGGGTTCTTTACTGTTGGTTATAATGGTCCTCTTACTTATTATGCTGATGTCGACCAAAAAGCTGAATTTATCGACTATGAGCAAAAAGGACCAAGTAGTAATAAACGTAATAATTAGGAGATGCTTTTTGATTAAAGCTTATTTAGTGGAGATTGTCCTCTAAGGGGAGGATAGTTTTATCCTCCCTATGTTTAGTTATTTGTATTTGGAGGAAAATAAATTGAATAAAAATAACATAGTAATTCGTCACGAAGAGAAAAAAGATTACAGAGAGGTTGAATCTCTAGTAAGAGATAGCTTCTGGAATATATATCGTCCTGGATGCCTAGAACATTATGTTTTGCACGTTATGAGAGAGAGTAGTGGGTTTATACCTTCTCTAGATTACATAATGTATTATAACGATGTTTTAATTGGACAGATTGTCTATTACAAAGCTAAACTAGACCTCGCTGATGGTTCTTCTCTTGATATACTTACAATGGGTCCTATAGCCATTAGAAATGATTATAAAAGACAGGGCTTTGGCAAATATCTATTAGATTATACTCTCGACAAGGCCATAATCTTAGGATGGGGTGGAATTTGCTTTGAAGGTAATATTAAGTTCTATTCAACCTGTGGTTTTACTTATGCTCGAGAATTTGGTATTAAGTACCATGGCCTAAAGGAAGGGGACGATGACTCTTTCTTCCTTGCTAGGGAGTTAAAGAAAGACTACTTTAAAGACATCAATGGCGTTTATAGTACACCTGAAGTATATTTTGTATCAGAAAAGGAAGCAGAAAGTTTTGATAAAACTTTTCCCTATAAAGTAAAAGAAAAGCTTCCTTCTCAAATATTTTAAACTATTCCTCCCGAGTTTTTTCTTGGGAGGTTTTATCATAGTTTTGATAATAGTGACCAAGAATTCATCAATATAACAATACCCCAAGCAAAGACAAGTCCAAATATGTGCAAGAATAGATATGTCTTTGGTCTTAATGGCTTACGATTAATCATTTCACAGACACAAATCAACATCTGTCCTCCATCAAATGTTGGAATAGGAATTAAATTACCAACACAGATAGAAACAGAAACTATAGCAAGTAGATATAAGAGCGTTCTAAAGCCGTTAGAGCTACTTGAAGAGAAAGCTAGTACGGAAATGCGTCCAAGATTAGATGCGCTTGAAAATGGCCCAGAAATCTCTTTTAAAGCTTCTTTTAATTGAAAGCTCAATAGCTTAGAGAGAGCTCTTACTGTTTTTACGAATATTGTCTTTGTACGCTCAAAGCTAAGAGAGAGCGGATGAGAAGAATCTCGAGCTTTAATTAAGTTGCTTTTAAATGCAAAAGGAAAAGAATTTGTATTAAGTTTTACTTTTTTCTCTTCTCCACTTTGAGAGAGTAGAGTAAGAGTATATTCATCGCTTTTAATACTTAGTAGATCTAAGTCGTATTCTATCTTTTTCCCATTGCATTCAATTATTCTGTCACCAACAGCAAAGTCTGGGCTTTCGCTTCTTCCAATAATTGGTTCTTTTAAATTGGTAATGCCATATGAATAAGAGCCATTATAGAGCACTGGTGATATTTTAACATCGAAAATAGAACCATCTCGCAGAATTGTCAGTGTTGCGTCTTTTCCATTTTTTTTACTTAGAATTTGGCTTAGATTTTCATAATCAATAACATCTGAACCATCAAGCTTTAAAACGAGATCTCCCTTTTTTATTTCTTCTTGTTCAATATTTGCACTAAAGAGAGAAGGGTATTCTGAAATAGGCGAAATAAGAGGCTCATTACTTACTCTTTCAACAGGAATAATAGCAACGATGAAAAAGAGTACTATAGCTAAAAGTAGGTTCATTAATGGACCTGCTACATAGATAAGAAATTTCTTAAAAGGGTTAATAGCAAAGAGGGAACCTTCTTCTGCATGCTCTATTCTTTTTTCGTTGTGTCTTAGTGCTATTGTTAAGTCTTCAGCACCACCTAAGCGGCAGTATCCACCAAAAGGGATAAGAGAAATTCTGAATTCAGTTTTTTTCCCCATATGAGAAAAGACTGTTTTACCAAAGCCAAAGGAAAGCACTTCAACATTAACGCCCATAAGTCTAGCGACAATGAAGTGGCCTAGTTCATGAATGAAGATAACAAGACTTGTTCCAATGAGTCCTGGAATCATATAAAGAAGGTAGAGAAGGAAATTTTTAACTACTTCCACAATCTTTCCTCGATAATAGTTTTAGCTATTTCTCTAGTCTTGCTATCGAGATTATATACAGAAGGGTAGGAATCAACCCTTTCAGATATAAGTTCTTTTCTATCTAATGCAGCGTTAACAACCTTACTAATCTCTACAAAGCTAATCTTTTTTTCGATAAAAGCTTCAACAGCACATTCATTACTTGCGTTGTAAACTATAGGTCCGCTATAGCCAAGAGTTAACGCATCATATGCATATTTTAAAAGAGGGAACCTATCTGTTTTAGGCTCTTCAAATGTCAGTGTAAGATTTTTGAATGAAAGAGGTTTTACAATATCTTCTAAATCAATTTTTTTGTCACTAACAGCACGCATTATTGCAAGTGCCATATCTGGAGGAGATAGCTCTGCATATACTTCTCCAACTTTTGTTCTTATTAGTGAATGGACAACTGACTGTCGATGTACAGTAACTTCAATATCTTCACTTTTAAAACCAAATAGGTATGAAGCTTCTATTACCTCTAAGCCTTTATTTGCAAGTGTTGCTGAATCAATTGTAATCTTTTTACCCATCTTCCAAGTTGGATGTTTTAGAGCTTCTTCTAGCGTTACATTTTCAAGATTTTCTCTATCAACAAATGGACCACCAGAGGCAGTAATTATAAGAGAAGAAGCTTCTCTATTTTGTAGAAGATGATAAATAGCAGAGTGCTCACTATCAACTGGAATAATTCTAGCATTATGTTCTTTTGCTAAACGAAAAATGAATGAAGCACCAGCAACAACACTTTCTTTATTTGCAAGAGCTAGATCTATTGAATTTTCTAAGACAGTTTTAGTTGCAAAAAGGCCGTCAAAGCCGCTAATAGCATTAAGAACAATATCTGGTTTAGTTTTTTTTAAGAAAGATGAGAGTGGTGAAGAATAAATATCACCATAGGTTAGTAAATATGGTGAATTAAATTCATCTGAAAGTTTTTTTATCTTTTCTTCACTATTTGAACAAACTAAGCCAACTATATCAATATCGAGTTTTTTATTTCGAATTGAGTTTAAACAAGTTGTACCGATGCTTCCTGTACAACCTAGAATAACTAGCCGTCTCATAGTTTAATAAATTCAACTGCAATTACAAAAATAGGAGCAGCAACGCTGATTGAGTCAATACAATCAAGCATACCACCACGTCCTGGAACCATAACTCCACTATCTTTAACGCCTGTTGCTCTCTTAAGCATTGATTCAAATAGGTCACCACAGGTTCCAAATATTGCTGTAAGAAGGAAGAGTAGGAATGTATCTAATGGTGTAAAAGGAATGACAGATGGAGAGATAAGTGAGATAACTAATCCTATTAAAGCAACTAGTAGTGTTCCTCCAATAAAGCCTGCAACGCTCTTATTTGGAGAGCATTTAACAAAACCTTTATTGTTTTTGCCAAATAGCATTCCTGTAAAGTATGCTAAAGTATCTGAACCAAAAACAACGCATAAGAAGATTAAAATCATCTTTGTTGGTTCTTCTAGGTAACAGATTCTTATTCCATAACTCATTAGTAGTCCTGGGTAGATTATATTTAGTACTACAGCTGATATTCTATTTAACGACAATTGATAATTGTCTTTAGCTC
>JBNMJW010000135.1:0-5527 GCA_050874025.1 Candidatus Ornithospirochaeta sp.
GGACAAAATCTCCTCTATCTGTTCCTTTTTAAAGTTAGATAAGCCAATAGCTCTAACTTTGCCTTCTTTATAGGCCCTTTCCATTTGTCGGTATCCAGCTATATAGTTTCCTGCAGGTTGGTGAATTAATAATAAATCAATGTAAGGCGTATCTAGGCGAGAAAGCGTCTTTTCTACAGCATTTGGCATTTCATAAAAACTAGGCCAAAGCTTAGTCTCAAGAAAAATTTCCTCTCTTGGAAGACTAGACCTTTTTATTGCTCTGCCAACAGCCTTTTCAGTTACATATGCGTTGGCTGTGTCAATAAGCTGATAGCCATTATTTAAAGCAAAAAGTACGGAACTCTCAGCTTCATCTGGTGTAAGTAAAAACGTTCCAATACCTAAAATTGGCATCTTTACTCCATTATTTAGCGTTGTATATTTCATAGTTTTCCTCTCAGAAAAGTCCACTAGATTTCTCTTCTAGATTCATAGTCATTTTTCTCAATACTTGAACTTATCTTTTTCTAAAATAGCAATGATAAATCAAAGACTATACGCTAATGCCTATTGCAGCTTGCCACCAAACACAGGGAAAATGCTGTGTTCACCATAATTCTCAATTCTTTTCAAATGCTTCAGACTTAGCATGTCATCATCTGAGATTACAAAATCTAGAGAGGCATTTTCTACCATATGCTCAGTCTTTATTGCCTTTGGTATGACAATCATGCCAAGCTGAATATCATAGCGTATGCACAGCTGCGGAATTGTAACGCCATACCTTTCAGCCATATGGGCAATTTCTTTGTTTTTAAGTGCTTCGCCATGTGCAACAGGAGAATATGCTTCCATTTCAATGCCCTTCTTCTGGCAATATTCAATTAGTTGTAATGGAGTATTAGAAATATGACAAAGAACCTGGTTAACCATTGGTTTTATTTCTGCAGTTTCCCATAAGCTTTCAATATCCTCTTCTAAAAAATTTGAAACTCCAATTGCCCGAAGTTTTCCTTCTCTGTAGGCATCTTCTAATGCTCTCCATGCTTCACGATTTCCTTCCACATAGCGATCATCACTTTGGTTAACTTTAGCCCAAGGTTGAGGACTATGAATAAGCATCATATCTATATAATCGAGGCCCATATCAATTAGGCTCTTATCTATACTCTCAAGAGCTTCTTTATAAGTCTTATACTCTGCAGCAACCTTTGAGGTTACAAAAATCTGTTCTCTCGGTAAGATGCAAGTGCGAACTGCCTTTCCAACGCCACATTCATTTTTGTAAGCTTGCGCAGTATCAACATGACGATAGCCCATCTCTATAGCATTCTTTACGACATCGACTACCTTGTCATTATCAATAAACCATGTACCAAGAGCTAGTACTGGAATTTCAACTCCATTACTTAGTTTTTTCTTTCCTTGAAACATGTATCTAATCCTCCGTCCATACTTCTTTCGCAAGATTGAAGACAGCCCAAGCTTTTGGCCATCCTGCATAAAATGCTACGTGCGTGACAACTGCAACAATTTCTTTCTTTGTCACGCCATGATTCTTTGCATTCTGTAGGTGATACTTCAAAGAAGAATCAGTTATTCCTTGTGCCATCAAGGCAACTACTGTAACTATGCTTCTTGTTTTAAGATCAATATCTTCATTGTTCCAATTCTCTCCAAAGAGAATATCATCATTGAAATGAGCAAACTCTGGAGCAAATTCTCCAAGAGATTGTCGTCCTGCCGTTTGAATTATCTTAGCCATTTTAAATTCTCCTCCATTCTAGCTTTAGCTACTACTTTAGCTTTCCATATTCTTCATCGCTTACAGCTTCACACCATTCGTTGAAGCACCCTTCGCCTGGAACTTCAATGGCAATATGAGAAAACCAGCTATCCTTTTTTGCCCCATGCCAATGCTTAACATTAGCTGGAATCATGATGACGCTACCTTCTTTTAGACTAATAGCATCCTTTCCTTCTTCTTGGTACCACCCTTCTCCTGCAGTACAGATGAGCATCTGTCCGCCTCTACTTGCTGCATGATGAATGTGCCAATTATTACGACACCCTGGCTCAAATGTTACATTAGCAGCAAAGAGCCCACTCTTAGGATCTGTAAGTGGATTTAAAAATGAAGAGCCAATAAAATACTTAGCATAAGCAGTATTTGCTTCTCCCGTTCCAAACATATTATGCTTTTCAAAAGCATCTCTTTTTTCATATTTCATAATTATTCCTCGCAAAATGTAATTAGCATGTTTTGTAGCGAAGCCAAACGGCCCCGCTCTCAAATGACTTAACATCTTCAAGCTTCAATTGTGTCACACTCGTTTCAGCAGGAAGTCCATCAAATACAGTGCTCATGCCTTTTCTTCCATCAATGCCGGCTCCGATAAGAATGCTAATTTCATCCAAGAGTCCTAATGAAAGAAAGCTAGCATTAATATGGCCACCACCAACAAGAGCCATTCTCTTAACATTAAAATTAGAAGCAAGAATCTCACAAGCACGCTTTAAATCAATATGATCCTTGCCACATGCAATCCATGAGATATGCTTTTCTTCTAGATAATCTAGGTATTTCTTATTAACTCTTTCGCTAGTCAAAACTAAGACTGGCCGTTTTTCGTTTTCTTGATCACACCAAATTAGTGTACCGTGAGTATCTACAACGACCTCATAGCCAATGCTATCTACAGCTTTATAGAATGCTTCTTTACCTAGCGATTTAACGATATTGCTTGAAAACTTTCCAGGTAAAGCCATCTCAAGCTCGGCTGTAACACGACCACTGAGGCGTGTTGGAGCGTTAAAAGAATCTAATGTACTGTAGTATTCTTCTACACCGGGAAGATGCTCTGTCATGGCACAATCAATTCGACCATCAAGAGATGTCATCATATGACAAATAATATATGGCTTATTCATCAAAACACCACTCCTTCTTTTTCATGCATTGAAGCACAACATTACATGTGTTATGCTCAAAATAGTCCATAAACCTAACTTTAGGTCAAGATTGTTTTTTTATTTTTTTGAGGTGTTATATGTATACAATTGGACAGGTAGCAAAAATGTTTGATTTACCTATTTCTACGCTACGCTATTACGACAAGCAGGGACTTTTCCCAATGCTAAAGCGAGAATCTGGCATTCGCAATTTTAGTGAAAATGAAATTGAGGCATTAAGAGTAATTGAATGCTTGAAAAAATCTGGCCTTGAAATTAAAGACATTAAGCTCTTTATGGAATGGTGTTCAGAGGGTTCTACAACCTATCCTAATCGCTTTAACCTCATCCATAAACAAAAGGAAAAGGTAGAAGCAGAAATACAAGAGCTCTACAAGACGCTGGATATGCTAAACTACAAATGTTGGTACTACTCTCAAGCCATAAAGGATGGAAACGAGGACAAAGCAAAAGCACTAACACCAGATGGTCTTCCAAAAGAAATACGCAAGGCCTATGACAACTCTCATAGTTAACGCCATTATTTTTTTTGCGCTTTCCTCTAATTCCAGCATGTACTTATCAAAATTAGACATATACAGTTTGTCCTGTATGATACGGTATTTTTCAAATTCTGTTTCAGTGTAAAGCTTTGCTTTTCCAAATGATGTGACTCTTTTTTATCAAACAATTAAAAAGAAATTATAAGATGCATAGTTTTTTAGCCTTGTTTTATATCTTAGATTACAAAACAAAGGAATATACTTTTTTATATGAGATTCGACTCGATTAAAATCAGAGTTTACACATTCATAATTTCTTGTAGTAATTTATTTTAACCTTACAAGTTTTTCTAACTGCTCCCAATATTCCTCCAATGAGAGCTTATTTGCAATCGATTGATGGAGTGCCATTGGGCATATAGAATTCTTTATATTCTTTCTTTCAGTCAAAAGCCATCTGTTATCTCAATCTAAGTCCTTCTCTTCATAAGGCTTATTCCAGGAACCAATCTCTATCAGATTTCCCTCTGGATCAGCAATAAAACAGGTTCTTTGTCCCCAAGGTTCAAGCTCCGGCTCAAGCACAGATACCGCACCGTTTTCTATTGCCTTGTTGTATGTCTCATCTACTTCTTCAAAAGTATCAACATATAGCGCTATTTCAGAATGACCATTCAGACCTTTGATATACTCATATCGCTGGTTTGTCATCTTCTCAAAATCGTTCCGTCCATACAGTAAAAAAAGTGTTCCGTCTTTCACAAGATAAACATTGGAAGTATTCTCTTCTTCCTTAATTTCAAACCCGAGAACATCCTTGTAAAAACGAATCATCTTTGCCATATCATCAACAAACAACCCAAAACCGTCTAATCTCATTTCTTTAAAATCTCCTATTATGTGGTAGCTTCTATCCCAAATAGTTTTCATATTAAAAACGAGCTTTTCAGAAATTAAGCTTCAAATCAAAACTCCCCAAAAGCCCGTAAATATGCCATTTTCTAGTGTTTACGCATCTTTTCTTGACAACAAAACTACCGTCTCTACATGACTTGAGCCAGGGAACATATCAACAGGCTGAATCTCAAGAACACGATAGGAGGTAAAGCGGACTAAATATCTAAGGTCCCTTGAAAGAGTTTCTGGATTACAAGAAATATAGACAATTCCCTCGGCATCAACCTTTGAGGCAGATGCTAAAAATTCCTCATTAGAACCAGAGCGAGGAGGATCGAGGAAGATTATGTCAAACTTCTCCCCTTCTTTTTTTGCATTTTTTAAGTATTCTGAAGCATCATCATTTATGAACTTAGCATTGGTAATTCCATTGTTTTCTGCATTTTTTATTGCATCTTTAACAGCACTAATATTGCTCTCTACGCCGACGACCTCTTTTACGCCATAAGAAGCGGCAATTAAGCCAATTGTTCCAGTTCCTGAGTAAGCATCTAAAACTCTATCAGTAGGTCTAAGACGAGCCATTTCCATTGCAATGGTATAGAGTTTTTCTGTCTGCTTTTGGTTTGTTTGGAAGAAACTTTTAGCACTTATGATAAACTTCAAACCACATAATACATCTGCTATGTAACCTTTACCAAAGAGAACAAATTCCTCAGCGTTCTCAGGAATAACCATATTAGTATCTTGTCGATTTATAATCTGAACTATAGTAGTTACAAAAGGATTTTTTTGATGAATGGCAGAAACAAAATCTGCTTTATGAGGAAAATCTTTTTTACTAGTTACTAAAGCAACAAGAGTCTCTCCTGTTGCTTCGCCTACTCTAATTAGGACATGCCTTAAATCACCAATATCTCTGTCTTCATCGTATGGAGTAATATTAAAGCGTGTGGCCATCTGTCTTATGGTTTGCTTTATGGCAGTTGCTTTGCCATTTTCTAGAGCGCAAGAGCGTACAGGAACGAGAGCGTGGCTATTTTTTCTGTACTGCCCTGTGATGAACTTTCCATCTCTAGTGCGACCACAGACAGCCTGAACCTTAGTTCTAAAACCAGTTAAAGAAGGAGAAGGAATAATTCTATTAACTCTACCAAAGCGAGATAGATATTTCTTTTCCATCTCCTCTTTAA
>JBNMJW010000136.1:0-5379 GCA_050874025.1 Candidatus Ornithospirochaeta sp.
CTTTCAATCATCTCTGGCATTACATAGTTCTTTTCAAGAGCACAAGTTGCACCAGATGAGAAGAAATCAAGTAGCGTTATTATTCTTCCCATTTTTTCTATATCATTAGCTAAAGAAAAGGCTGTATTTATGAAAGAAGAGAATACCTCTCTTTCTCTTATCGCCTCTTTATCTTTGCTCGTATAAATCTCTTCTTGGATTTTATTGAGTTCTTCTGTCGAAAATCTTTCTCCTCCAACAAGAGTTTGTCGCCTTATAAAGTAAGATGGAACCTTATCAAGTTGACCTTTACTTACCTCTAAGTACGAACCGATGATTCTGTTCTCGCCTACTTTAAGAGTTGTAATTTCAGTCTCTTCTCTTACTTTTTCCAAGTAATCTGTTAAAAGTTTAGAGCCAGAGTGTGCAATTTTTCTCAGTTCATCTAAGCGAGCATCATAGCCATCATTAATTATTGTTCCTGCATTATTTATGTTAGTACAATCTCTGTTGATTGCCTTAATTACGTTAGTTGAAAAATCAATCAAAGAAGAAAAGTCAAAGCTATTCTTTTCATCAACAAGTGATAAATAATCGTCATTTTCTTCAACTAAAGAAAGAAAAGCAGATGTACTTTCACTAATAGCAATTAAATCACGAGGTGTAAGGCGCTTCATGCTAGCTTTAACACTTAGACGCTCTAAGTCACTAATATTCTTAAGTAATAATCTTACTCTCTTATTTTCTTCACTATTGTCGACAAGCTTTTTTATCCACTTCTCTCTCTCTTTTATTTTATCAATAGAGATAAGGGGGTGAATAAGCTGTTCTTTTAAAAACCTTGCTCCGCTAGGAGTACATGTGCGATTTATGGAAGAAAAAAGAGTATAAGAGGTACTACTATCTATTAAGTTCTTTACTAGTTCTAAGTTTTTGACTGTAGCTGTATTGAGAACCATATAGCTTTCATCAGAGACCTTCTCAATATACTTAAGTTGTGGAAGTTCAGTTTTAGCATTTTCTTCTATGTAATCAAGCAGTGCGCCAATAACAGCTAAAATCGGATCTTTTTCATCCAATCCAATTAGCCTCAAGGCAGATTGACCAAATTGATTAACAATCTTTTTTCTTCCTTCTTTTAGTGAAAAATACCAATCTGGAAGCTTACTAATCATAGCTTTTTCTTTATCTATGACAGAACGAAAGTTTTTTTCACTAAAGTACAAATCATCTGGAACAATAATCTCTTTGCTCTCAATTTTATATAATAGAGACTCTAAAGAAGAAAATGATTTGTCTAGATTAAGGGTTGTAACTTTAAATTCTCCAGTTGAAATGTCTGCCCAAGCACAATATATTGCCTTTCTATCATACTTAACAGCTGTGATATATGAAGAAGAAAGGCTATCTAGATAGTCTTCGTCAACAACAGTTGCAGGAGTAAAGATTTGAGTGACCTGTCTATCTGCTAGCTTCTTATTCTCATTAGGAGATAAAAACTGTTCACAAATAGCAACTTTCTTACCATATTCAAGTAGTCTTTTGAGATAGTTTTTTGCCGCATGATAAGGTATTCCACACATAGGCATACTGCCTCGATGCGTAAGGGTCAAATTTAATAATTTTGATACCTCTATTGCATCATCATTGAACATCTCATAAAAATCACCTAAACGGAAAAAGAGCACCTTATCTTGATGCTCTTTTTTTATTTCCATATATTGCTTGACCATAGGGGTCAATTCATTATTAGTTTCACTCATTATTAATAAATAGATGTAGTGATAGCAAGAACTAAGCTTACTCCACTATTTTCACCACTAGAGAAGAGTGGCCCCTTCGTCCATTTCCAACTCTCTCCAGAGAGAACAGTTGCATTCTTTACAAGATATAATCCAAGTGGGAAACCAGGAATTTCCATCTTTATGCCAAATCCTGCAGCCATGTACCAATCTAAGCCAGAGAATGAAAGATCTTCAAGCTTAGAGGTTACAGCTGTTGCAGAAGCAAAGCCTTCAAGAGAAATTACATCTTGAGCAAGTGGATAAGTAAGACTAATTTGATTATTCCATAAGAAAGACTTATCTATCTTTACAGGGAAGCCACGCGCAATGTTCATACCATCAATGTATAGCATTTCATACTTTGTAGCTCCATCCTTTGCATCATACCATTTCCAACCTTGACCATTCTTGTTCCAGAACTGAGGGAACATAAAATCTACTTCTGTAGAGAATCCGAGAATAAGATTCTTTACGCTTCCAGTATCTTTATTCTCAAAGCGATAGATTCCTCTATATAGATTAGCAGAAAGCGCAAGCTTGTTGTAATTTGATAGACCACCAAGGATACCGCCAGCATAAGTAAATGTTGAAGAAAGTACATAACCATGAGGTGTCTTATCTACATAGTTTCTGCCATCCCAAGTAAGCGAAAGATTTAGCTTATTTGAGAACTGCCACTTCTCTTGATATAACTCAATTAGCTTTTCGTATGGTGTATACTTGTTGCTATCATAGTATGCCTTATTGAGACCAATAGACAATCCACCAGAAACAGAGAGAGTTCCAGGAGTATATACCCATGAATATCCTGTATTATAACCAATAGTAAAAGCATAGTTATCGTACTTCATAAGATAGCTAGAGCTTGGTGTTGCTTGGCCTGAATTATACCACTCATAAGCACTGTTATAGCCTAATGGATAAGTCATCTCACTGTCATCTCTACCATCATAATAATCAGAGCCAGGAGCCTTCTGAAGTGTGTTGGATCTAACATTTCTGTTTACAGATAGCGAGAATGAATTAGACCATCGCTTATCACCAACCCAACCATCAGAAAGGGAGACAGAAAGAGACTGAGTAGATGGGCTTAGTTCTGTTGAAAGAACTAAGTTGCGTCCCCTACCTCCAATGTTAGAGTTCGACAAACTTAAGAAGCCAGAAACAGGGAAGCCATCAATTTCGTTAGCACCAAATGTTGCACCGAACTGAAGTTCCATCTGATTTCCTTCTTCTACGTTAAATTCACAGATAACACCATTTTCAGTTGTGCCAGGATAAAGATTAGCTGTGATATTCTTTAATAGTGAGGTGTTGTACATATTCTGCTGAGACTGAATAAAATTAGCACGAGAGAATACATCACCAACTTTAATAGCAAGTTCACGCTCTAGTACATAAGGTTTAGTCTTTGTAAGACCATTAATTCTTATCTCTTCAACAACGGTCTGTGGGCCTTCAACGATTGAGAAAGAAACATTAACAAGATTGTCTCCCTCTTTTTCAATGTTTGGAGTTACATTTGAATACACATAACCATTGTCATAGTACTTTGTTGCAAGAGAAGTATAAATAGATTCAATTTTATCTATGTTATATAGGTCTCCAGACTTTACAGTGATAAGAGAGTTAATCTCTTCTTCAGTAAAGACTGTATTACCTTCGACAGTGATACTGTTGATATAATAAACATTGCCCTCTTCTATCTCATAGATTAGATTGAGGTAGATGGTGCTATCTGTTGTCTCTTCCTCGACAACTTCTTTTCTTACATCTTTAACTAAGGCATCTGGATAACCTTTAGTTGCATAGTATTTTACAATAGCTGCTTCATCACTAAGCGTATTTGATTCAATGTAATTACCAGAATTAAAGAAAGATTTTTCCTTAGACTCAAGAAGAGACTTTAACTCTTTACTACTAATAGAATTATTACCTTCAAAAAGAATTGCTCTAATCTTATACTGTTTACCTTCGCTTACTGTGTAAACAATAGTAACAGTATTATTCTCTTCGTCTTCAGTTATTTCTCCGCTACATTCTGCATCAGCGTAGCCTTTAGAAATATAATGATCTTTGATTAAATCACAATTAGCCTTTAAGTTATTGCTTGAATACCAACCACCTTTAGTAAGGTTTTGCGCATTTAATAGCGTTGTTTTTCCTATCTTATCGTTACCAATGATAGAGACATCACTAATCATTGGATTTTCATAGACTTCAATGCTTAGTAATAGTGATGAGTCATCTCCATCAACAGGGAGAGCGTTAACAACCATGTAATCAAGCCAAGAAGAAGAATAAAAAGAAGTATCTAACTCGGTGTAGAGTTCGTCAGTAAAAGACTGGCCAATATAAGGTTGTACCAATGCTTTAACTGTACTCTCCTTAACATTTTTTAAGCCAGTTACCTCTATATTACTAATCTTTTTTCCTTCATACCATTCACCATCAGCCAGAAGTGGAAAAAGTGTAAAAAGTGCTAATAAAATAACAAATATAGTTTTAGCTTTCTTCATTAATAACCTCAGTCTAAATCTTATCAGATAATTAATATTTGTTCTAATGATAAAACAATAAGAATAAATATAGTATTTTTGACTATGTGTTTTTTTTGTTTTTCTTTAGTAGATTCGCTTTCTTTTATACTTTTCTATTAAATTAGAATAGCGAGAAAGGATATTATCCATCAAAACTCCATCCCATGGAAGTGGAATTGTTTTGTATGCTTCATCCCCTATTCTCTTCTTCTCTTCATCAGAAAGAGCAAAGAAGCTAATTATCTTGTCAGAAAGAATATCTATATCCTCTTTTGCACTTAATCCATTTTTCATATCAACAATGACTTCAGCTGCACAAGTTCCCTCAACTACTAAAGACGGAGTATGTTGACTTGCAGCCTCTCTTAAAACCATTGGGGCATTATCATAGATAGAAGGAAAAAAGAACAAATCACTTAGATAATACAAGCAATCAAGCTCGTCAAAGTTTTGTAAATGTCCAGTAAGATTAATCATGTCTTCTAGCCCACAACTTTTTGCCAACCGTTTAACACCATCGGCATCTGGACCTTGACCTGCAAGCACAAGTTGAAAGTTACTAAAACCTTTTTTCTTAAGGAGACCGCATGTTTCAATTAAGCACTTGAGATTCTTTTTCCAGTTAATTTGACCGACGAAAAGAATCATCGGAACATTATCCTTTATGTGGTACTTTTCTTTTACTATAGGAATTAAAGATTCATTTAGTAATCTATGATTTGTACCATTTGGCATTACAATTATTTCGCCTTTATATCCATATTCGCGAAGCGTATCTCCTGTTTGTTCGCTAACAGCCCATACTTCATCACATTGAGAATAAAAGGAAGCAACCATCTTAGCTCCAGTTCTAGCTATTTGTTTGCTCTTTGTAACTTCTAAAATGTCATCATAAAACTTAGTATGGAAGGAACCAACAATTGGAACATGTTTTTTCTTAGACAATATGAAGTGACCTCCCAAGAAGAAATTGCAAAGACGTGAATTCGGCGCAATACTTGGGATTAGAAAAACAAAGCATGGAGCCTTAGCACATGCAACAAACGGAGGTCACTTATGAATAGTAGTGTAATTTA
>JBNMJW010000137.1:0-5352 GCA_050874025.1 Candidatus Ornithospirochaeta sp.
GAAAAAGAACTCCATTTCATCACTCATGCTTATTCTTCCCTTATATATACAGAATTTCTTGGGTCACCAGTACTTTTTTCACACTCCCATATTTCAAAGATAGCCTTTGGTCCAAATTCCCACATTTCGAAGTCTGCATTTTCAAGCATTTTATGTGTTTTCGATAGTATAAATTCCTTTAAAGCGTCAATGTTAGAAAGTCCATACTTTTCACTGATCATCAAAACTACAGATGAATCATAGTATTCTAGTAATTCAGAATTCAACCTTTTCATACCACTATGGCCTCTTTGAATTTAAATATAGATAGTGCTTTCTCATTTTTAAAGACATACTGGTCATTTAGCTTCTGAGTAAGGAGTTCTAATGCAATTCTTTCGTTATATTGACCTTTCTTGTTAGATCTCGTTCAATTAGGCCTTCATCAATAGCATCTAGCAAAGCTCCCTCTACCTGATGATGGAAATCCATTGTTGTTTGTCTTTCATGGCTAAGCACATAATCATTTATTAGCTTTTGCCCTTAATAATAGATGCAGGCGGGCAGGATTGAACTGCCGACCCCTTCCGTGTGAAGGAAGTGCTCTCCCTCTGAGCTACGCCTGCGCAATGGAAAATGTACTAACTTAGAGAGTTTCTGTCTATATCATAAGCATTAATGTGGTAGCAATCAATGCTACTACTATTGCGCCTATCATTGGAAGACGAAAGAAAGAGGCTATAAAAGCACAAGTTACTCCTATTAGACCTGCATACCATTCTGAAGAAAAATCTGTAAGAACTGTAGGGAATATAAGCGCTCCCAGTGCAGATACAGGCAAAAGCAACATGCACTTACGAATTCTTTTAGGAAGCTTATTTGTAAAAGAAATAAAGTAAGGTATTGTTCTTGGTATTTGAGTAACAAGTGCTGAGAAAAAAATTATTAAAAGTATTCTATTCATTAAGTCCTACCTCCTCATCTGTATAAATAAATGATGCAAGCACAGCTCCTGAAAGCATTGAAACAACAATCGAAAAACCTGAAGGAAGAGAGAAAACTAAAAGAAGAAGAGAATTTAGCAATGCTGAAAAAAGAAAGACTATTACAGCTTTACTTGTCTTTCTACTTTCTCCTCCAAGAATTGAAGCGAACATAGCATAGACTGTAATAATAGAGGCTCGCTTTATTATATCTGGAAGGAAATCTCCTATAGTTGCGCCAACAATACTACCGCTCCACCACCCTATCCAACTAATTAAACTTAGTCCTACAAAATATGACCAAGTAATATCTTTAGCTTTAAATGAGGCAAGAGAAAAGACCTCATCTGTTGTACTAAAGCCAGCAAAGATTTTTCTCCATACACTCTTATTGGTGTCAAGACAACTTGAGAGTGAAGATGCCATAAAAATATAACGTGAATTAATAAAAAATACAGATATTACTATGCTTATAAGAGAGGATCCTCCCCTTATAAGAGAGAGAATAAGAAACTGAGACGAGCCTGCATATACCAAAAAAGACATCAACCAAGTTTCAAAAAGTGAGAACGAAAGTGTTGTTGTCATCAAACCAAAGGCTATCGCTGTCGTAAAATAGCCTACAAAAATTGCAAGAGCATCAATGACGCCATCTTTAAATGTTAATTTTTCCATATTGTTCTAGCTAATGCTTTTGCAGCCTCAGTTCCATCTATGGCTGCACTAACAATGCCTCCTGCGTATCCACTTCCTTCTCCTGCAACAAAGAGGCCATCTTTTGCCATAAATTGATCATCTCTTACAACTCTAATTGGAGAACTTGTTCTTGTTTCTGAAGCAATCATCAACGCTTCACTGGAGATGAACATTCCCCTAGAGAATCTGTTAAAATCCAAAAAACCCTTAGATAAAGAATTTGAGACAATTTCTGGTAAAACAGTATGAAGATTCTCACTCAATAGCCCTGGAGCATAAGTTGAAAGAGGAAGTGTTGATGACTCTTTCCCATTTAAAAAATCTGTCATTCGTTGAGATGGAGCTCTATAAAGATCCCTATATGATGCTCTTTCAATGCTTTCAATCCAGTCTAACATCGACCAGACTCCCTTTTGAGGAATATCGCCTTCTCTAATTTGGACAACAAATGCACTGTTAGAAAACTTTCCGGAGCGACTAGAAGAACTCATTCCATTAACAACTTGATGGCCGCTCTCTGTAGTCGATGGGACGACAGAGCCGCCGGGACACATACAAAACGAATAAACACCTCTATTATCAACTTGCGTAACAAAAGAATATGTTGCGGGCGGAAGATATATACTCCTCTCGCCTTTTATATGATATTGCATTTCATCAATAAGGGATTGGGGATGCTCAACTCTTACACCAACAGCTGTATCTTTACTCTCTAAGCGGATGTTTTTTCTCTCGAATTCCTTGTAAATGTCTTTCGCGCTATGACCAGTTGCTACAATGACAGGGCCAAGGTATTCTTCTCCACTCTCTGCCTTTACTCCAATTACTTTATCGCCTTTAGTAATGAGAGCATCAACTCTAGTATTAAAATGGACCTCTCCACCGGACGCAATAATTCTTTTACGAATATTTTCTATAACAAAAGGAAGTCTATCTGTCCCGATATGAGGATGAGATTCATAGATAATGCTCTCATCTGCTCCATGTTGTATAAAAAGAGATAAAACTTTCTTTACATCACCTCTCTTAACTGACCTTGTAAATAACTTTCCGTCCGAATAAGCACCAGCACCACCTTCACCGTAAGAGTAGTTACTATTTTCATTGAGAATGCCTTTACTAGCTAAAAGTGCACAGTCTTTCTTTCTCTCGTGAACATCTTTTCCTCTTTCAAGGACTATTGGTCGTATATTATTTTCTATAAGAGTAAGTGCACTAAATAAGCCACAAGGTCCTGAGCCAACAACAATAGCTACATGAGACGGGGAAGAAAGAAGTGGAAAAGAAGTCTCTTCATAGAGAGATTTTACCTCTTCATTTATAAATAGTCTGACAAGAAGATTTATCTTAATATCTTTACGTCTAGCATCAATGCTTTTTCTTACAATCTTCATTCCATTTACACGTTTAAACGAAAGACCGATTTGTGATGATGCTTTTTTGAGTATTGTTGTCTCATCAAAGGCTTCTTCTGGCGTTAAGTTTAGGCTTACATCTTTAATCATAACTGAAAAAAATATATATATTTCACTCTTTCTTTTCAATTAATAGTGCTTTTTCTTTTCTCTTTTCTTTATCATGTAGGAGTGAACATACTTAGCATTGAGAATTTAGAAAAGACAGTAAAAGATAATCCCCTCTTCGAACATGTTACTTTAGGTTTGGATGAAGGCGAAAAGGTTGGTATAGTTGGAAAAAATGGCGAAGGCAAATCTACATTCCTCTATACTCTTATTGGAAAGATTACCCCTGATGAAGGAAAAGTTTCTCTTCGAAATGGTACTAGAGTTGCACTCTTAGAGCAAAGAGTTACATATAAAGAAGGAGCAACCATTTCTTCTTATCTATATGAAGCTAACGACAGCAACATTGAAATACTAAATAGATATAAAAAAGCGATAGACAACGGAAATAACAAAGAGAGTATCGCTCTTGGCGAAATTATAGAAAGAGATAATCTATGGGATATCGAAAGAGCATATATGGCTGCTCTAAAAGATATGGGAGAGAGCTTTACAGGAAAAGAAATAATGGAATCTCTTTCTGGTGGAGAGAGAAAAAAGGTTGCTCTATCTAGAGTCTTTGCTCTAAAAGCAAATCTTGTTTTGTTTGATGAGCCTACAAACCATCTCGATATTGAAAGCGTTGAATACTTAGAAAAATGGATTAAAAATACCTCTTCAACTGTCATAATTGTTACTCATGATCGTCACATTCTCTCTAACGTATGCTCGACTATTTGGGAATTAGATAAACGCCATTTCTACCGTCATCCGGGCTCCTTTACTGAATATCTTGAAAGAAAAGAAGAACGACTTGTTATGGCAGAAAAAGAACAAGCTCGACTCAAAACAATTTTGCGTCGAGAGATGGTTTGGCTAATGAGAGGGCCTCAGGCTAGGACAGGAAAAGATAAAGGCAGAAAAGACAGAATCGAAGATATGCAAAGCCAAATTAAAAAAGTTAGAGACGAAAAAATGACAGAATTTTCGTCTTTAGAGAGAAGACTTGGCAAAAAAATCTTAGATATTAACAATATCGGTGCAAAATATGGAGATAGAATTCTTTTTAAAGATTTCACATATTCTTTTACCAAAGGCATAAAAATTGGACTTATAGGAAAAAATGGTAGTGGAAAGTCTACCCTACTCGACATTTTAAGTGGCATAAGAGAGCCTGATTGGGGTACCGTCGATATAGGTGTAAACACCGTCTTTGGTTATTACGACCAAATGGGAAGAGAGCTTATAGAAAACAAAACAGCTCTCGAATATGCTGAAAAGTATGGTAATAGAGTCAGATACACAAACGGAGAAGATGCTTCAGCTTCTCGTTTTCTTGAACTATTTGGCTTCCCAATTGAGAGCCAACGTACCCCTATAAGCTTACTTTCTGGCGGAGAAAGAAGAAGACTTTATTTGATTACAAGACTTATTTCGAATCCTAATTTTCTTCTTTTTGATGAACCTACTAATGACTTAGATATTCCAACTATGGAAAACTTGGAAGACTACATCTCATCTTTTCCTGGATGCGCAATTATATCATCACACGACAGAACATTCTTAGACTGTTCTGTTGATTTTCTCTTTGTTATTGA
The DNA here is from genome assembly GCA_050874025.1 of Candidatus Ornithospirochaeta sp. GTDB lineage: Bacteria > Spirochaetota > Spirochaetia > Sphaerochaetales > Sphaerochaetaceae > Ornithospirochaeta. The sequence goes on from JBNMJW010000137.1 coordinate 4,759, forward strand.
AAATGAACGTATCACACTCTTTCCTGGTAACTACACAGAATACAGAGAGAAAAAAGATGAGGAAGAAAAAGAAAGAGAAGTAGAAAAAAAGAAAGACAGCAGAAAGCCTAGAGAGAAAAAAGGTCTTACTTTCAAAGAGAACAAAGAAAAGGAAAGTTTAGAGGAAGAAATTGCCTCTCTTGAAAACGAGATAAAGGCATTAGAAGACTCTTTTTCAACAGCAGAAGAGACAGAGCTTGGAACACTTAAAGAAAGAACAAAGAAATACGAAGAGAAAAAAATAACGCTCGATGAAAAGACCGAGCGTTGGCTAGAACTTGAAGAAAAAAGCGAAAGCTAATTATCTTCATCTCTTACGTTGGCATCATCAACATCCATGAGTTGAGCATTTGTTTTTCCAGGAATTACACGACGAATGAATGGAATAACACCACTATAAGTCTTGCTGAATTCCTCTTCACTCTCTTTTAGAGCTGCTTGCCATGCAGGCCCAAAGCCAGGACTGTTGATTGTAAGTCGATCTACAGCCTTCTGATAGACTTGAAGTCTCTCCATCTCTTTTCTTCCCGGTTTTTGGCTGAGTGTCTGCAATGA
>JBNMJW010000138.1:0-5342 GCA_050874025.1 Candidatus Ornithospirochaeta sp.
AGCAATGTCACGAGCATGAGTTTTATGTTTAGTTCTTGCAATGCACTGACTTCTTTGGATTTATCCAGTTTTAATACAAGCAATGTCACGAGCATGAGTTATATGTTCTATTCTTGCAAATCACTGACTTCTTTGGATTTATCCAGTTTTAATACAAGCAATGTCACGAGCATGGGTTCTATGTTCTATTTTTGCAAATCACTGACTTCTTTGACACTCGGCGCTAACTGGGCACCTAATGGAAAAGTAACAAGCCTTTCTCTCAGTGATTCCTTAAAACTCACCCACGATTCATGCCTTGATGTATTGAACAAGCTAGCTACCCGCACGAACAGCCCAACATTGCAGCTTCATGCGAATACAAAAGCTCTTCTCACCGCAGACGAAATCAAGATTGCAACCGACAAAGGATGGGTTGTATCTTAAAGATTTATATATACCTGTTGTATCTTAAAGATTCATATATACCTATTCCTATGAAATCACTATTTCTGACACCAAAGGAGACCACACATGAAAACAATCAAAGCAGACGAAGGAAAGCTCATTCTATGGAGAGAGAGGAAGATTGCTACAGACTCTCTCTTTACACCAGACGATTTTGACACATCGGTTCTTGAATATATTCCACAAGCAGAAGGCGAAAGGCTCAAGGCTGAATGGGAAGAGGAAGACAGAAGAGAAGCTGAAGCTTTGAGAGAGAATGAGGCTTTAAGAGAGAATGATTCTCATAATTAAATTTCTTTCACTCCTAGCCGTATCAAATCTCCCAACACCTCTTTCCCCTCTCATTATCTCTTTATAATATCTTGAATTAATCCTTGGTATTATCTTTCCCCTCTCCCCTATTCTCTTTTTTATTCTATCTAATATGGAAAAGCATGAAGAAAACAGAGACAGGCAGCTCAAAAGGCTCAAAGAGACCATAGATATTCATGTCACTGATAAGGATTTGAAAGTGACCATGAATGAGGTTTACGACACATTGTCACTTGTCAGCGCTGGTGTCGATGATGCGCATAACAGGCTCGATATCAGAAAAGACGAGAACTCAAAGCTCACACAGAAAATCACAGAGCTTGGCGCTCTCGTATTCGAATCCATAAAGCGTGTAGATGAAACCAATCGAAAGACCGCACGCAACTCTAAAATCTCCATGATTTCCAATCTGATCGCTGTATTCTTCTCGCTCTTCTTGATATTCGGCGGGGCGGAAGCTCTAAGACAGCTCGGACTCATCACTACAGCTATCAAGGCTATAGATATTGTAGTCTAAATTTATAGAAAGGAGAGATAACCATGGATATTCTCACCATCATCACAGCTTACTGTCAGCGGATTGTCGGACAGATAGTAATGTTCTTGGCAACTGGTTTGCTATTTGAGTTCATTATCGAATGGATTAAGGCTGGCATCAAAAACAAGACTCAGAAGCCTGTACCTCAGTACATTGGCATAATCATGGGTTTTGTTGCTTCAGCGCTTTACATCGTTTCAGCTTACTGGGCAAGCGTAACTGCTACTACAATCGGCTGGGAGATTCCAGGCTCACCTGTTTTCCTTTATGTATGGTTCTGCATTTTCTACATCTATCAGTTCTCAGCTATGAAGATTGCAAAGCCTATCTTCAAGAAGCTTCTTCCTGGCGTCTATGACATCAACTACGTCAAGCCTGTCAAGGAGAAGAAGGAAAAGGCAAGTGCAGCAGACGAAGCTCTTTTTGAGCAGTTCAAGAAATGGAGTGAGGCTCAGCATTAATGGATAAATTCTTTCTTGCCATAATAGGCGCATTCATGGTTATATTTGCAGTTCTGAAGATTCAGTTGTTCTCTTCCAGGAGAAAGGCTGATAAAGCTATCTCTGAGAGTGCGAAAACCAAGACAGAAAAAGATTCTCTCCAAACGACTTTTGATGTTTCCGAAGCGCTGGCAAGAAAGCTTAAAGAGCTGAACTCTCAAAACGTGATTCCCCCTGTAGTGGCTGATGCTCTTTCCGATACTCCTTTGGAAGCGTCAGCTACTACACTTACACAAGAATCGAATAAAGATTCAAAAAATGAGAATAAAGATTCTTCCTTTAATAAAGAATCTATTCCTACAACATCCATAAAAGAAGACAGGATAGACTTATCTTTTCCGCAATTCTTAAATAATAAAGAATCAGATTTGAATAAAGATTTGACCAAAGAGACAGAATCAAAGAAAGAATTATATGTAGATTCTCAATTATCATCTTCTAAAACCAAAGATACACCACTCTCCACCGACATAAGGGAAGCAACAAAAGAACAGCTTAAACGCATCAGACAATTGAGGGGGCTATGATATGATTATCGATTTCATCAAAGGCATTATTGCAATTCTCATTACTGTATTCCTGGTATCATGTGCTACAGTGCCACAGGCGCAAGTTCCTACACTGCCATCTGATGATACGCTTCTAGAACAGCTCATTGACGAGCCTGCAAACGAGAAGGATTTGCTCCACAACAACATTGTCTTCGAGTACTTGTACGTCAATCAGAAGTTGCAGACTTACAATCTCATGAAGTACATTTCCACACTGGCAAAAGACAAGAAGTCTTTAGATCTCTATGAAGGGAAAATAAAAGCCATAAATGATATCTATGGCTTATGAATATGGATTTATGGCTTATGAATATAGATTTATGGTTTATGAATATGGATTTATTTGAGAGAAAAATATAAACTATATATGGACTTATCCTAACCTAAAAAAGGCTCCCATCTAGTTTAGAAGGGAGTCTCTTTTTAATCTTTTTTATGAGAGTTCTTTTAATCTTTATAAGAGTCTCTTTTATATTCCTATCTCTACCTATATTCCCAATCAGTTCCATCAAGCACAAGCTTGCCATCAAAGTAATCCTGCACAGAATATGACCATACCCACTTGCAGGAGAGTGTTTTGATATCGCTATAGATTCCATACTTCATCATCAAGCGATAGACGAGCATAGCGAGGTTCTTGTCGCTAAGTGGCATAATTACTTCAAGCGCCCTGTACCTGTCCTCAGTGAGCATTTTTAACCCCTTCTGAGCCGCTCTGAACTCGTCCTCAAAGAAGCCAAGCTCATTGTACTTATAATCAGTTGTGACAAGACTTCTATGAACATAGATATCTCGCATAGCACGGTTCCTGATCTCTATGATATCGCCTGCCCATACTTTTGTACCTGCTTTGAAATCAAAGATTTGGCTCCACATCTGGTCAAGGTTTCTCAAGACTTCTTCATCGCTTTCAACCTTGTACTCCAAAGCTCTATCAATGAGAGTGCCATCGCTCAATGCATTGAAGTCTGTCCTTTCAGAAAGCACTCCTGTCGCTTCCATCAATGCTATCTTTCTCCCTACAAATTCATTTGTTCTTGAATACATGTTTATTTTTCCTTTATTTATCAAAACTCAAAAAACTTTTTTGGCCTTATTTAGATGTATATATGATTCTTTTAATATACCCAAAAAACTTTTATACCCTTATTTAGATATATCTTTGGTCTTATCTGTCTCTTTTGGTTTGGCTTTATCTCTGACTGTGACATAAGTCAAACCACTGTTAACCCATTGACCACGTTGAAAGCCATTCACCCAGAACCTTTTCAAATCCGATTCATAGAAGAATGGCGCCCGCCTAAAATAGCCAGATACATTGACAATGGTCAACACCTTGCCTTCTTTGTCTAAAGCCTTTCTCTCTAATCCTTCTTTTCCTTTTCTTCCAGGCCTTCTCTTAAGGCTTCTATAATGCTCGCTTAAGTAGATATCTCTCTTCATTATTCCCTTGGTTATCTTAATGCCAAGGCGCTCTAATCTCATATTGCGGTTAGTTTCTTTCTCTTCTATCGGAGCATATCCTCCGCAATTCTTCAGAGCAATGAAACGCGCTGCAAATCCCAGCAATTCATCGCTTGCTTTTTCATACCTAACAAATGTAGATAATGCCTTATAGCTTGAACCAAGGTACAAGTAATCACCATAGACAAGCATTTCATTGTACGAATCAAAGAGCACACCATTAGCCGCTTTCAGATAGATTCCCTTTCTCGCTTCTGCTGCAAATATCTTTAGATCTTCATCTGTCATAGAAGCGTACCTGATCAGCGCCGCCGCATCTGCTTGAATGTTATAGATATTCCAGATTGGCTGTGTTTTCTGGACAAACAAAGCGGTGATTGCGTCCAGATCGCGAGAATCTTTTGAAAGTGCGTGACCATATTCTTCTTCAAGCCAATTGTATGCATCTTCTTTCAAAGTCCAACAATTGTTCAAGATTCCATCATTCTTGATATAATTCTTGATTCTGTTTTCAAAGATGGTCGAAGGCCTGGAGTATAAACCCTTCTCTTCTTCCAGGCCAATGGTCATTATATCAATCTGCGAGAAGCCTTCTAGCTCATAGATGTATTCAAGGCCTTCTCGCTTTATCTTCTCATATGCCTTCTCGGTTAGAAGAAAGCCATCGCTATTATTATCTAACAATAACCGACCATGACAATCTAACGATAAATGCTTCATTAATTCTCCTTTGATTCAAAAGATGAATCTTGATTCAGATTCTCAAAAATTATTGAGATACTTGATCTTGATTTAAGATATCTAAAGATTTATTTGAGATATCTAAAGATTTATTTAAGATATCAAAAAACTTTTATATGGCTATTTAGATCTATAGCCAAGATTGGATATATTTCTAAATTATTCTTTATTCTTCTTCATATCTTCCCTTATCAACTTCTTAATATAAGAGCTTAAAGGAAGATCTAAAGAATCAAGCCAACTCTTTAGATCTTCATCTTTCCTTGAAAGGCATACAGAAATATACCTTTCATATTTTGATTTATAGACTTTCTGATAAGAAGGCCTATAAGATTTCTTTTTTCCATGCGGCTGCTCCTGATCAAGAAGCAGCTCAAGTGACTGGTCTATCTTGTCCATGGTGATACCTTTTTAGCAAGCAAGAAAGAAGGCGTCAAAAGCCCTCTGGTAAGGGTTCCCCAAATAGCCTCTAGAACCATCTGAGAAAACAATATTCCATGAAGGGTCATAAGAGTTAGATTCCTCTATAGACACTTCCCCGTTCAAGAATAATTCATCCCTGAACAATGCAAGCCATGAATAAAATTCATCGCTTGATAAATTCAACGCTCTATTAAAACGATTTTCAAATCGTTTTGCTGAGCTCTTAGATATATTATTAGCCCCTGATCTAATGATCAGGGCGAAAAACTTTTTATTATCCATTTAGAACCCTCCATGTAACTAAACAGTACTCAGTTTCTGATTCTGGTTTAGAATGTTTCTTAGAACGTCTGTTTCGTATAAAAA
>JBNMJW010000139.1:0-5281 GCA_050874025.1 Candidatus Ornithospirochaeta sp.
CTATTAAACAGGCTGAAGCTCTTAGCCAGATGACAGACCTTGACGGCGTTGTTAACTTTGTTCTTAGTGAAGAAGAAATCATTAAAAGATTAAGTGGTAGAAGAATGTGTAAGAGCACAGGACGCACTTATCACGTTATCTTTAACCCTCCAAAGAGAGAAGGTTTTGATGATGAGACAGGGGAAGCTCTTATTCAACGTGATGATGATAAGCCAGAAGCTATTCGCCATCGCTTAGAAGTTTATAATGAATCAACAGCACCACTAATTGATTACTATAAAAACAAGGGTCTTGTAATGGATTTATTCTGTACAAATGATCCTGAAGAAACAAATCAGAATTTCTTTAAATTAATTAAAAAGTAATCTATTTTAGATTGTTTTGCTTTACCCCATTTGATAATATCTTGTGGGGTATTTTTATGACAAAAAGTTTTCCAAAAATTTATTCAACATTTTCTCAGGATTTTGTTTCTCCTCTTTTTCCGAAGAAGGGAGAGAAAGTTAAGGTTTCTATCGTTTCATCAGAAAAAATGGATTCTATTATCCTAAAGTATGATGGTCAAACAGGACTTGTTTTTAATAAAGAGCTAAAAGAAGATGGAAGATATAACGGTCTTATTAAGTATTCTATATCTGTTCCTACAACTTTAGACGATGAACTCTTCCACTATTACTTTGCTTTCTTTGTGGGAGAAAAAAGCTTCTATTATTCTAAAAAAGGAGTTACTAGATATACTCCAAATACAGATGATAGGTTCTCCCTTGTGCTTGATTTAGATGCTCCAGATTGGGTTGCATCAGCAACATGCTATCAAATATTTCCTGATAGATTTTGTAACGCAAATTCTGCAATTGGTGCAAAAAGTGGAGAGTATGAATTTGATGGAGGAAAAGTAACAACACCTAATTGGTACGATAAACCAAAGGCATGGGAGTATTCTCGCTGTTGTGATTTCTATAATGGAGATTTAAAAGGTATAGAGAGTAAAGCCAATTATCTGAAAGCACTTGGAGTAAATTGCGTTTATCTTAATCCAATTTTCTCCTCTCAATCTGTTCATCGTTATGATACAATTGATTTTTTTCAAGTTGACGAAAAGCTTGGAGGAAATATTGCTTTAGCTGAACTCACAAATACTTTCCATAAAGAAGGCATTAAGGTTGTTCTAGATATCTCCATTAATCATACCGGTCTAGAAGCTACTTGGTTAAAGAAGGCTTTAAAAGATGAGAATAGCGATGAAAGAGGATTCTATTATTTTAATGAAGATGGCTCACTAGGTTGTTGGCAAGATGTAAAAACTCTACCTCAACTTAATTATTCTTCTGAAAAACTAAGAGATTTAATGTATAAGAATAAGAACTCTGTAATGCAAAAGTTCCTTCTTCCTCCTTATTCAATCGATGGATGGAGACTTGATGTTGCTCCAGAAGTTGGCAGAAGAGGAAAGAGCCAACTATGTAAAGATGTATGGCGTGAAGTCAGGAAAAACCTAAAAAAGACAAAGAAAGATCTATATTTAGTTGGTGAAGATTGGGATGATTCGAAAGAGTATATCGCTGGTGATATGTGGGATGCCACAATGAACTACTATGGATCTGGAAGAATCTTACGTTCATGGATGGGAGAGAGAGATAGATTTTTAGAAAAAGCATGGGGCCATAATCCAGAGAAAGAGGAACCGTGGAATGCTGAAGAGGTTGTTAGTGCACTCAATGAAGCTCTATTGGATCTTCCTGGACAAGTACCATTCTTTAGCATGAATCTATTTGATTCACATGATACTCCTCGTTTACATAACGACGAACAAGTATTTGATAGAGAGATCTACAAAGGTGTAGTGCTTGCGCTCTATTTCCTTCCAGGTATGCCTAATATTTATTATGGCGATGAGATTCTTCTTGATGGAGAACTTGGTAGCAATGAAGGCGCAAGGTATCCAATGGAATGGAGAGAAAATAATTGGGATAAAGATATGCTTTCTCTGTATAGAGAGATTGGAAAAATAAGAGAAGAAAAATCATTTTCTTATGATTCAATAAACATTCTTCCTCTAGATTCAAAAGCCTTTGCTATTGAAAGAATAAGAGAAAATAAAGCTTACATTGCTGTAATAAATAGGGGAGAAGAAAGGACTATTAGCCTACCTTCATTTTTGTTACCTGAAGGAGAAGCAAAGGTTATTCTTGGGAATGCTAAGATTACAAAAGAAAAAGATTACTCAATTAAGATTGAGAATAAAAAATCTATTGTTATTGCTATTGAGTAGATGAGTTGTCTTTTTTTCTCTTTATGCTCAAATTAATTATAGAGGAGACTTATGATGAAAAAAACAATTACACTGTTACTTGTACTCTGCATGTCTTTGTCGCTATTTGCTTTTAGTGCGAATGAAAGTGACTACATTTTCTATGTTGAAAATGATTATCAAAAGGACTTTGATTATCTTTTATCTTCTTTAGATAGTGCAAAAACAAATGATGAAAAGTCTGAGATTTTATGGAGATTAAGTAGAACAAAGCTAACTCTTACAGATGAGAATAAAGAGAATATGAGCAAAGAAGAACTTCTTTCTTCGTATGGTGATTACTCATCTAACGATAAGCCAAAAAGCGATGATAAATCTTCTGCTTTCTATTACGCTTATTCATCTTTAGAGCTAAAAGAATCAGCTAATGCTTATCATTGGCTAGCTTCTGCAGTAGGCAGGTGTGGTCAAGTTCATGGCGCTCTAAATAGCTTATCAAAGGCTAGTGGTATGAAAAAGCTTGAAGATAAAGCCCTTGAAGACTTTGGAAAGTTTAACCTAGAAACAGATAGTTGGTATGTTCTTTCTATTCTTTATAGGTCGCTTCCAGGTTCTCCAATTAGCTTTGGTAATTCTAATTATGCTATTTCATATATTAGAAAATGTATCATGACACAAGATAATGCTAATAGAACTAACGGTACTAATTATCTTGAGTGCGCTGAACAACTATATAAGAGAGATTGGAGTCAAGGTAAGCGAAGTAAAGAATTTGCTAAAATGCTTAAATTATATGAGAAAGCTATAGAAAAGAATGAAGGTGCAACAGAAATTAATAAGTATTATGAAGGATACCTTTCTAGTACTGGAAATCAGTTCTATGTAGCTGCTTCATTATCTTCTATTTCTGACAGACAGGAAGCTATTAGTATGCTTGATTATGCTTCGAGATTAATAGAAGCTAAACTCAAAAATGCGAAGACAGAATATAGCAAAAATAAAATGCTAGAAGAAAAAGAAAAGATTGATAACACTCTTAAAGAGTGGCGTTAAAATAATCTTTTTTTACTTTTTGAGGGAGAAGGGTAATAAATCTTTTCTCCCTTTTTATTTTTGTTCTATTTCACACTTTATTATTAAAAAAAATATTTAATATTATTTTTACATAAAAAATATGGGTAAAGTGTTGAAAAGTGGGTTAAAGTGGGTTAAAGTGTCATATAGAAAATGGGTATTTCCCATAGGAAGGCGATATGATGCAGTTTCTCACAGGAATGTATGATGGAAAGATTGACGACAAAGGCCGCCTATCTTTGCCTGCACGACTGAGGAATGCTCTTTCTTCTGAACAGGTGGTGATTCTTCCGGGTCTGGACGGTAACCATTTAATGTTGATGACACCTGACTACTTCGAAAATCAGTTCTGCAAGCAAATACTCTCAACCCCACTAGCGCTTATGGACAAAGAAAAGAGACAGTTGGTTAGGCTATTAATTTCACCAGCACAATATGTAGATATTGATTCCGCTGGAAGAATCAGTATTCCACTTCGTTCAAGAACAGATTTTTCCCTTCTTCCAAAGAGTGAAGCACTCTTAGTTGGTACTGGTTATGCCGTAGAAATATGGAACCCAGAGACCTATGAAAAGAGTATTGAAGAGGAAAATGCATCAATTTCTGAGTTAGCTCAGAAAATATATGACGGGGAAGGTAAATAAATAAAATGACTATTGTTCATTATCCAGTTATGCACCAAGAGGTGCTTGATTACTTAACCCTACCGACCGACAGAACTTCTCTCTTAATCGACTGCACAACAGGAGAAGGGGGACACACAAAGCTCTTTTTAGACAAGTATCCACTTTTAACTGTTATCGGATTAGATAGAGATAGCGAAATACAGAAAAAGGCAATTGAAAGATTTTTACCTTACGGCGATAGATTTAAACCTGTAAATACATGGTTTAATGATTATCTTGAAGAACGTGATAGCGAATCAGCTGATGCTATTCTTTTTGATTTAGGTATATCTACTTTCCATTACGAGGAGAGCGAAAGAGGCTTTTCCTTTAGAAAAGATGAAGAGTTAGATATGCGCTTAGATTCAAGCCAAAAACTTACAGCTGAGACAATTGTTAATGAATATGGAGAAGAACGTTATTCAAGGAGAATAAGTCGTGCTATCTGTGAATATAGAAAGACTAAGAGAATTACCTCTTCATTAGAACTAAGTTCGATTATTTCGTCGTGCGTTCCACGTGAATATAGATATGGAAGAATTAATCCAGCAACAAGAACATTTCAGGCATTAAGGATAGAGGTAAATAAGGAACTTGATAGAATTGAGCCTGCTCTAACTAATGCTTTAAGAGTTTTGAAAAAAGGTGGACGTGTTGCTGTTATTACATTCCATTCTTTAGAGGACAGAATTGTCAAATGGACATTCAAGGATCGTGAAAGCAAATATGGCGATATTAAAATCTTAACAAAGAAACCTATTATACCTAGTGATAAGGAGTGTGAGGAAAACGCACCTTCTCGTTCGTCTAAGCTTAGGGTAGTGGAGAAAATATAATGAAATTCAGAGAAAATGAAAGAAAATCTTTTGATTTTAAAGCTAAAGCATTAATTATCTTATCAATTCTTATTTCTTTTTTTGCTATAATGCTTCCAATCTGGCAGAAAGGATTAAGTAGACAAACTCACTATGAGTTCTTGCTTTCTAAACAAAAGTTAGAAAAGCTAGATGAAGAGGAGAGAAATCTTCTTGCATATATTTCTTCAAAAGAAGAAACAAGTGAGGTTGCCTCAACAAATCTTAAAGCAGGAATATAATTGGGGTTTAAGTAAGGAATGTATGATGAGAGGTACAATAGCACTGATTTAGGGATGTACGATGACTATGCTCCTTTTGAAAAAGAAGAGAGCACAGATGGTCTATTTTCTCCTTTTACTTATCTTTGTTTTGTACTTTTTCTTGCACTCTTTGGACTTGCAACTCTTTTTTCTTCATCTTATGACGTTGCTATA
>JBNMJW010000140.1:0-5185 GCA_050874025.1 Candidatus Ornithospirochaeta sp.
ATACTAAAAAGAATTATTTCACATAGAACTTTCCAAAAAGTACTCACAGAAAGTATTATCTTCCTGTTCTTGAATATATTTGTATATGTTATGCATAAAAGATTACCTAATTAGTTAATCTCTGACTTTTGCAAAAACCTCAATAATATATGATTGGCTAAATTAAAAGAATTACAAGCTATTGGACTGAGAAATTACAAATAAATAATAGGCTATCTAAATAAGTTAAAAATGCAAAACATAGAAAAAGAAACAAATACAATTGAAGTTAAAATATCAGTAAATTAACAAACATAGTGTTTCAAAATTAATAAATTTATCAGTAATACGACAAAATAAAACAGATTTTTAATAAATAAATGTTGTTGTAATTCCAACATATTGTGATAAACCTAAGTGTAGTTGATTCGAATATTCTGGGGGTAATATTAGAATGTATAATATTCCAAACACATTAAATTATCTCTCTTCTAATATAAGTGGGGGGGGGTACACCTACTAAGTAATACCGAAAAGACAGATAGAAATAATAGGAGAAGACCAAGCTTAAGAGTAAAAGCTATAGTGGTACTTCTCCTATTTTTGTTTATCTCTTCGTCACTTTTTGCATATACAATTAAATGGACATGGGATGGCGATAGTAAGTATTATCGTTACTCATTAGATGAGAAGAGTTGGACAGTAACAGAAGATAAAGAAGCATATACAGATGTTGAGAATGATAGAGAGCCTAGCTATCTTTTTGTTCAATCATCAAATGACCAAAATGTATGGAGTAAGAGTAGTATAGGGCGATATTCACTCTCTCCAATAACAGTAAGAGTAAACCTTAGTCCATATACATCAGCTATTATCGATTTCTATAATGCTCACTCAATAGAGAGAGCAAGAGACTTAACAGGAACAGTATATGGTAATAGCTTATCTCTCGATTTATGTTGGGACAACAACTCATCCCTTAGACTCTACACAAAGCTTGGTGGAAGCTATGTAGTACTAAATACACCAGTAAGTGCGCGTAGTAGAGTAGTGGAATATATAAAGGGAGGAGTAGGAGTCGACTTATATAACGCACTATACAGAGACACATCATTCTTCTTTGGTCTTGGTGGAGGCGTAATGCTCCACATAGCTGAGAATAAGATGAGTATTACTCCATATGGAGAGAGTCGCTTAGGCTTTGAGTGGGAAATAAACGAAAGAGTAAGTTGTGGAGTAGTAGGAGCATTAAGTGTAAGTCACTTTGAAAATAGCGAGAAAGTAAAGAATAGCTTAACTCTACTTTTTGAGCCAATAAGTGCAACACTTAGCTACCGTTTCTAGGAGAGAAGAGAGATGAGAAGAAGAATAGTCTCTGTACTCTTAGTACTATTACTCCTTTTATTAGTACTTAATTCCTGTAAAGTTGAAGTATTAAAGGATGGAGAGAACATAAACAATATGCTCTATCCATACTTAGAGTTTACACTCTCTGAAGACGGAAGCTATTACACAGCAGAGATAATAGAGAATGTAAGACTCGAAGAAGTAGAGATTCCTGAAGCGATAGATAACCTTGGTACATCTATTCCTGTTCTTTACTTTGCTGGCTTTAAGAATGCAAAAGATTCTCTTTTCTTAAAGAGAGTAGTATTAGAGACATCTAAAACAGTAATAAAAAAAGAAGCTTTAAAGAGTGCTCAAAACTTCAATAAGCTTGAGATAAAGAAAATTGAGGGCAACACTACAATTCCTGAGCTACCAACGATAGAGAAAGAAGGCAAAGAGTTTTTAGGGTGGTTTATTCCAGGAACAGACACAAAAATATCTAGTGGAGACTCAATTAATCTCTCCTCTTTATCTATAGAACCAAGATGGAAAGAACATGATTTAGTCTATCATGAAGGAAAAGAGGCTACATGTACAGAAGATGGTTGGACTGAGTATTACACTTGTAAAACATGCTCATACAATACAAAGAAGATTATTCCAAAGCTTGGACATGACTTAACTCACCATGAAGAAATAAAATCAACATGTACAGAGAAAGGTAGTAGAGACTACTACGAGTGTACTCGTTGTGGTAAATACTTCTCTGATCGTGAAGGCATTTATGAGATATCAGAAGTAGTAATTCCATCTCTTGGTCATTTATTAACTATTCATTTTGATAGAGAAGAAGCTAACTGTATAAAGGAAGGACATAAAGAATACTGGCAATGCGAAAGATGTAAAAGATACTTCCTTACTAATAATCCTAACTCTAGTCCTGTTGAACAACCATCAGAAATAGTTCTTTCAAAGACTGACCATATTTATTCATCAGAGTGGAGCTCTAATGAAGACTATCACTATCATGTTTGTTCAGTTTGTGGAGCAAAACAAGATAGCAGCATAGAAAAACACAGCTTTAAATCTGAAGTTATTGCTGAACCTACAAAAGAAAAGTCTGGAATAAGAAAACACACATGTACTGTTTGTGGTTATTCTTATGAAAAGTTAATTCATCCAAATGGACATAGCTACACTGATGAAAACAAGTGGGAAAAGCATGAACCAACTTGTACAGAAAAAGGCTTTACCCGTAAGTATTGTTCTTATGAAGGTTGTGATTACTATGAAGATGTAGACTACAAAGACGCAATAAATCATAAGAATGCAGTAGCTTATGAAGAAACAGAACCAACATGTACAGAGAATGGAAACAATAAATATTGGTATTGTCCAGATTGTGGAAAATATTTCCTCTCTATAGATAAAACAACTCCAGTAGGAGAAGATAAAGTATTTTTGAATAAGCTAGGTCACCAATATGGTACAACTTGGGAATATGATAGTAGTGGACATTATCATAAATGTATTCGTTGTGATTCCAAGATTGACGATACATCTCATACTGTAGATCAAAAAATAGCAAAAACAGAAACTCAGATAAGTAATGCCACATGTACCTCTCCAGCTATTTATTATCTCAGTTGTATATGTGGATATTGTCCAACGGATGATAGTAAAACATTCACAGATGGCGTAGCTCTTGGTCATAGTTTAACTATTCATAAAGAGAGAAAAGAAGCTACTTGTGGAGAGACTGGTAATATTGAGTATTGGGAATGTGATAGATGTCATAAGTTTTTTTCTGACAAAGAAGCAAAAAACGAAATAGAGCTAAAAGATACTGTTCTCAAGGCAACAGGCAAACACACTCATTCGGGTGAATATCAGAGCATGGATAATAGTGGTCATAAAGAGATTTGTTCAGTATGTCATCAGTTCTTCGACGAGATTTTACCTCACAATATTAAGGAGAAAGTTGCGATAGATGAAAACTACCATGGTGACAAATGTGGGGACTGTGGCTATGTAACAAATAAGCAGCCTCATGACTATGTTACATATGGTTCTGATAAAGTCTGTTCTGTTTGTCTTTATGTAAAAGAAAAACAACACACAACAGATGGTGGTTTCGATATTCAACCAGAGACTAAAGAGCCAAAAGGTCAAATAACTATAACAAAAGAAGAAGGTGGATACAAAGCATCCTTCATTCTTGATAGTGACTCTGAAATGACAGCCATTAAATGGTTTGTTGATAACACAGAAATAGCACAAACAAAAGAATGTAGTTTTTTTACTCCTGATAGTAGGAGCTACAACATATTGTGCGTTGTTTTCAACGATAACTTAGTTACTTCGTATTCCAAAATCGTTATTGGTGGAAATAGCGATTAAAAAATAAATTAAGGGGAAAAACATGAAGAAAGTATTAGCATTATTACTTATTGCTATTATTGGATTATTTGCATTTGTTGCATGTAATCCAGATTCAAGCTTGAATGAAGAGCTTGTTAACGTAACAATTACTTCAAGAGACACTAGGTCTTTATCTGTTGAATCAAGTTTTAATCTTGATGATGTAACAGTATGGAAGTATACAGCAAAGAAAGCTGACAATGGTCTAAAGACTGGTGAAACAACAACTGAAGTTGAACTCAAAGATGGAAAGACAGAGCAGCTTTCTCAGGGAAGTTGGAACTTCGAGCTCTATGGATACAATAAAAATGGAGACCTAATTTGTGTAGGTAAAGCTCCTAATACAACTATTACAGTTGAAAAACACACAATTTCTATTCTAGTTGGACCTCAGCAGACAACAGATGGAAAAGGTAATATTGAAATCAAAGATGATATTAAAATTGTCGATAAAAATGGCAATTCAGTAGAGGAGAATAATCCATATACAAAGACTGTTTCTGTTTATTCAACAAAAGATACTACGAAAAAGGTAGAAAACCTAAATAGTGTTCCTTCTGGTACTTATTATGTTGAAGTTGTCTATACAGCAACATCTAATGGAGAAGCATATACAGCAGCTTCTGCAAAAAAATACTTCAACGTCTATGACAACCTTATAACAACTGTTTCTGGTACTGTTGAAGAAACAACACAGGCAGGAGAAGCAAATCCTGAACAAGGTGAAGTTGTGGTATCTGTTGATGGAAAGATTTATACAAGTATTGTAGAAGCTCTTGATGCTGCTACTGGTAATGAACCTTTGATTCTTAACAGTGATGCAAGTTTAAATAATAATGATCTAAATCTAAAAAAGAATATTTTAATTGATTTAAATGATTATACCTTAACTGTTAATAGTGTTTTACTTTCTGGATCTAAAGTAGAAATTAAAAATGGTCATATTGATGGTGTTGGTAATTTATCAGCATTTACTCTGGAAACGGGATCTACTTTGATTTTGGATAACGTAAAAGCAGAATATGAAACAATCGGACCTAGAGCATTTGTTTATTTATATGAAGGCTCTAATCCTGCTACATTAATAGTAAAAAATTCATCGTTAATGAATAAAGGTACTTTTGCAATAGGAACAAATGCCGCAAAAAGCGAAGAGACAACAGTAAATGTAACTATTGAGAATAGTACAATTATTACTGAAACTGAAAGCGATGATCAAGATAACACAGCTATTCTCTTTAATGTTCCTGGCGAACTAAAGATTAGTAATTCTATTATCAGAGGTCAAAGACAAGGTGTAATTGTTAGAGGTGGTACAGCTACTATTTCTAACTCAACCGGAGTTTTGACATTGCCTAGGAATAATTCAAAATAATATTTTTATATAAACTAAAGAAATAAGGCCCAAATTGGGTCATTTTTTATAAATTTTTTTCAGTATATAGTTGCGTTACGC
>JBNMJW010000141.1:0-5169 GCA_050874025.1 Candidatus Ornithospirochaeta sp.
CTTATCTGTTATTTTCTTATATATAAAGAAATTATTTGAGTTGAACACCAATAATTGAAGTCATCTCAACTTTCAAAACTTCAAACAAAAAGATTTCAAAGTTTATGCGACTGAATAGTTACAAATTTACTAATTTTAATTGTATATGATTTAAGAAAATAAAATCTTTTGTAAATTAAATTGACAAAATATATAACCATCCTTCAAAATATAATCAATAAGGAGAAAGCTATGTCAAGAAAGGTTGGTTTTGGCATTATAGGTCTTGGTGTTATTGCTGAAACACATATAAGAGCTATTGAAAACAATGATAATTGTCGTTTTATTGGTGCTTTTGACCAAGTTGAAGGAAAGGCTGAAGCTTTTTGTGCTCGTCACAATTGTGGAATACCATATAGCAATTTAGAGGATTTTTTATCAAATCCAGATATTGAAGTTGTTACAATAGCAACTCCATCTGGCTATCATCTTGAGCCTGCACTAAAGGCAATAGAGAAAGGTAAGAATGTTATTATTGAAAAGCCAATGGAGATAACACCTGAAAGAGAGAAAATGATTCTTGATAAAGCTAAAGAGAAGGGTGTTATTGCAACAGGTGTCTTTCAATCAAGATTCTATGATGCGCCAGTTCTTATTAAAAAGGCTATTGAAGAAGGTAGATTTGGTCGCTTAACGCTTGTTGATGCACAAGTCAAATGGTTTAGAAGCCAAGAGTATTATGACTCTGGTGCTTGGAGAGGTACTTGGAAGGTTGATGGTGGTGGTGCACTAATGAATCAATCAATCCATGCTATTGATTTATTACAGTGGTTTGTTGGAAAGGTTGATGAAGTTGAAGCGTATACCGCAACTCTAAGCCATGAGCGAATTGAGGTTGAAGATACTGCAGTTGCTACAGTTAAGTTTAAAAATGGTGCTCTTGGTGTCATCGAAGGCTCAACAAGCGTATATCCAGGATTTTTAAAGAAAATTGAAATTAGTGGTACAGAAGGATCTGTTGTTTTGGAAGAGGAAGCGCTTAAAGTTTGGTCTTTTAAGAATGAGACTGAAGAAGATGAGAAGATACGACAAGAATTCTTTAATAAAAATGAATTTGGTGGTGGCGCATCAGACCCTAAGGCCATTAACACTCTCGGACATGAAAGAGAATTTCATGATTTAGCAGATGCAATCATAAATAAGCGAGAGCCAAAGGTTTCGGGAGAATCTGCATCTGAAGCTGTAAAGATTATCACAGCAATCTATGAAAGCGCAAGAATTGGTAAAAGTGTAAAAGTAAAATAAAAAGGAGAAATATATGAAAAAGTTTTTAGTAGTTTTATTAGCTATCGCTTTAGTAACTACTTCACTCTTTGCTCAGGGTGCAAGTGAAGCTAGTTCTTATCCATCAAAGACTGTAGAAGCAACAGTCGGTTGGTCTGCAGGTGGTGGTGGAGATATCGTATTTAGAGCTCTTGCTGAAGTTTTCCCAAAATATGCTAATGGTCAGACAATGGTTATTAAGAATGTTGCAGGTGCTTCTGGTATCACAGGCGCTGTTGAATTCTTAGATGCTCCAGCTGATGGTTATGCAATTATGCATTGGAATAATGCAACAATGGCTAAGACACATCTTTCTGATACACCTATCACAGGTGCAGATACATTCAAGACTGTTTGTCAGATAGTTTCTTCTTACAACTATATCGTTGTAAAAGCAGATTCTAAGTATCAAACACTTAATGATTTAATCAGTGATGTGAAGGCTAACCCTAAGACAGTTACATGTGGCAACGCTGGTGCTCAGGGTGGTAACCACCTTGCAGCTTTACTATTCGAGCAGGCTACAGGTATTGAAATGGTTCATGTTCCTTATTCAGGTGGTGGTCCAGCTATTACAAGTCTTCTTGCTGGTGAAGTTGATTGTGTTATGGCTAATGCTCCAGAAGGAATTACAAACGTTGAAAACGGACAGCTTAGAATTCTTGCTGTATTCTCTGAAAATAGATATTCATCTTTCCCAGAAGTTCCAACAGCTAAGGAAGAGGGTGTAGATTGTGTACTTCCACAGTGGAGAACTGTTGTTGTTCCAAAAGATACCCCAGATGCAATTGTTGAAAAGCTTGCTGCTATCATCAAATCTTGCTGCGAAGATCAGACATTTATCGACAAAATGACAAGTTTAAGTGTTGAGGTTACATATAAGAACCCAGCTGAAGCAACAGCATTCATGAAGAGTGAAGATGCTAGATTTGCTGAACTTGCAAAGACCCTTAAGTAGAATATAGCTACTGTTGTTGGCCGGGGGCAAAATCCCGGCCTTTATTAAAATTTACAGGAGAAAAGAATGAAGGATACAAAAAAAGCAGCCGACTTTTGGATTTCCCTTATTGTTATTGTGGTGAGTATTATTCTCTTTATCAATGCTAGTAATATGCCACAATCTAGTCGAGGCATAGGTCCAGGAGATTATCCAAAGGTAATATGTGCAGTACTCTTTGTGCTAGGCCTTATACAGCTTGTTGTTACAGTGATAGAATGCAAGGGTATTCCTCTTATTGATTTTGGCTCTATTAATAAAAAATACTTACTACGCACATTAATAATGTTGGCTTTAACGCTTCTATATTATTATTTGCTTAAACCAGTTGGCTTTTTAATTACAACGCCATTATATCTTTTTGCATCGTTCATTCTTTTTGGATATAAGAAAAAGCTAAAAGCGGCAATAATTGCAATTATTTTCTCTGTCGCTGTTTATTTCTTATTTACAAAAGTCTTCTTGGTTATTCTTCCAAGAGGAATATTAGGTTAGGAGGGGAAAAATGTTTGCACATTTAATGAGTGGATTTGCTAATGTTTTCATGCCTTTTAATCTGTTAATGGCAGTATTTGGTACAACCGTTGGTATTGTAGTAGGGGCTCTTCCAGGACTAAGTGGCTCAACAGGAATAATTCTCCTCCTCCCTCTTGTTTATCGCTTAGATGCTTCTGCTGCCTTAATTTTGCTTTGTGGCCTCTTCTGTGGCAGTATGTATGGAGGTTCTATAGCAGCAATTCTCCTAAATGCTCCAGGAACGCCTAGCGCGACGGCAACACTTCTGGATGGATATCCTATGAACCAGAAGGGCGAAGCAGGAAGAGCACTTGGAATCTCTACTGTTTCTTCGTTTATTGGTGGCTTGATTTCTTCTATTTGTCTTGCTCTGATTGCTCCACAGCTTGCAAAGGTTGCGCTTTCTTTTACTTCGCCAGACTTTTTCTCGCTCTCTTTATTTGGTCTAGCGATTATGGCAAGTACGAATAAGAGCGTAATAAAGGGACTTATATCTGGCTTTGTTGGCCTTCTTATTTCAACAGTTGGTGTTGATTCTGTTGCTGGCATAGATCGTTTTACTTTCGGGAATTATAAGTTAATGAGAGGCCTTCAGCTCCTTCCTGTTCTAATTGGTGTTTTTGCCCTCAGTGAGGTCTTAACAGTTGTTCAGAAGGGAGGCGAAAGAGAAGGTAGTGCTGCTAATCAGAAGCTTGGTAGAGTTATACCAACATCTTCAGATTTTAAAGCTTTATTACTTTCAGCAATTATAGGTGGTTTTATCGGCGTATTTATCGGTATTATTCCTGGTACAGGTGGAGCTATTTCTTGTTTCTTAGCTTATCAAGTTGTAAAGAGAATAAGTAAGCATCCAGATGATTTTGGTACAGGTATTCCAGAAGGAATAGCAGCTCCTGAAGCATCAAATAATGGAACAACTGGAGGTGCATTAATTCCTATGCTGTGCCTTGGTGTTCCAGGTGACACCGTTACTTCTGTTATGCTTGGTGCTTTGACTCTTATTGGAGTAAAGCCAGGGCCACAGCTCTTTGTTGAACCAGAAGGCATAACAATTGTTTATGCAATTCTTGCAGGAATGATTGTAATTCAGTTTATAATGCTTCTTGTGGGCTTGGGTTGTGCTAAGGTTTCTCCGTATATTTTGAAGATTCCTCAGACTCTGTTACTGCCTTTGATTGCAGCTTTCTGTATAGTTGGTGCATATTCTAATGCCAACAACCTTTTTGATGTTTTAATTGCAATTATATTTGGCGTAATTGGTTTTGGTATGAAAAAGTTTGGATACCCTGGTGCTCCTCTAGTTTTAGGAATAGTACTTGGTCCAATAGCGGAATCAAACTTAAATAGAGCGTTAATCCTTTCAAATAACAGTTGGACTACATTCATTACACACCCAATTAGTTGTGTTTTCCTAGTTGTATCTGTAGTTCTAATTGTTTATTCATTGATTAATAATATAAAGAAAGATAAAGAAGGGGAGAAAAGTAAATGAGACGAGAATTAGAAATAAAGTTAGAAAGAGTAAGAGCTTTAATTAAGAGTGATGGCTATGATGCCATCTATCTTAAAGGGCAAGATAACTTTGCTTGGCTTACATGTGGCGGAAGAAACTATGTAGGCATGGGCGCAACAGGAAACTGTGGGCTCTTAGTTACTCCAACTGAGCTCTATGCTATCACCAACAACATTGAAGCTCCTAGAATGATAAAAGAAGAGAAGCTAGAGGAGCTAGGCTTTAAAGTTTTATATGGCATTTGGCATGATACAGAGTTTGAAAAAAAGACTCTCTCTTCTCTTGTTCCATCTTTAAATATTGGCTATGACACTTCGAATGCTCAAAAGGCAATTCAGAAGCTTAGATTCAGCTTAACAGAAGAGGAAGTTGAGCGCTATAAAGCTATTGGAGAAGATGCATCCTGGGCTATGGAAGAGAGTGGCGCAATGGTCGAAAAGGGGATGAGCGAATACGAAATAGCTGGCATTATTATCGACAATATGGAAAAGAAAGGCCTTGAGATCCTTTCTTGCATGGTCGCTGCTGATGAGAGGATTTCTTTATTCAGACATCCTCTCCCAACAAACAAGAGAGTAGAAAATAGAGTTCAAATTGGAGGAAACTTTAGACGTAATGGTCTTGTTGTTTGCCTAACTCGTTATGTTTACTTATCTAAACCAAGCGAGGAGATACTAAAGCAATATGAAGCTAATCAGATAATAGACTGTACATATATTGCTTCTTCTCTTCCAGGTAATTCATTTGTAAGTGCACTTGAAAAGGGCAAGGCAAAATATGCAGAGCTGGGTTATAAGGATGAATTTGACAAGCACCATCAGGGAGGTCCAATTGGCTACCA
>JBNMJW010000142.1:0-5165 GCA_050874025.1 Candidatus Ornithospirochaeta sp.
CAACGAGGCTTCCGCTGCCACCCTCTCCTATCGTGATTTGGCTCTACAGCTCCATACCACGGTCAAGACCATCCGTGTCGCCATCGATGTGCTCATAGCCGAGAAAATCATCACCAAGTGCTCTGCTCCAAGAGCCTCAACTAAACTCTACGTTAACAGTTCTCACTCCCTATCCCACTGCATCATACCGTGGCAAAGAGACCAAGGGGCACAGGTTACGGCACACTTTGGGGCACAATCTAGGGCACAGATTCAATCTTCCGAAGTTCCTTTAAATAAAGGCGATTCCGAAGATTCAGAAACTAGCAAGGGCACAGATAAGGGCACAGTTAAGGGCACGAATAGGGCACAATCTAGGGCACAGCCAAAACAAGGGGCACAGCCAAGGGCACAATCTGGGGCACAGATTTCACACTCCGAAACCCCTTTAAATAAAGGTAATTCCGAAGATTTAGAGATAGTCAAGGGCACAGATAAGGGCAAAGCGAAGGGCACAGAAGTAAGAGGAAAGAAACAAATAAAAGAAAATCTTCCCCCTGAAACCCCTATAAAAGAAAACAAACAAAGAAAGCAGAAAGCCCACCCCCAAACACAAAAAAAAGAAAAAGAAAAAAAGCCGGTGGATGCCGAAGCTCAGTTCACGGAAGTGTTAAGGCTCTTCAATCGCCTCTTCCTGGGCACGCAAGTTAAGCCAATCTCGAAGATGACCCCCGATCGCAAGAAGATGGTCGCCAAGTTTATCTCAGATTACTCCTACGAGGACATTGAGCCAATGCTTCGCAAGGCTCTCGACTCAGATCTGCTTTCTGGCCGCAAGGATGGTGGATGCTATATCTCCTTCAACTGGCTCTTCAATCCAAAGAATTATGAGCCTCTGATGGAAGGTACCTTCGACAACCCTACGGTTACAGCCTCAGCAAGCAAAAAGCCACAGGCTCCAAGCTCTCCAAACGTTTCGTCCCCTCAGCCTCAACAAGAGGAAACCAACGAGGAGATTGAAGCTCGCCTTCGTCAGAAGGAAGAACGCCAAAAGGCCCTGGAGAAGGAACAGACCGAAGCCCTTCGACAAAAGTACCTTGGCTGGATAGAGTCCAGCAAGACGAATCCCAATGGATCCATGGCCAAGATGGTAAGATCAGCCTACAAGGATGGCACGCTGGCCAAGCTTGGAATCACGTGGAATCCTTCCGTGGCAGAAGAAGAACAATCGCTTGCCGACTTGGATGATCAGACTCAGAGCTATCTCCAGTCTCTCCTAAGCGACTAAACATAAATGAATGACAATTCAAAATACTAACAGTTATGGACAAACAAGAATTGATAGATCGCCTTAACGGCAATTATTCCGAGTACACGCAAAAGCCTCAGCAGAAGAAGGTGCAGCGTGAAGGCCAGTTGCAGATAGCCTGTGTACGATGGTTCCGACTACAGTACCCGGCCTTCTCCAATCTCCTCTTCCATCCCAAGAATGAGGCGGATGGTGCAACGAGTGGCAAGAAGATAGCCCTCAACGCTGCAGCCGGTGTGGTGCCTGGTGTTCCAGACCTTATCTTGGCCCTACCTTCCATGAAGGATGGAAAGATTGGGATCCTCGATGAACATCCGGAAGTTTACTACGGCCTGGGTATTGAGTTGAAGTTTGGCAAGACCAACAACCAGACTGCACATCAGAAACGCTTCCAGGGCTACTGGCAGTGCGCTGGCTACAAGTACGCCCTCTGTCGTTCCCTCGAAGATTTCATGCAAGTGATCAACGACTACATGAGAGGTGCCGAAGTCAACGCTTACGAGAAAGTACGATCCTTTCACCTCATCAATGATGATACTGAGCACAACAAGCAAGTATTAAACAAAATCATTAAAAACAAAAAGTAATATGGAAATCGGATTTATCATCATCATGCTGTGCCTGGTTGTTATGGCCAGCACATTCATCTATCTAGTTTACCACCATGGCCATCGCTCCTGTAAGGGTTGCAAGTTCTTCCGTCCTACAGCAAACAGTAAGTACAGCGGAACATGCAACGGCTTCGGTCATCATCGCTTCCACTGGGAATGCTGTAGAGAATGGAAACGTAAAGCAACCAACCAAGAGGATGAACTTTAAAATCATGCATCTATGGGCAATTACATCAAACAAAGCCTGATGCAGCCAACACCATCAGTTGCTAATCAGGAGAAAATGAGGATGTGCAAGTTCTGTGTACATAGCCACATCAGCGACCTCGGCTACAACCATTGCTGGAAGTCAGATAGTGTTACGTATAATGGAGATTCCCCTACAGGCATCTGCTGTGCATTCAGAGATAAGCGAATATGGAAACCCTATTATCGCTCTCGTCTCACCTCAGCCTATAGAGGAAACATCTGCTGGGCAAAAGCGGTTCATAGTTCTTCAGCAAAGAGAAAGAGCCGCATCTTTAAATATGAGGTCATTGACCCGGTTGGCTCAACGATGGCAACCCTCTCTCCTAAAGAGTTCGCTAAGGATTTCATTCCTGCTCCACCAGGCTCCAAGCCTCCATACGAGATGAAGGATTATGAGAATTTCGATACCATCTGCTTCGGTAGATATAACCCACGTCTCACTGAGGACCAGGAGAGAAGAAATAACCATGAAGCTCACTGGCAGGAAATCCTTGCTCAGAAAGCAATCGAAGAACAATTAAGTAATCAGATAGAAAACATTAATTACACCAAACGTAAAACAAAGAAAAAATAGCGTATGAAGATTCATTTATGGAAATGCTCATGTTGTTGTGCAGCAGATGAGCATGAGACTGGATGTTATCCTCGTTCTTCATTCAAGCCGAAGCCTGAGCTTCCGGCTGGAACAATACTCACTGTCAAGGAGAAATGGCAAAACTTCTACGGAAAATACTACCGCTGCTATCTCCCAGACGAAATGAAGGACAAAGGATATTCCATCCCTTACTACGACATCCCTGCCGACATAGCAGAAGTAATAGAACTTTAATCAATTATCGTATGGACAGAATACAGAACGAAATCAGTAAGCTTCGCCATGAGCAGCACTTGCACGAAAGACTGCAAGAAGCCCAGCTTCGACAGATAAAGCGTGAGCACGATGGCCTCCACAAGTGGATAACCATCACCCCACGCCTCAAACTCCTCTGCCGAATAGACGAGCAAGGCAACCTCCTCCCAGAGGAGCTAGACCGCATCAAGAAAGTTAAACAAACATTAGGTATCAAATAAGCTATGAGTGAAGAATCAGCATTATCCTTTCGCAAGCTAGTTTCAGCTATGCGAACCACAGAGAAGGAGTATTGGGCACACCGAGACAAAAAGATGCTTCGCCAATCCATCGAACTGGAAAAGCGTGTCGATGATATTATCTTGAAGGCAGATGGCTCAGCCGTCCCTCAGAACGACAACGGCACATTCTTCCTTCTGGTGGCAGAACTTAGAGCCTCAACCATCCAATATTTCCAAGAGAAGAAGAAGCCACAGCCCGACAAGGAGCTGGTCAACACCCTCTTCAAGACCATCAAGGAGAAAGAAGCCAAGATCGACAAGATGCTTGTCCGTTTACAGGACGAGCAAATCAAGAAAGATGGTTACTTCATCCAATATTGCGTGATGGAACGTTTGCCAAGAGCCAAACAAGCACGTTGCATTTACTCTACCAACGATGAACAGCTGGCCAACATTGAACTGAAAGAATACTATCGCCATCCGGACCCTCCAGGAACGATGTATTTCATCTGCAAGAAATATCTTAGCAAAGATGGCAAGGAACTTACCCCGGAAGAGGTAGACAAAATTATTAATAACAATTCAAACTCTTAAGATTATGAAAAAGGAAACAGAAAACAAGCCTCAGCATGAGGTTAAGACACAAGACAAGTCTCAGAACAAGCCAAAGGAGTCATTCATTGGCACAGGTAACGGTTCATCCCTCCGCTCTCGCACAGGAACTTGGTTCGAGTGTAAGGTGAAATATCAGAAGACCCAGGAAGATGGTACCGAAAAGTTGGTTAATGAGTTGTATGTGGTTGATGCTCTATCCTTTACCGAGGCAGAAGCTAGCATCATAGACAACATGGAGGTCTATGTATCTGGTGAACTTAAGGTTGCCAACATCAACCCGACCAACTACAACGAGATTTTCTTCTCAGATATTGATGACGATGATTTATGGTTTAAGGCACGTTTGGCTTTCATCACCATTGACGAGAAGAGCAACAAGGAGAAGCGTTCCTATGTCAACTATCTTATCCAAGCCAAGTGCATCGAGCGTGCAAAGCGTTACGTTGACGAGGCTATGGGCAAAACTATGATCGACTATGAGTTGAAGAGCCTCAGCGAGACAAAGATTCTCGATGTCTTCGAGCATAAGCTTTCCACAAATTCTGATAAAACAGAAGAGAAGGCAGAAAAGGCGGAGTAATCATCTTTTCTTGCGCAATTTGGTTCTCAACCAGCCAAGTTGCGCAAGTTATCACTTCTGTTCTGCATAAAACTTGTATCTTAGCCCACATTATTAATATATAACATCAATCATATATGAAAAAGTTGAAACGTTTCATCATTTACCTCCGTCTATGGTTTATCCACAAGATGGGTTACACTCTCCCATCTCTGAGAGACGCCAGCTATGTTGTCCCTGGAGAATTGTACGACCACTTTGGTCGTGTTGTCCGTGCTGTGCCAAATAATGACACTGGTTTTATTCAATGGAAACCAACATTCAACGAGGATATTCCAGCACATTGTCGCACTTGTGACTTGTTTCTTAAAGGCATCCCTTGCCCCCAAACACATTGCATGTCCAATGGCAAGGAAATCTGTGGAGACTACCATTTTGAGGTCATCTGCACCAACAAAGGTAACATCTAAAGCATTTTATAATCATGAAACAGCCGAAATCAAATTATAAACTAGACAAAAAGACTGGTCACCTTCTCGAAGTTCCTTCCAAGAAGCAGGTCCGTGAGCATGTCAAAAAGATTCGTGAGCAAAAATCACAAGTTCCAAAAGAACCTATCACCATCCATGAGACCCAAGCCGACAAGAATTTCAAGAAGGTCCAAAAGGTCCTCGACCGTATGCACGCCAAGGCGAAGCTTCCCGACTTTCTTTCAATGGAACGCCACAAGTTCCTCTCCACCGTCTGCGTGATCAATCGACCAGGTAAGCAA
>JBNMJW010000143.1:0-5071 GCA_050874025.1 Candidatus Ornithospirochaeta sp.
ACCTATGACAACGTCTTTGATAGAGCTACACGTCAGTATGATTATTCTCCAATCTTTAATTGGGAATTACCTGCAGAGAATGGAGATAAGACAATTTATGTTCGAGTTGTTGATAGAGCTGGTAATGAATCAAGTTCATTTAGTGCATCAGTAACTCTTAAAGATCAGAAGACTGAAGTTTCAGGCGTTTTAATGGATGACAAGTTAACATGGACAAAAGATAAGAGTCCTTACCTTGTAACCGGATCCATTATGGTTGAAAAGGACACAACATTAAAGATTGAACCAGGCGTAGATGTTCAGTTTGATGGTGAATTTGGTATTACAGTTGAAGGAAAAATAGAAGCTATCGGAACAGAGACTCAGAAAATTTCTTTCTATGGAGTAGAAAGTGGTGAGAACAATTGGATAGGTATTAATTGTAAGAATGACAACAGAAGCATGTTGAAGTATGTTGATATAAAAGGTTCTATAAAAGGCTTACAGGGACACATGGCTGTCTTAAATTCAACTATCGAAACAGATAACTATGCTGTGTTTGATTTCTCTGGGGAAATATGTGATTCAACAATTACTGGTGGAATATACGTAAGAGAAGGTTCTTTAATTAATAATGCAATTAATTTGGTAACGTTGCCAAGTAGTTTTCAAGATATAAGTTCAAATCCCAATAATGGGTTATGTTTTAAAAATGTAATTATTGACTCTTATCTGACAGGTAATACTTTTAACAACGATAATTTGTCTATTGGAGGAATAGGAGAAAACAATAGATTCGAAAACATGGTAATCGATGTGGTTGTGGCTCTTAAAAATTCTACTTTTATTAGTTGTAATCTTTATTTATCTAATTCTTTTTACTGTTACATTGATAAATTTCATGGATTAGCAGTGTGGGCTTCTGGATGTTCTTTTCATGCTAGTGAATTTATAGATTGTGAGTTTAAAGAGTATAATCCGACACTTATTAGAGATTCCAATTTTATTGATTGTAATGGAGTAATTGAAATAACAACGAAGTTTTCTCAATATGAAGAAGTTGATTTAACTTCTAATTTCTGGGGTTATGCAAATACAAAAGAACTTGATGATAATGGTTTAAAAACGAAGCATAGCTTTATAAACGATTTTTATGCTGATAAAGAATTTAGCATTACGAAGGCTAATTTAAGTAATTATCGTGAAGAACCAAATCCAGATGTTGGTTATAAAGGTGATAGTTATTACAACTATCCAACAGAAGTAACCACTATATATGATATAGGAAGTACAGGCCCTGCAGGTGGAACAGTCTTCTATGATAAAGGTTATTACAGCAATGGTTGGAGATATCTGGAAGTTGCTCCTGTAGATGTAGATACAAATACAATTATTTTTGGATTTTACAAGGCAACAGAAAAATCTGAGTCAAGGGCTACTGGAACTTCTACTATTGTTGGATCTGGAAGATTAAATACCGAAATGCTTGTAAAAACAATGGGTAGCGAGGCCTATAATAAGTCTGAAAATGGAGGAGAAACTACTTCTGATTATGCTGCAAAGAAATGCTTTGATTACACATATGGTGGATATTCAGATTGGTTCTTACCGAGCAAAAATGATCTTAATTTGGTCTATATTGCTTTAAGTGAGACAAAGAGTGCTAATTTCTGTATTGGACAATATTGGTCTAGTTCTGAAGACAACTATGAAGGCGCATGGAATCAGAGTTTATGTGATGGAGCTCTGTCCCGAGGCAGTCGTTACGGTAGTTGTAATGTGCGTCCGATTAGGGCTTTTTAACAATTAAACAATTTAATTATTCAAAGGATATTAAGGGAATGCATTCCTTAAATATAAAAAATGTAAAAGGAGATTTTAAACATGAGTATTGTAGAAAAAATCATGAATGGGCTTATTGCTGATATCGGCAATATGCCAAATGAAGCGTATTTGTCAGAAGCAGATTTTCAATTTGATTTTGCAAATAAAGCAAAAGAACTAGGGGCAAAGAATGTTGTGATTGAATACCCATTTGAGTTTGCTGATGAAAAGGCAAGAAAACATATTGATGTCTTTTTTGAAGTCGAAGGAACTAAGTACTTTGTTGAATTAAAGTACAAAACATGTCTCTTTAAAGGAGTTACAAGACATGGTTGTGACAATGACTTGAGCTTAGCCAATCAATCTGCAGAGAATGATTCTATGTTTGCTTTTCGTGAGGATGTTGCTAGAATGGAAAAACTGTTAAGAACTGATGGATTTAGTTCTGCTAAAGCTTATTGTGTATTTTTAACAAATAGTCACGGTTTCTGGTCTGAACATAAGGACGGATCAGTTATTGAAACTGTTGCTCTTGCTAGCGTTATTAGTAAAGGAAATCTGACATATAACGAAAAGGCTATACATACTGAGAACACTTATAAACTTCAATGGAAAGATTTCAAAAAGCTTGGAGAAGATCAGAAAATGAGATATCTCATTGTTGAGTGCAAGTAGTATTGTATTTCCTTACCAAAGAACAAAATATAGACATTCTCGCTTTTGTGTGAGAATGTCTATTATATTGGAGACAAATCATGGTTTTCCATGAGGAACTTCTAGGAATCAAAAGAATTACTAGGTAAAGATTTATTCATCATAAGGATAATATTCATTCTCCTCTCCAAAGCTAGATTTTCTTGCTTGGGAAGTGAAAAAGTCTTCAGATGTGTTGGTGTCTATTCCGCCTTTAAGTCTAGTTAGGACTCGGGAGGCAGTTACGTACTCACTACTTATAGGTTCACCATACCATTCGTTTTTTTCTATTAGAAGACTTTCACACTTCTCATATTTTTCTTTGCCATAGTCAGAAGAAGAGAAATCTGAATAGAGTATTGCGTCCTCTATAGTGCCATCATGTTCGTCAAATAGGATTAATGCCCCTGTTGTAGATATAAGCGTATTGGCCATGTTACCGCTAAGATAATAAGTATGCTTGCCATTTTCTCTTATGTAGTCTTCTTTATTAGCTTTGCTATTCCAATAGATTACGATAATATCTCCTCTATCTACCTCTAAGAAGGGTAGAGTTAGGGGAGTAGAGTCTAAATCATCTGTCAGCTCAAAGCCAGCAATATTACCACTCTTAGTAACAAGAAGCTCAACTCTATCAGGAAGAGTTTTCGTTCCTTTTATTGATACTTCATTAATAAGAAGTTTTGCCTTTCTCGTGTTCTTTCCATATAGAGTAAAGTAAGCTCTTGTTGTGTTTCCGCCATTCTTTTTATAGGTGAGAGCTATAGTTACTTTTTCGCCCATCTCTATCGTGCGACCGAGGGGAAAAGAGAACTCTTTACCGAGTTGTCTTTCCTTGCTTCTTACTCCATTAATTGAGAACTCTAAGATCTCAACAACTTCAGATAGCACAATATTGAATGTGCTATTGTCCTTTATTTCGGAGGAGATTATCTTGGCATCCTCAGTATCCTTTTTTAAGAGAATATCTTCAATCTTTGTATTTGGGTCATTACAAGAAGGTGTGAAAATTAGAAAGAAAAGAATAATAAATAAAACATATTTCATACTTATATAACGAAAAAAGTATGAAAAATGTCAAAAAGTGAGCTCTGTTGATGATGAGAGTTGATGGTGTTAGAATAAGGTAGGTTATGAATAAACAAAATAAAAGGATAAAGCTTATGCCTATGCAAATAATTGCGCTTGGCTTTGCTTTAACTATTTTTGTAGGTTCTATTCTTCTTTCTCTTCCAATTTCTAGGAAAGAAGGTGTCTCTGTTTCATATATAGATAGCCTTTACACATCAACAAGCGCTGTCTGTGTAACAGGACTAATTAGTGTTGATATCTACGACAATTTTTCATTCTTTGGTCAATTAATAGTCGCGCTATTAATTCAAATCGGAGGACTTGGTGTAACAACAATAGGGACAATAGCAATCCTTGCTGTAGGGGGAAAGATTAATCTCAGAGGAAGAAGCATCATAAAAGAAGCGATGAATCTTTCCTCGAGCAAGGGAATCGTTCGCTACATTAGAAGCGTTTTAGTAACTACAGTTCTATTTGAGGCGGTAGGTAGTATTTTGAGTTTTATCGTATTTAGTAGAGATTATCCACTCTCTAGAGCGATTTGGATTAGCATTTTCCACTCTATTGCTGCCTTTAACAATTCAGGCTTCGATATACTTGGAGGAATGACTAATCTTATTCCGTATAGAGACAATGTATTACTAAACATTACGACAATTCTTCTAATCTTCTTTGGAGGAATTGGCTTCTTGGTTATTCAAGATATAGTAAAGAAGCATTTTAAGTGGAAGAAGCTAACAATGCATACGAAGGTTGTTCTTTCTGTGAGCTTCGTCTTAATCATCTTAGGTACTTTGCTATTAATGGCAACAGAGAAGATTAGCTTTCTTCCTGCACTCTTTAGTAGTGTGTCGGCAAGAACAGCAGGTTTTTCTACAGTAGCGCTCTCTTCTTTTAGTAAGTCTGGTCTTCTTGTGATGATTTTCTTGATGTTTATTGGAGCATCTCCTGGTTCTACTGGAGGTGGAATAAAAACAACAACACTCTATGTTTTAATAAAAGGTATTAAGGCCAATGCTACAAATACAGAGGAGAAGGGCTTTAAGTACACTATTCCTAAAGACAGTTTTAGGAAAGCCTCGGTAATAACGCTGCTTGGCTTAGCTATTGTTGCTTTAGCAAGCTTTTTGTTTACTATATTTGAGCCAAAGATAGATTTTATTGACATACTCTTTGAAGCTGCATCTGCATTTGGAACAGCTGGACTCTCTACTGGAATTACTCGAACTTTGACTCTTTGGAGCAAGATTGTTTCGATTCTAGTTATGTATATAGGGCGTCTTGGACCTTTAACTATTGCTTCTATTTGGCACTATGAATACATAGAAAGAATAAAGAGTCCAGAAGGTAATATTGCTATTGGTTAGGAGGAGTGATAAAAAGGTAAATAGAAAGGATGTTGCACTATTTCTTCCGGTAATGAAACAATAAAAGTGACATTACAACAGGAAGTGGCAAGGCTTTAATTCGTCATCTTTACTAGTCCTTGGAGGCTGCTTAGGAG
>JBNMJW010000144.1:0-4941 GCA_050874025.1 Candidatus Ornithospirochaeta sp.
AAATAAATAGGGTACCCCTACGAGTACCCTAAAGCATTACTTATTTTGTTTTATTTGGTGGATATGCAATTATAGATGCAATTTCTGGCTTTTTCTTAAGGTTATTTACAAGACCACGTTCTCTAGCCTTATTAACATAATTAGGATCTTCGAAAGAGTAGTGGAATGAAGTATGAACATCATATGTTCCCTTCATTAGAGCATAAGCATCTTCTGTTATTACAAGTTCTTCATCTGTTGGAATAACAAAAATCTTAACCTTAGAATCGTCTGCGCTGATACATGTTTCTGCATTTCTGCAATGAGAAAGGTCATTTTTCTTTTCATCAATCTTAATGCCTAAGAATTCAAGACCCTGAGTTGCACCAAGTCTGACATTTTCACCCATCTCACCAACACCTGCTGTGAAGACGATAGCATCGACTCTGCCAAGAAGTGTTGCATAAGCACCGATGTACTTCTTAATTCTTCTGCATTCCATATCGACACAAAGCTGAGCCTTTTCGTCGCCTTTTTCTGCCATCTGGCTTACATCACGTCTATCTGATTTTCCACAGAGACCTAAGAGACCAGATTTCTTGTTAAGGATTGTATCCATCTCTTTAACAGAGTAGCCTGCATTAGCACAGATATATGGAATAACAGCTGGGTCGATATCACCACTACGTGTTCCCATAACGAGTCCTTCAAGTGGAGTTAATCCCATTGATGTATCAATACAAACACCATTCTTAACAGCACAAGCTGATGCACCATTGCCGATATGGAGGATAATTACGTTTGTGTCTTCATTTTTCTTTCCAAGAAGAACAGCAGCTCTCTTTGCACAATAGAGGTGAGATGTTCCATGGAAGCCATAACGACGAACGTTGTACTTTTCATACCATTCATAAGGAACAGCATACATATATGCTTCTTTAGGCATTGTCTGATGCCATGCTGTATCTAGAACAATTGCCTGTGGAACATTTGGCATTAAACGTCTAGCACATTCTATGCCCATGATATTTCCTGGCATATGTAATGGTCCAAGTGGAATAAGAGTCTTAAGTTTTTCAATTACTTCGTCTGTAACAAGAGTTGACTTCTTAAACATCTCTCCACCATGGAGTACACGGTGTCCAACAGCTCCAATTTCAGAAAGGTCCTTAATACAACCATATGTTGGATCCTGAAGCATCTTTAATATATAGTCGATAGCTTCTGCATGAGTTGGAGAAGAGAATGTAGCTTCAAATTCATCTTTTCCTCTAGACTTCTGTTCTATAGTTGATTCTTCCTGACCAATACGCTCAACAACGCCGACAGACAATACATCTTTATTGTCCCAATCATATACCTGATATTTGGCAGAAGAACTACCACAATTTAGGGTCAAAATAACCATCTTCATGTCTCCTTAGATTATTAACAACTATCTATGGATGATATAGCACAAGTGAAAAAATCTCCACATATTAAAAAAAGAAAAGAAAAAATTAAATTTCGCTGACATTTTTTCACGATATTGCGTTCTATATAATATGAAGGTCGTTTTTGTAGTCTTTATTATCTTTTTTCTAGCATTGTTCAGTTTGAGCTCTATTAGTATCGAACTTAATAGTGTTGGGGTGTGTGGTTTTTCGTCTCCTTTAAACAAAATATCATTAAAAGAGGATAATCTAGCTATAAAGACAGCCTATTTTAGTTTTGGTTCTATTGGCCAAAGCGGTTTATTTGGCTTAATAGAAGATCCCTTTATTTCCGCTTCCCTAACCCCGAGCATTACAGCAAGTAAAAAGGAAACTTTTTACGAAACTGACTCGTTCATTACTGTTTTTAATCTTTTTGGTACTTCTCAATTTTTTGTGTCTAATCGTGGGTTAGGGTTTTCTTCTTCCTTTGAACGCTTTTCTGTCTCCTCCTTATATGTTTCAAAGGAAGAAGATTATCGTTATCAAACTAAAAGGATAAACAGAATAGATGAGGATCGTATTTGGACTCTTTTTAGTTTTACATATCCAAATATTAAACTCCTTGTACTTTCCTCTCTTTCGTCGTTTTCATCCTTTTCGGTTATGGCTAAAGCCTCTATCTCATTTTCAATTTTTACATTTTCATTTGGAAAGGGAAGAGTAAAAGCCATTACTCAAAATAGCAAAGAGTGGGATATGTATTATGGTCTAGAAATTAAGAATGAAGAATTAAGTTACCTCTGTGAAGTTAAAATGAAAGAGGAGCCAAAATATTTAGATGAATATAGAGATTATGAATACAAATTAAATGTTAAACTAAGCCTTGGAGATTTTGTCTTCAAAAATACAATTAAGAAGAGTTTTCTTGATGGAAAAATAAAAAGGAGCGAGGATTTTTCCATTAGCTATAAGTGGATTTCAGCTACTCTCAAAAATGGGAAAGACATAGTTTTTTCTTTGGAAAAAAATGGAATAACCATAGCTGTGGGCTATATGTATTTTAAGGTTAAAGCGACAATAAGGATGGAAAATGAAAATAACGAAGTTGAGTTTTCTCTCAAACAAAACAACGAGTTTTCGGTTAAAATTCGAATAGATATATAAGTAATTTGTTATTGACATTCTCATTTTCCATCTTTAGCTTATCTATGGAGGAAAAATAATATGAAAAAGAAATTATTAGTTTGTGTTGTTGTTATTTCTCTTGTTCTAACTGGTCTTTCAGCTGCATCAAAGAATAACATTAGTGTTGGTCTTAATATGGGATATTCTTTAAATCCAGTAAATCAGAAATATACTCAGTCTAATCAGTCAATTAGCACTAAGAACTTAAATAATGGCGTTTCTATTGCAGGTACAGCTGAGTTTGGTCTATCCAAGGATGTTTCTTTAAAGGCTAATGTTGGTGTTGATATTTTTGGAAAGGCATCAATAACCACAGATACAAAAACAAGTATTGGAAATACTAACAACAAGTCTGAAGCATCAGAGTCTACAGGAGCAAACTTTGTTCTCTTTGTTGCACCTCAGAATAGCTATCGTGTTAACAAGAACGTAAAGATTAATGGCGCTCTTGGTTTAGACATGATGTATGGAAAGTATTGTTCTTATACAGGTAATGATGAGAACTTAAAAAAGAGATATACCAACCTTGCTCTTGGTTTAGGCTTAGAGGCTTCTGGTACATTTAGTGTAGCTAAGAACGTAAACTTAAACTTAGGAACAAGATTCTCTTGGTATTTTGTTAATAATGCAGAAGGCTTAAAGAAAAATCCTAGTTATGGAACATATTCTTTATCTAATCTTGCATTCAGATTCTTCCTTGGAGCTACATATACTCTCTAAGAATAAGGATTTCTTGTGTTTTTTGTGGCCTCTTGTGTGGGGCCACTTTTCTATCACTTTATCAAGGATGAGAAAATAAATATAATACGACAATGTCAATAAAATTAGGAGGACACATATGAAGTTATACAATACGATGACAAGAAAAGTTGAAGAATTTGTTCCAATTAAGCCAGGTCAGGTATCGATGTATTGTTGTGGTCCTACTGTCTATAATTATGCACATATAGGTAATTTAAGAACATTTATATTTGAAGATGTTCTAAAAAGAACTCTTCTTAGTGATGGCTATAAAGTAAAGCATGTTATGAATATTACAGACGTCGGACATTTAACAGGCGATGGTGACGATGGAGAAGATAAGCTTGGAAAAAGAAGTAGAGAGACAGGCAAAAGTGTTTGGGATATAGCCAAGTTTTATACAGATGCTTTCTTTGCTGATGAAAAGGCTTTGAATATAATTAGACCAACAATTGTATGTAAAGCAACAGATCATATAGAAGATATGATAAAACTAATAAAAGTCCTTGAAGAGAAGGGCCATACATATACTGCCGGTGGAAATGTCTATTTTTCAATCGATACTATCTCAGACTATGGAAAGCTTGCAGGCCAAAAGCAAGAAGATAAGATGAGTGGAGCTAGAATCGAAGTTGATGGAAATAAAAGAAATAGCAAGGACTTTGTCCTTTGGTTCACAAATTCGAAGTTTGGTGAACAGGCTATGATGTGGGATAGTCCATGGGGCAGAGGTTACCCTGGTTGGCATATTGAATGTTCTGCTATGAGTATGAAGTACTTAGGAGAGCATTTCGATATTCACTGTGGTGGAATTGATGCTATTCCTGTTCATCACACTAATGAAATAGCTCAAAGTGAAGCCGCAACAGGCAAAAAGTGGGTCAATTATTGGTGCCATGGAGAGTTCCTTCTTAACGATAAAGGTAAGATGAGTAAGTCTAGTGGTGAATTCTTAACTCTACCTGTTGTTGTTGAGCATGGTTATAACCCATTAGACTACAGATATTTCTGCCTTTCTGGACATTATAGAACACAACTTAAGTACTCTTGGGAAGCTTTAGACCATGCTAAGAGTGCAAGAGAAAAGCTTGTCCAGATTGTATCTGAATTGAAAAAGAGCGGTGAAGCAAAGACCCTTTCAGAAGGTGCTAAGGCTTATTTAGATAACTTTATGGATGCTATGAACAATGATTTAATGGCACCATTAGCACTTGCTTCAATGTGGAAGATGCTAAAAGATAATACGGTTACAGACTCAGAAAAGCTTTCTGTCCTCTATAGTATGGATAAGATTCTTGGCTTGGATCTCGATAAAATCGAAGCAAAGAACGAAGAAAGAGTTGGTGGCGAAAGAGAATGGAAGCTTGTCGAAGAGAGAGCAAAAGCCAAAAAAGAGAAGAATTGGGCTAGAGCTGATGAGATTAGAGATGAGTTAAGTGCTTTGGGTTATGTCGTAAAAGATACACCAAAAGGACCTGTTCTCGAAAAAACTGTGTAACCTTTATATAGGATAATTGTTAGTAAGATGGAAATAAAAAGTACCAATAGGGACGATTTTAGGAAAGTATACGATACAAATTACACTTTGCTTATGCAAGTTGCGATGCATATTGTATATAAC
>JBNMJW010000145.1:0-4940 GCA_050874025.1 Candidatus Ornithospirochaeta sp.
CTCTTAAGTTCTCATTATATCTTTTAAGTTCCTCATTCTCGCTTTTTAGCTTATTAACTCCATCATTTTCAATCTCCATGCGAGAAGTAAGCATATCTTTAAGCTTCTTAAGTTCGTTATCGCCTCTCTTCTTTGCAAGATGGAGTCTAATAATATATATAAACCATACAAGAAGGGCCACAGCACAACCAGAACCCAATCCAATGAAAAAATCACGCCAACTTGTCATAAATAAAAACTCCTTTTACTAAGACTACAATAGAAGATAACCAATTCTAATTAAATTGAAAAGAAAAGAAAACGCTACTTCCCTTTCTTTTAAAATTTGGTTATTATTCTCTCTGTAACGCCTGGGTGGTGGAATGGTAGACACTGGAGACTTAAAATCTCCTGGCAGCAATGCCGTACGGGTTCAAGTCCCGTCTCGGGTATCGAATGGTATTGTTTTTATATGACAATACCATTTTTTTGTATCAAAAAAGAAACTAATAACTTGAAAATACAGACTTTTGCTTTGTCTTAATCTTAACAATTCTTTTATTTGTTCTTATTATTCCACGCGAGAGAAAAAGTAATGAGAGATTTAACTCAAGGAAAACCAATTTCAGTTATTTGGAGCTTTACTCTTCCAATTATTGGGGGAAACCTTTTTCAACTA
Organism: Candidatus Ornithospirochaeta sp.; assembly: GCA_050874025.1. GTDB lineage: Bacteria > Spirochaetota > Spirochaetia > Sphaerochaetales > Sphaerochaetaceae > Ornithospirochaeta. The sequence goes on from JBNMJW010000145.1 coordinate 659, forward strand.
TTTTATACTCTTGCAGATACAATCATTGTTGGACAAACAATAGGAGAAGAAGCTTTAGCTGCTGTTGGAGGCACTACAGTATTCTCTTACTTTATACTTTGCTTTGTGCAAGGCTTTACTAGCGGCTTTGCTGTAATTATGGCTCAGCGCTATGGTCATAAAGATGAAAGAGGCGTTAAAAAAAGCATCGTTGCATCCACATACCTCTCACTCTTCTTCACAATTCTATTAACACTACTCTTTGTTCCCTTTACAGGTAAAATTGTTGAGATAATGGATGTTCCAAAAGAGATAGATACACTTGCCTACTCATACTTATTTGTTATTCTTTTAGGAACAGGCGCATCTATTTTCTACAATATGATTTCAAACATTCTAAGAGCGCTTGGTGACAGTAAAGTACCTCTTATCTTTCTTATCATATCTTCCTTACTTAATATCATTCTTGATTACATATTCATTGTTCCATTTAACTGGGGAGTTGCAGGAGCTGCATGGGCAACTGTTCTATCTCAAATGATAGCGGCAACTCTATCATTAATCGTGGGATTAAAGAAATATCCAATTTTCAAAATTGAAAAAGAGCTATGGAGAATTGAAAAGAAGAATATAGCAGATCACTTTAAGCTTGGAACTCTTATGGGTATGGAAATGTCTGTAATGTGCATTGGCCAAATTGTTATGCAAAGTGCAGTAAATAGCCTTGGTACAAAGGCAATTGCAGGCTTTACAGCAGCAAGCAAAGTAGATCAATTAGCAGTACTTGTTGATGGCGCCTTCCAAACTTCACTTTCGACCTTTGTTGCTCAAAATTACGGAAGTGGCTCATACAAACGAATCAAACAGGGAGTATGGAGTGCTCTGTTTATTGTCGAAACACTTAATGTTTTTATGGCAATTTTGATGCTTGTTTCCGCTCCATATTTAGCCCCAATATTTGTAAGTAATGCCAATAATGAAATTGATAGATATGTCATTGAATACTTTTCTGTAATTGCTCCTTGCTATCTACTCTTAGGTCTAATTGTTGTTTACAGAACAGCTGATCAAAGCATGAACATATCGTGGGCTCCGCTTGTTGCATGTATTCTAGAGCTTATTGGAAGATGTCTTGGCTCTATACTTTTAGCAAAACCTCTAGGATATATTGGAATTGTAATATCTCACCCACTAGCATGGATTCTTTCAGATATTATTGTTGTCCCTGTTTATTTCATATACATCAATAAACTTAACAAAACAGAACTAAGAAAACCTTCCTTTTAATCTTTTATATGCTAAATTAAAGATTGTAAGTAGGTTTTTCTTAGAATGAATAATTTAGAGCAATATATTTCTAATTCATCTGTTTTGTTTCCATTTTTCATTAATGGAGATGCTTTTACCATTCTGAAAGATCTACCAAATGAATCAATAGACTCTATTATAACCAGTCCTCCCTATTACCACAAAAGAGAATACTTAAAAGGTAGTTTGGGCCTTGAAAAAAACTATACTGAGTATATTGAAAAGATCCTCAATATTACAAAAGAGCTATATAGGATTCTTAAACCTTCCGGTTCTTTTTGGTTAAACATTGGCGACTCATACCTTGAAAAAAACCTACTTAATATTCCGTATAGAATTGCAATAAAAATGCAGGATGAACAAAATTGGATTCTTCGAAATACCATTATTTGGGATAAAATGAAAGGCTCTCTATCCTTTTCCAAAGATTGCCTTAGAAGTGAATATGAACCACTATTTCATTTTGTGAAGAATAAAAAAGGATATTTTTATGATGACGGTGCCATCAGAAAACGACCCGGCAAAGCTATTGTCAAAGACAACAAAGTCATTAGCGCTACTGGAGTAAAAGGAATTAACTACAGAAGAAAAATAGAGCTCAGTACAGAACTAACCGAAGAACAAAAAAAGAAAGCATTTTTAGCTCTAGACGAAAATCTAAATAAGATTAAACGAGGAGAATTAACAGACTTTAGAATGGTAATTAAAGGTGCTAACCAACGTGTTACATTTGGAGATAACTTATCTCTCAGTGGGCGCGCTAAAGAGCTAAATGACAATGGTTTTTATTTTCTTAATTATAACCCAAATGGAAGTATTATTTCTGATGTCTGGCAAATAACAAGTGAAAATAAAAAAGGTAATAAAGTACATTACGCAATCTTTCCAGAAGATTTAGTTAAGACACCCATACTTTTGACTTGTCCAACAAACGGCATTGTCCTTGATCCTTTTGTTGGAAGTGGAACAACTTCTTATATTGCTTCTCTATTAAAAAGAAAAAGCATTGGCATTGATATTTCAGAAGAATACATAAATCTAGCTATGAATAGATGTTCGGAGTTTAAGCCAATACTTTTTACTTAAAATATTGGAATCAAGGGTTAATAAAGCTAATACCACCTTCTTTTTATAATTTACATATCCAATAAGAGATACTTCCACACAGGTATTATCCTTATTACCATATTTTCCTCTACTACTTCGTCTTCCTCTCCCAGGGTCACTATTGTTGATTCTTTTAGATTAAGTTCCGCCATTGCTTCAATAAGGCTCCTTTTCTCTCTAGAAAATGTTTCTTCATTGGCAATATCGGCAGAGACTTGAACCAATTTAACATCAAAGTCATTGCCATAGGCAAAATCTACTTCATAGCCTGACTTTGTTTTATAGTAGAACACTTTATCTGTTTTTCTTCTTATATGCAAAAAGACTATGTTTTCTAGTTTTGCACCAACATTGCTTGATATAAATCCACCACTTGCGGCAGCAAGCGCATGATCAGCTACATACAGTTTCTTTGGATTAGTTGCCTTAACTGCCTCATTGTAGCTTCTTATTGGAACGCGATAAAAAGTACAACTTTCTATCGCATATTCTAGATACTCGCTCATCGTTGGCTTTGAAATCCTAACATGCATTCCAACGAGTCTTTGATATAGCTTTGTTTCGCTTAAAGGACTACTCATCATTGAAAACAATACAATGACCATTGTCTTTAGTGCTTCTGGTTTCGAAATATTGTGTCTTAGAATGATATCTCTAAAGAGAATATCGTTTATTATATTTTGGAAAAATAAAGTCCTAGAAGCATCTAAAGAGAATAAAAGTGCCTCAGGAAATCCCCCAATTTTCAAGTATTCATTAAATAAACCTACTTGTTTGTCTTTAATTTGTTTTGGAATAAGCGTTGTTGGCTCCTCACCTTTTGCTCTTAAGAACTCTCTATAAGAATAACAATATAAATTCCAACCAAGTTTCCTTCCACCTAAAACGGAAGAAGTTTCGTTCAGCAAGATTTTAGAGCTTGAACCTGTAATATTTACTTCACAGTTTTCTGTAGACTGCAACCTATTAACAAGATATTCCCAATTATTTAAGTATTGGATTTCATCAAAAATAAAGTAAACCCTTTTCCCATGGTTTCCAGGAAAGAGTTCATAATATGAATCCGAAACAACTCTAGGTTCATCATTATTTATAGAAATGAGTCTGTCATCAGAAAAATCTATATGGCAAATTTGATTTTTATCAACACCATCTAAAATAAGCGAGTTTATATACTCAAGCAACAATGATGTCTTCCCACATCTTCTTATTCCAAGAATTATAGTTGCTTTTTTTTCAATCCTTTCAACTATTAAATCTCTTTTAATAAGGTTATCGGTTCTAATCTCTTGATTTTCAAGAATTATTTCTTTCAATGTTTCCTTTATTTTTTCCATGTAATAAAGATATCACATTAAGTAAAACCTTTAAAGATTTTTTAACGGTTTAGGCGAAAACCTTTAAATTTTTTTTAACGGTTTTGTTTTGATATTTTTTTATTTTTTTCTTATTAACAATTGTAGTACAATTAATTTGGACTAAATGGAGGAAATATGGATAGTAGACTCAATAGCCTTTTTACGCCATGGCGTATTGGCTCATGCGAAATAAAAAATAGAATTGTATTAACAAGCATGGGAGGAACAGACCTTTTTGGATGGATGGAGAAAAACCACTTTGATAAAGACGGCGCAGAATTTATCATGCGTGTTGCTCAAAACAATGTTGGCTTAGTACTTCCTGGATGCCAACCTGTTTATAACCCTATGTTTGGGCAATGGCTATATAAAAATAAAGGTATGTATAAGAAGCTCAAAGAATGGATGCCAGAATTCCATAAGACTGGAGCAAAGCTTTTTGTGCAACTTACAGCTGGATTTGGCAGATCATTCACTATCAGCGAAATGATGGAAAAGCTTTATACTAATCCTGTTTTAAATGTACTTTC
>JBNMJW010000146.1:0-4883 GCA_050874025.1 Candidatus Ornithospirochaeta sp.
AAAGAAGACCCATATACTCTTCTTATGGCCGCTGGTAATGTATTCTCTGGCAAAATAAGAATGAAAGAGTTCCTCATTCCATATGTTGAAAAATATAAATTAGATAGAAACGTTGAGATAAAAATTGCACATCTTTTGACAGGAATGAAGTATAAACATTTCTCATTTACATCTTGCGGCTTCTTCTTTTCAGATATCTCAGGTTTAGAGCCACGACAAGATATTCGCTATGCTCTTTATGCTATCTCTCTTTTCCAACAATACTCTTCAGAAGAGTTAATGATTCCTTTCCTTAGTGATCTTAAGAGTGCTAAATCCAATATAAGAGAATACTCTGATGGTGCATTAATTGCACAAAACGAAACCGATGGATTAAGAGGCGAAGTTGAAGCTTGTATCTATTTCTATCTGAATATGGAGCTAGCGGCAAAAGAAGATTGGAAGACAACATATGGTTACTTTAAACTAAAAGAACTTAATAGTAATGATAACGATGTTGAAATACTTCTTTTCGACTCTTCTACAGATGAAGATTTCTTCTTTAAAGTAATTAGCAATAATGCAATTGATCAGGGTATTAATCTTCTCGTAAACAAGATTAATTCAAAGGGTATTAAAAATGAAGTCTACCATATTACAAACTCATCAATCCCTGCTCGTATTATTAATGAGTCATACTCTTGGATTGATAGAACAATGGTAAGCATTGATGATGATACTTTGCGTAAAAAGATTAGAGCTCTTAAGTTATATGCTATTTTACTAAACCATGATGGTAGTGAGATGGATTCACGTTTAATTGAGAACTTAGGCGAAGCACTAAGCTCTGCTCGTGCACTACTCTACTCTAGTGGTAAGCTTGACTACATAGCACGACTGGATAACATTAAGGACCTTTGCTACTTCATTCTTGAATTTGGTAGAGATAACGAGAAGAGAGTTGTAGATGATTTAATTAATCAATGCCTAGAAAAGATTGCATCCCTTGTCTCTATAAATGGCTTAACAGAAAATAATAGCGAACTAATTATTAAATCACTCGAGGCTATAAGAGAGATTGGAAAAGAGCCAAATCTAAAATCTCTACAGAACGTTGTTTACGACTACTATATTCAGAAAAAAGAGACTTCTTTAGATGAAAATGAGAAAATCAATCTATTTAAGAGTCTCAACTTCCATTAATGAAAAAGAGGCTGTACATCTTTCTTGGTGCTACAGCCTCTACTTTTTACTCATTTGAGAGTAGCTTTTTAGCGTGCTCAATAGATATTGAAGAATTATCACCACTAAGTAAGCGCGCTATCTCCTTAATTCTATCATCACCCTCAACTTCTTTGATTTTAGTTACAGTTCGACTATTCTCAACGCTTTTCGATACCACATAGTGTTCATCTGCTTTGCTTGCTATCTGAGCAAGGTGTGTTATGGCAATTACTTGGTCATTTTTGCTTAGTGCACTTAATTCTTCAGCTACATAATGAGCAGTAACACCACCAAGTCCGGAGTCAATCTCATCAAAAACTAGAGTATCAACACTGCTTTCAAATTTAGCTTGAGCTTTAATACTAAGCATTATCCTCGATAGTTCTCCACCAGAAGCTGTATCCTCAACTGGCTTTGCTTTCTCACCTTTATTGGCACTTATCAAAAACTCTACTTCATCCTTACCAAATTTATTTAATTCAACATCACTTACTTTAATAATAAACTCTACGTTTTCCATGCCAAGTTTACGAAGTGTAGTTTCAATTTTCTTTGAAAACTCTTTTGCTGCGTCTTTCCTTCTCTTTGAAAGCTCATCTGCCTTTTTCAAGCAAGTATCTCTTAGCTTTTTCTCTTCTTTTTCTAGCTCAGATATATTCTCCTCACTATTAGAAAGAATATCTATCTTCTTTTTGTACTCCTCAGCTAAACTTAGTGCTTTTTCTACACTTCCACCATAACGTCTTTTTAAACGCTGAATGGTACTAAGTCTACTGTTCATCTCTTCAATTTCACCTTCACTTAGATTAATAGAAGATGAATACTCTCTGAGAGTTGAATATATATCTTCAACTTCAATTGTTGATGAATCAAGCCTCTCAGATAGGCTATTTAAGCTTTCATCTTTTCTGAGTGCTTTATTTAATGATGAAAGAGAAAGGCCAAGAAGACTTAATCCCTCTTTCATATCTGTCAAAGAAGATGTTATTTCTTCAAGAATAAACTCACTATTTGATATCTTCTTGAGTTTATCTTTTAACTCCTCTTCCTCTCCAACTTTCAGTTCAGCCTTCTCAATTTCATTAAGGCAATACTTGAGATAATCTTCTTCTTCCTTACTATCTTCAAGAAGTTTTCTTACATCTGATATCTCTTTTTCTTTCGTCCTTAATTCTTCATAGTTCTGACTATAGCTATTACATAATTCTGCATTTTGGGCATAATCATCTAAAAGAAGACGAAAGTTTTCTTTCTTCATTAAGGTTTGATGAGAGTGTTGAGATGAAAAATCAACAAGAAGATTGCCTAATTCTTCTCCTTCTTGTCTTGTTATTGGAGAAGAGTTAACACTGTAAATAGATCTGCCTTCTGCTTTTATAACTCTTCTAATTACTATTGTATTGTCTTCAAAAGAAATAGAATGATCTTCACACCACTTCTCGACAGCTCTTGATTTTGTAAAGAATGTACCTGAAATCTCAGCCTCTTTTTTTCCGTCCCTAACATCACTTTTATCGGCTTTAGCGCCTAAAAGAAGCGATAGCGCTCCAAGAATTATTGACTTACCAGATCCAGTCTCACCTGTTAAGACAATAAATGAAGGATTAAAAGAAAGATCTAATTCATCAATTAAAACATAGTTACGAACATACAATGATTCAATCATGTTTCATCTCACCTGACCAATGAAGCTTTTCTCTTATAACTTCAGTAAAATTTCGTTTTGATGAATGAATAAGCTTAAGTCGCTTATTGCTCATTTTTACCACTACTCTATCTAATTCATTAAGAACAAAGAAAACCTGTCCATCAACTGTTAGAACAATATCTGTTCTTTGATCTTTCTTTATATCGAGTACAACTAACTTATCTCCTGTAACAAGAGGTCTATTCGAAAGAGCAAATGGACAAATTGGAGTTATAATCAATGCCCTCATATCAGCATCAAGGATTGGACCACCAGAAGCAAGAGAATAACCAGTAGAACCAGTAGGGGTCGCCACAATCATTCCATCAGAACGAAAATTGCCTGCAAATGTATTATCTATACTAAGTGTTAAATTAATTACTTTTGCTATTCCACTTGATGAAATTACAGCTTCATTTAATGCAAAAGACTGAAACACTTTTCTATTTTTTCTATATACAGAGACACTGAGCATTAAACGATTAGAATAGTTTTTTACCCCATTAAGATATAAATCTAGAGCATCTTTCCATTCAGATTTTTCAATTTCTGTTATATAGCCAAAGGTTCCGAGGTTTATAGGTAAAACTGTAATATTTAGTTTTGCTGCTGCTCGAGCGCAGTATAAAACAGTACCATCGCCACCAAGAGCTATGAGAAGAACAACAGAACTATCTAACTCCATAGTACCTTCTGTACTTTCGATAAAAACAGTCTCAGCCTCATAACCACGTTTTTTAACGTAGTCTTCAATTTCTTTGCTAATTATCTCACCTTCTTTTTTTATTCGAGGCGTAATTATTACTATTTTACTCATTTTTATCTAAGTATACCTATAACCTTTTGTACTGTTTGTATCTCAGCATTAGACAAGAATGGATACAAAGGAAAACTAACGCCTCTACTAAGAAAAGGAAATGCATTAGGAAAACGATCATATCTATCTTGATATTTAGCACCAATTGCCTTAGAGAAAGTCTTACGTAGGCTTACTTGGTATTTCAGCGCAAGCTGGATTACCTCATCTGGTCTATCATTTACTACAACAGAAAAACCATAGCCATTAGGAACAAAATCAACTCCTCCATAGCCAAAGACTTTAACTTTGTTCTTCTTTCTAGCTTCATCAAAATATAGCTTATATATTGTATTTCTTCTTAAAACAATTTGATCTAATTTATCTAACTGAACTATGCCTAAGCTAGCATTTAGGTCAGGAAGCTCAATATATGGAGAATATGAATTTACTTCCTTTTTGACCTCTTCTATTATTTCATCTTTATCAGAAAGCACCAATGCACCACCAGCAGAAGAAACAATAGCATCTTCTTCTGTATTACATATTACGATATCACCAATGCGTCCTGGTTTTACTCCCTTAAAAGTAGATCCTATTGCTTGCGTAACATCTTCAATAATTGGTAGACCTAATTCCTTGTAGCTATCTCCATCTTGGACAACTAGCCCCAGAGGTAGGAATAAAACAAGAGCTTTAACTCCTTGGTCTAAACCTTTTTTTATCTCATCAAGTGACGGAAGCATATCATCTGAAACATCTGTTAAATATGGTTTTATTCCGAGACGTTTCAAAGCATCTAGATAAATAGAAGGAGTAAAAACAGAAAGTGCGCAACTGTCACCTTCATTTAAATTCAATGCTTTTAAAGAGATTATAATGGCATCAAGATATGTTCTTAGAGCTACTCCATCCTTTTTTGAAAGATAGAGTGACATAGATTTAATAAATGCTCTCTTCTTTTCGCCCGGTCCTATTTTTTCATCAACCATAGTTTGAAGAACAGCATCCATATCTTTTCTAAATAATGCTGGTTTAAAAAATGAAATAGCAGCCATAAGAGTAGTGTATCATAAAGAATGCTCTTAAGCCATTTTTAAGCAAAAAAAAATCAGGCAGTTTCCTACTCTCCCAGAGACGAGCTCTAGTACCATCGGCGAAGAAGCGTTTTACTTCCGTGTTCGGGATGGGAACGGG
>JBNMJW010000147.1:0-4750 GCA_050874025.1 Candidatus Ornithospirochaeta sp.
AATCTAAAAAAAACTCAGCCTAGATTGGCACTTGAACTAGAAGAAAACTATAAAAAGAATCTTCTTCCACAATCAATATTGTTTACAGGAGAAAGAGGTTCTAGTCGCCTTACTGCTGCTTTAGACTTAGCTTTTCTTTTGACAGGAGAGGATCGAAATACTCTTCGTACTCAATCTATTATTTATTTTCCACATAGAGAATTACTTCAACGTTTAAAGTCGAGCGTAGAGATGTTTATAAACTCTAGAACTCAAAAGAGTAAGCTTTTTTTAATTGAAACGTTGCGTATTATTAATATGCAATATAATTCTCAGTTGATAGCGTACTCTCCATCATCTATCTCATCTCTTTTTACAGTTGCTGATAACATAGATGTTTATCTGACGGATTTGGAAGATAAAACTGAAATTACAGATAGCGATATAGCAGAACTAAAGGCACTTATTAAGGCTAACCATCTTTTAGATGATCCGAGATATCTATATTCAGGGAAAAAAACACCAAGTTCAGTGACAATAGACCAATTGAGAGGAATAAAGGAATGGATGACAACAACTAGTGGAAGAAGAGTTGTCATAATTGAGGATATTGAATCTACAACAGAGAATGCTAAGAATTCAATTTTAAAGATGCTAGAGGAGCCTCTTGAAGATTTTACAATTATTCTTATTTCTTCTCAGAGTCAAAGAATTATGGAAACTATCCTTTCTAGAGTAAGAAAGTTTAATTTTCCACCTCTATCAAAAGAGACAATTTCATCTTTAATTAGAGATCGTTTCAATGATTATAATTCCTATTCTTCATTCGAAACTTTCTTTTTTAAAGTGGGTAATAACCAAAAGACTGTAGATGAATGCGAAGAGGCGATAGCAACATTTGTTGATGCAATCTCTTCTTCAAAAGAAATTCCCCTTGATAAAGAAGAAGAGATTACGGCTTTATTGGATAAACTTGGTGGCTACACATACTTTAGAGGTAGAGTAGTTGAAGAGATTGAAAAGCGATTATTTTCATCTAATATTTCACCATTAAAATGCAAAAGACTACTCGATATTCTAAGTAAGTATAGTGAGAATATTGAAGTATATAATATGAGCGACAGATTAGGCTTTGATTTAATTGAAAGGGAGTGCGAAGTTGTCAAATAAGTTACTTAAAAAGGTTGTTGAAGATCTATCAAATTGTCCATTAGATGAACTACAAAACCTTGTTAATAATGCAATTATGGAAGAGGATGTTCTTATCTCTCTTTTTAATTCATTAGATGATGCCCATTTAATTATAAATGAAAAGAATATTGTTATTTTTGCCAATCAAAAGGCAAAGGTAATCATTCCTAAAGGAAGAAATAGTAAATCTATTGAAGGCCAAAATATAGAAAAGTGTGGTATCGACAAAGATGTTAGAGATTATATTTCTTCTGTTTTAGATGGCCTCGTTAGGGCAGAGGAGCGAGACTTCTCATTCCAAAGTGGAAATGAAGTAAGAATCTATCGCGTTGGTTTTAAAGCACTAATATTTGAAGATAAAAAGTATGTTGATATCTACATAAAAGAGATAACAGATGCAGTACGAAACGAGACAAGAATGAGGCGTAGTGAATCGCTTGCATCTTTGACAACTATGGCTGCTGGAGTTGCCCACGAGATAAAGAATCCTCTTGCTGCTATGGCTATCCATACTCAGTTATTAAGAAAAAGCTTTACTAAATATGGCTCGTTAACTCTCAATCAAGCTGAAAAATACTTAGATGTGTTAGAGGAAGAAATTGAGCATTTAAATAAGATTGCTGTTGATTTTCTCTTTGCTGTTAAGCCAATGGAAGTTGAACTTAAGAAGGAAGATCTTAATGCTATTATTAGTGAAATAATTTCTTTCTTGGAGCCAGAAGCAGAAGAGAAATCTATTAAAATTGAAGAGTCGCTTTCATCTTTCCTTCCAAATGTTGAGATAGATTCGCGCCTAATAAAACAAGCACTTTTAAATCTAATCCAAAATGCTTTTGCTGCAATGGCGAATGGTGGCACATTAACTGTTCAATCAAAGAGTAATGGTGACTATATTTCAGTAGTTATTGCTGAAACTGGTGTTGGTATCCCACAAGAAAAGCTTAGTAAAATATTTGAACCCTATTACACAACTAAAGCTAATGGAACAGGTCTTGGCCTTACTCTTGTCTATAAAATTATGAAAGAACATAAGGGCGAGATACATGTTACAAGTGAAGTTAATAAAGGAACAACATTTGTTCTAGATTTTCCAATCCCTGTTAGTGAAAGAAAGGCTATAGAAGGATAAATATGAGTACTATATTAATTGTTGATGATGAAAAGAATATACTCTCTGGTCTAAGTGAAGCTTTTTCTCTAGAGGGATATGATGTCTTAACTGCAGAAAATGGAAAAATTGCATGGAACATAATAAATTCTAATAGCGTTGATTTAGTTATCTCAGATTTAAGAATGCCAGAGATGACAGGAGATGAACTTGTAAGGCGAATTTCATCTAGCTATCCAACTCTTCCTGTAATTGTTCTAACGGGTCATGGTACTATCGAAAATGCTGTTGAGAGCATGCGAGATGGAGCTATAGATTTTTTTACTAAACCTGTTGATCTAGATAAGCTTTTACTTGTTGTAAAGAAGAGCCTTGCAGCTTCAAAACTAGAAGAACAAAATAAAATTCTTACTCAAGAAATTGAAAGATTAAAAAAAGAGAATGGATACACAGGAATTATCGGCCACTCTCTTATGATTGAAAAGCTTATGGAGAATATTAAGACTGTTGCTCCAACAAGAGCTACTGTTCTTATTACAGGTGAGTCTGGAACTGGTAAAGAACTTGTTGCAGATGCAATTTGTAGGCTTTCTAATCGTTCAGATAAGCCATTTATAAAAGTAAACTGTGCATCTCTTTCTTCATCTCTACTCGAGTCTGAATTATTTGGTCATGAAAAGGGTGCTTTCACTGGGGCAATTAGTCAAACAAAAGGGCGCTTTGAACTTGCTAATGGAGGAACACTTTTTCTAGATGAAATAGGGGAAGTTGACGAAAGTACACAAGTTAAACTTCTACGTGTTTTAGAGAATAGAGAGATTACAAGAGTCGGAGGACAAAAGACGATTCCTGTAGATGTAAGACTAATTGCAGCTACTAATAAAAACTTAAAGCAGGAAGTTCAAAATGGAAAGTTTAGAGAAGATTTTTATTATCGCTTAGCTGTTGTTGAGTTAAACGTTCCTCCTCTAAGAGAGCGTAAAGATGACATTGAACTTCTTGCCCAAGCTTTTATAAAGAATTTCAGTGAAGAGAACCATAAAGACATTGAAGGGTTGTCACTTGGTGCTAGAAAATCTCTCTTCTCTTACTCTTGGCCAGGTAATGTTAGGGAATTGAAGAATTGTATTGAAGCCGCAGTTGTAATGGCAAAAGGTAAGTTAATTGAGAATGAAGATTTACCTGAATATGTCAGAGGCAAAAATGAACAGTCATCAACTATTACTTTAGCTTTACCGATTACGATGGAGGAAGCAGAGAAGAGAATCATACTTGATTCAATTAGCTTTTGTAATGGAAATAAAACAAAAGCTTCTGAGATGCTAAATATTGGGCGTAAGACGCTACATAGAAAATTAAGCGAATGGAAAGAAGAGGATAATAATGACGAGTGAGGATGTATTCTCTCCTTTTGGCATTCTGAAGAATGTTCTACCTCAATATAGCTATCGAAGTGGTCAAGAAGAGATGGCTAAGAAGGTTGAGACTGCTTTTAATGAAGGACGGGGTGCCTTAATTGAGGCAGGAACAGGTATAGGTAAGTCATTTGCTTATCTTGTACCGTCATTTTTATTAATACAAAAAAATAGAGATTCTCGTGTAGTTATTGCAACTAGTACAACAAATCTTCAAAAGCAGCTTTATGAAAAAGATATTCCTTTTTTAAGCTCTGCTCTTGGCTTTGAAAATGAGTCAACAATTCTTTATGGTAGAAATAGATATATTTGTCTTAGACACTACGAAGAAAATAGACAAAAAAGAAGTCTTCTTTCTTTAGATGAGTCAACAAGCGAAGCTAAATTAGATAAGTGGGTTCTACAAACAGATAGTGGTAGTGTTTTAGATATTAACAACGAGGAAGTTAGAAGAATTGCATCTCCTATTACATCTGATGAAGATGATTGTCTTCGTAGTCGCTGTCCTTTTTTTGATCAGTGTTTTTTTTATAAAGCAAGACGCTCGTGTCAAAAGGCAAAAATAATTGTTACAAACCATCACCTTGTTCTATCTGATGCTCAAATTAGATGGGAAAACAACGAAGACTTTTCTGATAGTGCAATTCTTCCACAATATACTCATCTTGTTTTTGATGAGGCTCATCATATTGAAAATGAAGCAACAGAGAGCTTTAGCGATCAATTTAGTTTTAAAAGTGTAAGAATTGAACTTGATTCATTAGTATCAAAGAACCAAGATTTTGGCGGAAAGAATATCCTAGAGTTTCTCTCTCCATATGAAACAAAAGCTTATACAAACTTTTCTTTTACTTTTCCTGAAAGATATAAAAAATTAAAAAATCTTTTAGAGGATTCTGAAATAACACTTAAAAAGGTTATTAGTGACTATGAGCATAGCTATAGATCCCTACTATTTAATGAAGATTTTTATTCTTTAAATAGAAGTAAGCTTTCTTTTTTAGAACCATTAAGTGAAGAATTAAATATTCTAGGAGAAGAGTTAATAAATCTTCAT
>JBNMJW010000148.1:0-4726 GCA_050874025.1 Candidatus Ornithospirochaeta sp.
CTTGAAGCATTAGGATAGTAATTTGATTCAAGTAATATTTGCAAAAGTAAATACAGATAAAACAAATCTTTTTCCTTTGCAAATGTTAATGCAGTATTATCCTTCTTTAAAAAATGCATTTACTTATTCAACTAACATTTTTTATTTATTTTATGACGAAAACTGATTTAAGATATAAAATATCTAAAAAGAAAGTTATCATCTCATTTTTTGAGTTATAATGAAGTTAGATGAGGGTTTGTATGAATAAGATTATTACAATAGGTCGTGAATTTGGTTCAGGTGGAAGAGAGTTAGCAAGAAGACTTTCTGAAGAATTAGGTTTTGCATACTATGACCAAGAAATATTAAGAGAAATAGCAGCTAGAACAAAACTCAGCGAGAGTTATGTTAGAGCAATCGTTGAACATTCTCCTGTTTCTAGTTATCCAATACATGTTGTAAGATCATTCCACCCTGTTATGTCTCCTATAATGGACCAAACAAACAAAGTTTGTCAGGAACAAACAGCTATTATTAAGGAAATGGCTGAAAAGTCTGATTGCATCATCGTTGGAAGATGTGCTGACTATATTCTTAGAGACTTCCACCCTATCAGAATTTTTGTTTATTCTGATATGGCTGAAAAGATTAAAAGATGTAGAGAAAAATCAGGCGATGCAGAGAGCCTAACAGACAAAGAACTTGAAAAGCAAATTAAGTCTATAGATAAGAACCGTAAGAGATATTATGACTTCTATACAGGCCAAGAATGGGGAAATAGGAGCAATTATGATATCCTTATAAACACTACAAATATTTCTATTAAGGACGTTGCTCACGAATTAGTTGGTTTAATAAGAGAGATTAGATGAAATTTTTTTCTTGCAAATCTTCCTATTCTTGTGATTTTTTGCTATATCTTTAAATTATGAGGATTTATTATGAATGAAGATATGCTAGAAAAGGCAACAAATGCCCTTTTTTTGAACCTTACGCTCAAGCTTGGTGAAATTTATTTAGAGAAAGGTGCATCCTATGCTCTCGATATTGCACATAAAGAAAGTAGATGGAAATGGGTGGATGAAAACTTCTTAAAGGAAGCTGCCCTTTTCTACTCTTTCGCTATATCTTCAAAAGCTAAAAACATCGATTTACCTTCATATAGCTTAGAGTCTCTCTTAGAATTCGCAAATGATAGTAAATCTAGAAAACCACAAAAGGGTTCTATTCTGGGAAATTATTTAAAAAACTACCTCGGATACAACTGATATGTGTTAAACTATCCTTATGGACAAAAATAAAGATGAAAAATTAGTGAAGAAACCAAATCCTTTTTTATATTGGTTTGTTTGTTTCTTCTTCGAAATATATGTAAAAATTCATTTCAACCTTCATCATAAAGGCGTAAAGCCAAAAGGACCAGCATTAATACTTAGCAACCACACATCTAACCATGACTACAAGTTTATTGCTGCAGCTCATTGGCCTAGGCGGATTACCTTTGTTGCCACATATCATTGGTTTACATTTAAAAAGCTTAACTTTTGGCTTAGACAAATGGGTGTTATTCCAAAGTACCAATTTGCGCCAGACATGGCCTCAATGCGTAAGATTCGTTATGCACTAGAGAAAAACAATGCTCTTGTTTTTATAGCTCCGGAAGGAACAGTATATTCTTCTGGTAAGCTTGGATACATTTCCCCATCGATTGCTAAAACAATTAAAGTATTTAAAACTCCTGTTTATGCATCTCTTATTGAAGGTGCAGGACTAGGTAATGCAAAATGGTCTCGTTCTTCTCATAAAGCGAGAGTTGATGTAACAACCTCACTTATTATTACAAAGGAAGAAGCAACAACCCTCTCTGTTGATGAAATAATGGAGAGAATAACATCTGCATTGTCCTTTAACGACTATGAATACCAAAAGAAATATAATGTTTTAGTTAATGGAAATGATAAAGCAGAGTCTATTGAAACCATGTACTACAAGTGCCCTAACTGTGGAGAAGAGTTTACGCTCTCTTCCAAAGGCAATGAAATAGAGTGCTCTTCTTGTGGCGCAAAAGCAACAATTGAAAACAACTTCCACTTTAAATGGAATAGAGATGGACTTTTTGATAACTATGTAGATTGGTATTCTTGGCAACTTGATGAAATGAAAAAAGAAGTACTAAACCCAAATTTCAAGCTAGAAGAAGAAGTTGAGTACGCTATCGATAAAAGTGGAATCGATAACTACGTCAAGGTAGGAAAAGGAGTAATGACGCTTACCCACTCAGGTTGGGATTATAAAGGGACAAAAGAAGGCGAAGAGGTTGAAGAACATGATGATATTGAAGATGTATTCTTAGCAACGCTAAAAATTGGCCTACACTTCGAGCTCCCATTCAAAAAAGGACATTGCAGAGTCTTCTATCCTATCAAAAATGGCATGACAAGCATGAAATGGCACCTAGCTTCACGAGCATTTACAGAGCTAAAGGCTGAAGGAAAGGTTTAATGTTTCAATAAGGAAACAATACCATTGGCCTTTTAATTAGCATATTAAAGCAAAATCTAAGCCACAAAAAAACAATGAACTTTCTCAAGTAGAGAGCAACGCTTTTATTTAGGCCCAAAATCACTTTTTGAATGCCTAACGCCTTTTAAAGAAGAGGACAAATCTTTTAATTCTCGCCGCACCAAAGCATAAGTATTAATTCTATTTATGCCGAAAAAATTCCCCCACATATTACAGCGTCAACCTTTAAAAGAATACTTATAATTAGGATGAATTCCCTCAGATATGATGAGTCCTTCTCCAACCATTTCTTTAAGCAATTCCTGTGTTCTTCTCAAAGAAATCCCAGTATTTTTTGAAATATCTTTAGAACTAGAACTTCCACTTGTTTTCAGGTAATCAATAATCTGTTTTTTTTAATCTGTCTTCCTATTGCATAAGGTTCAGTCTCTATTTCTTTTTCACAAAACTCTTCCGCGTTAAGATATTCTTTTTCCGCGTCATCTATGTTTATTTTCGCGTTAATTAATGAGTCTTCCGCGTTATTCTTAAAACACTCCGCATTATCATTTGCTTTAGAGAGACATTTTTCGCCATTTGCAGAAACTTAGTTTAAGAAAATAGTGAAAGTAGTCCTATCTAATTCTCTATTTTCATCAACCTGTGGCATAGGAAGATTATATTCTTTGGTAGCTTGAATAATAAAAGGAATTCCACTCCCTGCCCTCTCACCATATCCTAGTAGGTTAAACATCTTCATGATGTTTTTATTTCTTGTATCAGATAAACCACCTTGAAGCATTTGCTTCTTTCCTACTCGTATTGAACCAGGATTTTCAAAAACAATCGAATCTACATTCTTTTTAATAACAACTCCACAACGTCCAAAATAGTCAGCATTTGATAAACAATTAACAAGTGCTTCTCTTGTAGCATCATGAAGAACTGTGTTTTCAACTCGAACCATTCCTTCTAATTTAAATGGAACCTTAAAATCTTTAACAAGCTTGTTATTTAGTAAAAGAAAGAAAACAAATACATTTCCAGACCACACACCAGATATCGATTGTATTCTATCCGTCCAACGAACTTTTTGAGAATCAAGGTTTTCTCTGTAATCTAAAAAATAATCTGGAAATAGCCTTGTAATAACAGGTTCTTCACTAAACATTAATAATCCAGCCATCGTAGGGTGTGGCAATACATCTTTATCGGAATAAGCTAGAGCACCTATCATCAGAAGATATTCTTCTTTGGATAGTTTAATCCATGGATGGTTTGGCCTATGCGCACTATGATAGTTTCTAAATGTTTCTATAGTTTTATCTGATAAAACAGAAACAGGTAATTCATCAATAACTTTAGAGTCATATGAATAAGGACTAGCATCTCGTAGCATTGAGGAAATCTCTTCTCTTGAAAGATGATAATCTCCTTCATGATTTCTCTTAAAAGAACCTTTTATTATATTGTCATTTATGTATATTGGCCTAAGTTCCAACCTTGCTTTAGGAATATGAATAACAAATATAGTTTTACCATCCTCAAGCTTTATTTCATTAAAATCACTATCTGAAAGAGTATTGTTAGAAACCTTTTGAGGATTATTAATTACATCCCAAAACTGTTTTTTTACAATTTCAGGTTCATCTATACCTGTAACTACTAATTCTTTTGTTTTCCTATTTTCAGAAATACCAAGAATGATTTGGCCACCATCGGTATTTGAGAAGGCTGAATAAGTTTCCCAAATAGAATTTGGTAAAGAATACTGAGCACTTTTTACTTCTACATGGTAATTGTCTTTATCAATCTTCAAAGTATTCAAATCTAAATCTATTTATTAGCCTCCTCTCTTCATTGTACCATCTTTTTAGAGATATATTTTAAGCTTTTTAATCGTTTTTGCTTACGCAGATGAAGGGTAAGAAGGTTGTTCAATTCTGCCATTAATTGTCCCACAGATTCTTGTTCTTTTATGTCTTTTGGCGCAGTAACTTCAACTTTGCTTATATTATTTTTTGATAAATTTAGAACGTCTATTGACTCATCAAGACTAGGCCAATTAATCGTTTTGAACAGACCAAACAAAAAATCCAAATGTAACTATTCAGTCACACTAAACCAAAACCGACTCAAGTAAAGGATGAGCAGTATTATCTAGTACGGAATTTATCATCTTGTATCTGTCTATACCATTCTTCTTAGCAGTATCTAGAATGGTATTTATCTTAGCAAATAC
>JBNMJW010000149.1:0-4699 GCA_050874025.1 Candidatus Ornithospirochaeta sp.
ACTATATACTGAAAAAAATTTATAAAAAATGACCCAATTTGGGCCTTATTTCTTTAGTTTATATAAAAATATTATTTTGAATTATTCCTAGGCAATGTCAAAACTCCGGAAAAATGATTTATGGAAAATAAAACATGCATCTTAGAACATCTTTGGTTTATATGTCATCAGAAAGCGTTTAATATATTGCTTTATTATACATACCCATACTTTAATATTTAGCTTTTTCTTTTTTTTATGTTATACTTTTATCATGAAACAGATAGATACTAGTGATTCAACATTTGAAAGTCTTATTCTTAACAATAAGCTTTATGTCGATAAAACAGATTATCTATTTAATCTTATTTCAAAGGGTGGAAAATACTGTTTTTTTTCTCGTCCACGCCGCTTTGGCAAAACGCTAACAGTTAGTACTTTAGATGCAATATTTAAAGGGAAAAAAGAACTCTTTCATGGACTTAAAATTGATAAGCTTAATTATAACTGGGAAATTTATCCTGTTGTCCATATTGATTTTTCAACATTAAGTCTTGATACAGCTAATGAATTAGAGAAAGACTTGGTTTTAAGAGTTAATATAATAGCTTCTTCTTATGGTATAAAACTTCCGAAAGATTGCTCAGCAAAAGCATCGTATAACATCCTTTTTGAAGAATTAGCAAAAGTCGGCAAAGTCGTCATTCTTATCGATGAGTATGATAGTCCTTTATCGAGCAATATTTTTAATCCAGATGTTGATTCATTTAAATGTGTTATTAGAAATTTTTTCGAGGTAGTTAAAGCATCAGATTCTTTGATAAAATTTTGCTTTATAACAGGTGTAACAAAGTTTTCAAAGTTAAGCATTTTTTCAACGATGAATAATCTTACGGACCTATCAATGGATGATAACTATGCTCAAATGCTAGGATACTCTCAGGATGAACTTGAAGAATACTTTGCTCCGAATATTGAAAAAGGGATCAAAGCAACAGAATTAGAGCGTAGTGAATACCTTGATAAGCTAAGAGATAAATATGATGGTTATAAGTTTTCTGTGAATGGTAAAAAAGTATATAACCCTGTATCTGTTGGAAAGTTCTTTGCTCTTGGTGGAAAAACATTTGATAACTATTGGAATTACACAGGAAGCATGAAACTTCTTATGGATCTTGCAAGGCGTGTAAATTTCAACATTGCAACAGACATAGAAAAACCCATTTTTAAATCACAACTAGAGTTTTTTGATATAACAGCTATGTCTTCAAATGAATTAACAGTCTCTAAGTACAAGGCATTGTTATTCCAAACAGGATACTTAACTATTAGTAAAACAAACAACTCTGAAGATGAATTCTACCTTGATTATCCAAATGATGAAGTAAGAGAAGCCTTTTCTTCAAATATCCTTGAGACATATTGGGGAAGTACTTTCTATGAAAACTACGGAGGAAATCAACTTCTAAATGCATTCAGTAATGGAAATACAAGTGAAGCAATTCAGATTTTAAAATCAATATATGCATCTGTTCCATACCAACTTAAAAATGAAGCTAATTATGCTTCTCTTTTTCACGTAATGATGATGATTTCTGGTGCAGAAATAATGAGTGAAATCTCAACATCTATGGGGCGAATTGATGCTGTTTTAAAAACTGAAAAGTACATATATGTTATTGAGTTTAAGAAGGACAGCAGTGCAAAAATAGCTTTAAATCAAATTAAAAGCAAAGAATATTCAGAAAGCTATAAAGCTTGGCTAACATCATATCCCAAAAGAGAGATTAGGCTTGTAGGAATTAACTTTAGTACAAAGAAAAATAATATTGATGATTGGAAGGAAGAAAAGATTACTAACAAAAAGTAAGAATCAAATAATTTCAAAACCAGCATCAATATTGTGTATTCTTTGCAATAGTCTATACAATTGATATAGTCTCATCCACTTTTGTTGTTTTATCGTTACTATATAATCCAGGTCATAGACATATCTTCAAAAGAAAAACCCATTTTTATATTAGCAACGTATACGTCGTAAGTTCGAGGTATAAAACAAAAAAAGGAGAAAAATAGACCATACTCTTCTCCTCAAAAAGTTTTATTTATTAAGCTCTTTTTCATCCTTTTTCTTAAAGAGAATATTTCCTGCAATAGCACTAGTTGATTGCTGGAATAGTATGCCAAATATAACAGGTAGAGCTCCTTCTGGTGGTAAATAATCAATAGCAAGGACTAAAGCAGCACTCACATTACGCATTGCTGTTGCAAATGTGATAGATACACTGTCTTTCCTATCAAAGTGAAAGAGACGCGAAAACAAATAGCCAACAACATAGCCAAAAGCCGCAACAGCTAAGCTTACAAATGCCATATAAACATAGCTAATTGATGCCTCGGCAATAAGCCTCTCTGCTACTTGAGACGTATTAATCATAATAACGATTAACAAAAATATTTTAGATATAGGCTTTAAGCATGGAGCAATGTTTTCTGTCACCTTCCCTTTTGATAGCTGATTAATCAGCATTCCTGCTATGGAAGGAAGAACAACCATAAAGATAAGGGATTTCATCATTCCACTGCTATTAATCTGGATTGATGATCCTATAAGAAGCTTTAAAATAAATGGAGTCATTATTGGAGCAATAAGAGTATCAATAATGAGAATAGAAAGAGCTATTCCCATATTTCCAGAAAAAACAGATGCCCAAATTGTGCCAACAACAGCTGTTGGGATAGCTCTTAAGAGAGCGTATCCGCTAATTATTCCAGCATTACCTTTAAAAAAGAGGTATGCCATGCCAACGGAAAACAGAGGCATTAAGATTAAGCTTCCAATCCAATAGACTGCCATAAACTTTGGTCTTTTCATGGTATTAAAGAAATCTTTAAGACTTATGCTAAGAGCACTAGAAAATGTAAGAATACCAAAGAGATAGCTTACAAGTGGTTTCATCCAAGCAACCCTGTGTCCTAAAATAAGCCCTAAGACAACTCCCATAGGTGTAAGAATAACCATACATTTTTCCAATATATGGTTAAGCCCATTTATTTTCGGGGTTAATGAAGATAGTATTGACATGATAAAATAAATAATCCTTTTTTGTTTATTCGGATTTCACAAGGTCATATAGACCTTTAGAAATAACAAGCTCACCAAGCCCTGTTAAGCTCGGATGAGCGCAAATTGGCTTATCGACAAGAACATCCAAGAGGCAATACCTAGCCGTGTAGTAATCAATCCTCTCTTTTAGACCAAACTCTTCTAGACGACGAATTAAATCTCCATCAATAACGAATTGCTCAATATCTAAAAGATTAGAAATATTAGCAATAGTTAATGCAATATATTTAGCAGTGTAATCAACAAGATTGCTACTAATAGTACCATCCTTCAATTCAGGAAATTTTTCTCTAAGATTCTCTTTTGAGAGATTAGATTCAAGCCATCCTGGTTGCTTTGGACTAGAAACATGCTCTGGTTCGTATGAAATATACCCTACCTCTCCAGCCATTGCGTGAGGGCCAAGTCTAAGCTTGGAATCCATAATTATCCCTGCGCCAAGACCTTTTCCTGCATAGAGAAAAGCTAAATCCTTAATGCCGTAATCACTACGCTTTGAGAATTCACCGCACACACAAGCATTAACATCATTGTAGCAATACATAGGAATGCCAATTTCACTAGAGAACTTCTTAAATTCTTTGGAGAATTCAGTTCTTTTTTGAAACTTTGAAATAGGTCCAATATTGCTATAAGATCCATCTAAAGAGAATGCGCCAGGAAGACATAGACCGATTCCAACGAGTTCTTCTTTTGTGGTATTTCCTTCCTTAAGAGTCTCTTTAAATATCTTAGGCAGGTTATCTTGGAAGAAGATAACAACGTCATTTGAAACTGAATATTCTTTAAAGAAAAGCTCATTGCCATAATAATTGCAAATAGCAACTAGTGCCCTGTTTCCATCATAGTCAATGGAGAGAGATCTTATCTTATCAGGTTGAAATGTTAAGAGTTGAGGCTTACGACCTCTACTAGTATTCACTTCACCGCTGACAGTAATCCAACCACGTTCTTCAAGATAATCTGTAATCTTTAAGACGGTTGTCATACTAGAACCAAGAATCGTACAAATATCTCTACGAGAGATGCTTCCTTTTTCTGCTATGAGAGAGAGAACATTAGTCCTATTAATCTGCTTGACATCATTCTGGCTATAGTTCATTTAGTCCTCCTACAGGGGAATACTTTTGAAAAGCCATCTCTGTCGCATACCCTATTAAACTATTACAAGGAATGCATATGTCAGCATTTGGATACTTTTCCTTAAAGAGCCTTACAAATCCTTCTAAATGAAGCTTGCTATTAAGGATATTACTCCCCCAAACACCTACTTTAAAAGTATCGCATTCACAAAAATGCAACACTCTAGCAAGCTCATCTGCCAATTTAAAGCTTTCGCTATAGGCAGCAGTAATCAGCTCTATTGCTAAATTATCACACTTTAATGCAGCTTTATCAACTAGAGGAGGAATAGCAGAAAGGTCAGAAAGAGTAAAATGAAGACAAAAATCTAGGCTCAAAATCATTTAAGGTGGTTTTAAGAAACTAGGAGCTGACCATTTTTGTCTCTCTCTATTAAGAAAATAGTTTGTTTAGAAGCATTCTTGTTGTTCTTTTTTGTTCGAGGTTTGTATATTTTCTTTATATAAGAAG
>JBNMJW010000150.1:0-4683 GCA_050874025.1 Candidatus Ornithospirochaeta sp.
AAGAAAAGAGAGCTACACAGTCTTTGGAAAGGTAGAGATTGATGGTGGTCTTTGGACAAATGGTTCTTCTCCTTTATATAAGGTAAGTAGAGAAAACGGAGAAATAGAACTATTAGAAACAGACGATTATGTTTTTACCGATAGAAGAGGCTACTTTGTTCTCTCTTCTCTTTCTTTGGGAGAATATGCATTTGATGTGAAAATTAAGAACAATTGGGTTCTTTATACCTTCACTATCGATTCTTCTTTCTCAAGCTCTAAGATTACAGAGTTAGTGAATAATTCAAGAGAAGAAAGTAATAACCCTACATATATTTATGTTCAAAAGTTAATTAATGACAGGAAGATTACAGCTGATGAATTCTGGTCATTACTCTATGGAGACGAAGAATAATGAAAAGAATTATTGCTCTTGTAATATCTATGCTTCTTGCAACAGCATTATTTAGTGCAGAAGAATCAACATCATTTGTAATTAAGGCATATAAAGCGAAGAAGAGCGAAGAGCTTTATAGCGAAGTAACTGTTGTTGATGCTCTCTATACATCGCTAAATACAATAAGACCTGAAGATAGAGATAAGACTATTAATCTAAATAATCATGTCAATGATTTATTAGGTGATGTTAGCGCCAAGAGTATTGCTAACTACAACAGCCACATTATCTTTTCATATCGTGCAACAAGTAATATTGCTTCTTCTTTTACTATTTCTATAGAAATTAATCCCCTTATGAAAGGAGACGGAGAAGCATATATTCCATGTTTATACGAAATAAGAAATATTGGATGTAATTTCTTCAAAAGCTCATCTAACGCTTCTCTTGAAGACGGAAAGATTGAAATACAAGACCCAACTGAAACAACCTTGCTTATTACAAATGAAGCTAAGTCTTTCAATATAAATTGGAGTGTGGAAGGTACAGATAAGACTAAAAAGAGTAGCGAAACATGGACTAGTGTTGCAACTATTGCTCTTGCTTTAGATAGGGGCAACACAAATGACGAAAAGACTCACATCTACTCATATCCTAATGCACCTATTGGCGCTTATAAGGCAAATATTAAATTGGAGTTCAAAGTAAATGAATAAGAAGAAAATCTTTCTATTATTAATAGTAATATTTATTTCTATAGATCTTTTTGCTTATAAGAATCCTGTTACTAAGTCGCTTAAATTGCAAGCTGCTTATGGCGATGTTCTTAACATCTCTGTTACTCCACTTTCTACCCAATCTACAGTCTTTTTAGCAGGAATGCCGTTTAGTATTGAAGACATCTTAGTTCAATATGGAAAAACAAAAGAAGGGCGAGAGATAGCTTCTTGGTCAATGGTTTCAAATTCGCCTTTTATTCTCAAGATAAAGGCAACTCCATTAAAAAGTGTAAATCTTTATTCTCAAAAGGATGAATATGCTTATTTAGATTACCTACTAAAGTTTGAATATTCATTTGGTTACTATGAGACTAATGGTGGAATAACAAGTCACTCCGGCTCTTTTAGTTTAGATACAGAAAAAGGCGTCTCTAAATATATAGATGGTGCAACGAAGAATGAAGTAACAAGGCCTAAAACAACTCTTGATGAATATATTTTTGATTTCATGGCATCAGATATTCTTGAAAAAGGATTAAGTGGAACTGTAGATGGAAGTGTCTATTTTATGTTTACAGAAAACACCTCAGCTGTAATTGAAAATGAAATCGATAACCTTCCTGAAGGAGTATATACATCAGAAATAACATTAACGCTGGAGGCAAAAAATTGAAAAAAAAGGTAATTGTAGTAGCTCTATTTCTCTTTATTTCTCTATCTTTGCTCTCTGCAAAGGATGATTTTGTTATTGGACCATATAAAGGTTTCTCTGGCATACCAGTTGGTTCAAATGCTTATAAAGGTGGAAAATGGGTATTTAATCATCAAAAATATGATGATTCAGAGGCAGTCAAGAATCCTACTGTTGGCTTCACGGATGAAGAGATGTTAGCTCTTCTTTCTATAAAGAATATTAGTGGTTCGGATGCTTCATACCCTATAACAATTAGTGCTTATTGCCCAAATGGCTTCTATTTAACAAGTATTTCAAACCCTGTAATAAAGAGGCCATTTGAGATTTGGATTATACCTAATAGTAATCGTGGAGACAGAAATTGGAACTGGAACGAAAAAAAACCTGCAGGAGAAGAGGCATATACAGGAAAATACGTTTCTGCTCTTACTCCAACTGTAGATTTCTACTTAAAAGAGAACAATCCATCTATTTCTACCTATGCTATATGGTTCGATGTTGTTTTAGTTCTTCCTGGAACTGTTGATTATGAAAATAATAGACTTGTAGTCGAGGAGAACGGAACAGAGGTTTACTACCCATTAGTCGAAGCAGATGATTACACATCTCTTGTTTACTTAACAGTATCTTTTAAAGATAAGAGTGAGACTATATATATTCCTTTCTCTGGCTATTACAAGAATGAAGGAAACCAAAGAAAAGCCAATAGTACAGTTGCACTTGATGTTATTACTTATCCTGAGGCTGCTAATATTAATATACCAAGAAGAAGAGGGCAGTGGATTAGTGTTGGCGAAATCCACTACTTATTAGAAGGAAATATTAATAGTTGCATATTTCTTTCGTCTTCTGCTAATGCCTATGATAGCTCAGCTAATACCTTTAGCTTTGTTAATGAAAATGTAGACTATTCAACAGCACTTACGTCATCTAACTCAATAGGCTATGAAGCAAGAATAATTAATCTAGACACAAGGGAGCTTCTAAGCTTTGATGGAACAACATTTTTTGACTTAACACTAGGTAGCTTGTCTTCAACTAGTGATGAGTTAAAGAGTAAATACATTATTCCGACGAAAAAAAGTGTTGGAGGAAGTAGTGGTAGTAATACCTTTCCAGGTACAACTAATACTGTCAATTACTCGTACTATCAAGGCGAAATACAAATTCGATTAGACAATACAGATACAACGATGATTAGCGGTCGCTATGAATCAGAAATCTATATACACGTTATTACAGAGGAGTAGAAAAAAGAATGAAAAAAGCAATTGTATTTATATTTCTTGTTTTACTCGCTTTTTCGCTTTTTGCTTCAGATGATCCTTATCTAGAAAGCCAAAAGCTAGACCTGTTATTAAGTTTAAAAGAAGAAAAATTTGAGCTTGGTTTTGCCCTGAATACTAGCTTAGACTCCTTTTCCTCTAATGAAATAACAATTCAGGGTAAAAAAGGGGATGGAGAGAATCTTATTTATAGCACAGAGCCTTTTTACTTCTACTATAAGGCTCTTACGAATAGCTCAAATGTTTCTGTTTCTTTAATCTCTGATGGCAAACTTAAAAATGAAAGCTCTGGAGATGAATTTGACTATTCAATTCTAGTTGAAAACGCAAATGGCGAAAGATGGGATGGTGAGAGTATAGGGCTAAATAACAGCATTTCAACTCGTAGCAATAATCTTACTTTTTCACGCTTAGTCAAAAGTAATGATTTTGGATCGTACTATGCTGAGGGAATAGCAAAACTCACATTTTCCTTAGATGAAAACAATATATATAGTGGTGCATCAAGTGGCCTCTATAAAACAACCCTAATACTAAAAATGGAATCGAACTCATGAAAAAAAGACT
The DNA here is from genome assembly GCA_050874025.1 of Candidatus Ornithospirochaeta sp. Classification (GTDB taxonomy): domain Bacteria; phylum Spirochaetota; class Spirochaetia; order Sphaerochaetales; family Sphaerochaetaceae; genus Ornithospirochaeta. The sequence goes on from JBNMJW010000150.1 coordinate 3,643, forward strand.
CATATTAATAACTTTAATTACACTTACTTTCTCTTCGCTCTTTTCTGCTACAACAGAGCTTCCTTCGTCATCGGTATTAGAGATGCATTTGCATTTGAACATGGAGAAGTATCAAATTGGATTTAAAGAGAGTGCAGATTCTCTTTCAGATATTGCCTCTAAAGATATTGAACTCTCTATTGTTGGTGATTCTTTTGATTTATCATTCAAAGATGAATTCTATTTCTATTATAAGGTCTTAACTTCTTCAGAATTAATTGGAGAAATTAGCGCTGAGCCTTTCTACCTTAATGGCGATATTACTCCAACAGCAGATAATAAGCGAATTGATTATAAGATAACACTTACTACTTTAAATAATTCGTGGAATGGCAGTGACCCTTCCCATTCTTCTTTCGACACAAAAGATACAAGCACAGCTCTTTCATCTTTTGTTCTAAATCCTAATAAAGCGAATGGCGAGAGAAGTATTTACTCTGAAGGAATATGTAAAGTTACAGTTGAACCATTAGATTCAGCTCTTTTAAAGAGTAAGAGTAGTGGAGACTATAAAACAAATTTAACGCTAACAGTAAAGGGAAAATAAATGAGAAAAAAAAGATATGTTTTACTTCTTTTAAATCTATTTATTCTTTTTTCTGTTAGTGCAATCAATGGGCAAAAAGAGACTCACTTAACACTAAGAGCTGAGAACGAATATGTTGAGATTGGTTTCTCTTCAACTATAGACGGAAAGAGCTTGAATCAAGAGACGCTGCAACTAGAAGAGAAGAGTAGAACGATAGAAAACAATGGATATAGTTTAAATGCTCAATCTACTTTTTACGTCTATTGGAGAGTTTTCTTAAATAATAACTACAATCTCATCTTGAATGTTTCTGATTGTGTAAACACAGAAGACAAAGACAATACTCTTACTATCGTCTCAGTTGATAGCTCTTCTCTTAATAAGGGCAAAAATATTGTAGCAAGAATAAATGAACTCACTTTCACGTCTGGTGTGAAAGAAGAAAAGATAACTGTTTCTCTCTTAAATGCTAA
>JBNMJW010000151.1:0-4648 GCA_050874025.1 Candidatus Ornithospirochaeta sp.
CTTCAACTGAAATATCTTCAGGATGAAGAGAGAGATAGATCTTCTTTAAGTTGTCATCCGTTAGAGCGAGAGATGAAAAGAAGCTGTCTTTAGCTGTGTGTTTCACATGAGGTTTTTCCATATATTTTCTCCTATATTTCTTAAGCGAAAAAAGTGAGAAAATGTCAGAGAAAAATGAAAGAAAAATAGGAAATTAGAAGAAAAGTTTTATTAAATGATTAGAACTAAGATAAATCTTATGCACTTTGTGTGATTACTTAGGTTTTTGTTAAAAAAATAGGGCCATTGCTTTTTTGCAACAGCCCTAGTTTTAATCAAGGAGTTTGTCTAACTCACTAGCAATTTCTTTCTTATTAAGCTTCTGGCCAATAATGCAAAGCCTAATCATTCTGTCTCCCATATATGGATCCCAATCAGCAAGAACTTGAGGGTTTTCATCCAGAAGCTTCTTTCTAATCTCGACAGGAGCAGAAGCAATCCATTTGCCATAAGCACCACAGCTCAGCTGACGACCACTTGTCTCTAAGACATATGCCATATCATCTTCATCACTAAACCAAACGGTTCCTTTACATCTGATAATATTTCTTGGCCAATTCTTTACATATGCACGTAGCTTTTCTCTATTAAATGGTTTACGTCTATAGTAAATAAATGTGCCGATACCATATTCATCTTCACTCTCACCTTCATGTTTGTGTTCATGGTGGTGATGTTCATGTTCATGTTTATGATCATCATCGTCCTCATCATGGTCATGATGCAAATCTGGGTTTCCCTCATCCTCTTCATCACCAAGTCCACCTTCCTGAGATAGAGCTTGACACCAACCAGCACTCTCAAAGACTTTGTCAAAATCAAAAGAATGAGTAGAGAGAATATCCTTTACAGGAACATTGCCCATGCTTGTCTCAATTACCTTTACGCCAGGATGTAAAGCTTCAACAACTTCCCTAACCTTCTTCTTTTCTTCTTCAGAAACAAGATCTATTTTGTTAATAATAAGTGTTGAACAGAATTCAATTTGCTGAACAAGAAGACTTTCAATATCTTCTTCGCCTATCTTATCTTTCTCAAGAAGCTTTTCTCCAGATGCAAATTCATCAACAAGACGATTAGCATCTACGACGCCAACAACATTGTCGAGAACTCCGTTTTTAATGGATTCAAGTTGCTGAGCAATAGGTAGAGGCTCACATACGCCAGATGCTTCAATAAGGATATAATCATACTTTCCAGAAGCAATTAATCTCTCAATATTCTTTGCCATCTGACCCTTTAGAGTACAACAAATACAACCATTAGTTAGAGGTACAATATCTTGAGTATCGGTGATGTTAGCACCCTTAGCAATTAAAGAAGCATCTACATTTATTTCTCCGATATCATTAACGATAACAGCAACCTTATATCCCTCCTGATTTCTTAAAACATTATTCATGAGGGTTGTTTTACCAGCTCCTAAATACCCACATAGAAGAGTAATAGGTGTTTTAGCTTTTTTAGTCATAGAAAATCTCCACTATAGAAAGAAATATAACAATAAAAGGAAAAATGGTTAACAAAAGATTAACAATTTTAACTAGTGCCCAAATAGTAATATAGTCAAAAAAATAATATCCTTAGCATATGAGGAAAACAAAGATAATTTGCACAATTGGTCCATCATCTGAAAATGAAGAGACCTTAACCAAAATGGCAAAAGCCGGAATGAATGTTGCTCGCTTAAACTTCTCTCATGGTAGTCATGAAGAACATCAGAAAAAAATCGACCTAATAAAAAAAGTAAGAGAAAAACTAAACTTACCAATAGCTATTATGCTAGATACAAAAGGCCCTGAGTACAGAATAGGAGTCTTTAAAGACCACAAGGCTGAAGTTAAAAGTGGAGATTTCTTTACATTCACCATTGATGATATTGTTGGCGACAACACAATCGTAAGCGTAAGCTACAAGAACCTTGTTAATGAACTATCTGTTGGTCAAACTATTCTTGTTAATAATGGATTATTGTCTTTTGAAGTAGTTGAGAAAAAAGAAAGAAGCGTACTATGTAAGGTTATTGAGGGAGGAATAATTTCCGACAAGAAAAGTATGAACTTTCCAGGCCATGTATCGCGAGCTATCTATCTTTCAGAAGAAGATAAGAGCGATATTCTTTTTGGTCTCAAAAATGGTATAGACTTCATAGCCCTTTCTTTTGTTTCTAACCAAAATGATGTTAAAAGCGTTAGAACCTTTATTGATAAAAATGGAGGTGAAGATGTTGAGATTATCGCTAAAATAGAGAACCAATCTGGAATTGATAACATTGAGAGTATTTCTAAATATGTTGATGGTATTATGGTTGCAAGAGGAGACCTTGGCGTTGAAGTCCCATTTGTTAACATTCTATCTATCCAAAAGTATCTTATAAGTAAATGTCGTGTTCTCGGAAAAAGAGTAATAACTGCAACAGAGATGCTTGAGTCAATGATTAATAATCCTCGTCCAACAAGAGCCGAAATATCTGACGTTGCCAACGCAGTTTACGATGGTACTTCTGCAGTAATGCTATCTGGAGAGACTGCTGCAGGCAAACACCCTGTTGAAGCAGTGAAGGCCATGGCTAGCATCTGTGAAACAACAGAAAATGATATTAACTATGAAAAGAGATTTAGAACAACAGAGTATCAAATACATAGCTTAACAGATGCAGTAAGCCATGCAACATGTGATTTAGCTATAGATACACAAGCAAAAGCTATCGTTGTTTGTTCTAAATCTGGCCACTCAGTTAGACTTGTCAGCCGCTTTAGAGCTCCTGTTCCAATTATTGGAATGACAACCAATGAGCGTAGTTGGCGCAAAATAGCCCTTAGTTGGGGTGTCACTCCTGTATTGAGTGAAAAATACAACTCGAGTGATGTTATGTTCCACTATGGCATTATGAGAGCCAAAGAACTCTTTAACTTAGAAAAGGGAGATAGCGTTGTTCTTTGTGGTGGCCCTGCAGATGGCAAGAAGGGAACAATTAATACAATCAAACTCGAAACAATTAACTAAGTAATTGTATATTTCCATAGATGGCTATTCTCAATATGCCTACTACAAATAAATGTAGTGGATAATAGATGTAGAATAGCCATTTTCCACCAACCATTCTTCCCTTCTCGCCATTATATAAAGCTAAAAGAGGAACAGAAAGGATGGTAAAGAGTTGCAGAACTCCATAGAGTTTATCCATAGCTAAGAAATAAACAAGGCCATAGACGCTTGACCATAGAAGAATATCTATAGCTTGTTTCTTTATATTTCCTCTATGCACATACAAATAGAATGGTGCAACAACGGCGATACATGACCAATCAGAAGGAAGTCCTAGAGCTATTAAAAGAAAAACTAATAGGGTTGCAACCTTTTTATTAATCTTTTCACTTTCGGCAACTGTTATTACACATACTGCCAAGAAAAGCGACCAAAGAACACTTGTTCTATTTAATACTCCTGAAGATAAAGAAAAGAATGGAATACCAAAGGCAAAACAATAAGCAAAGTGTGAAATAAGCGCAAAAGCTAAAATACGCAATGCATATTTCTTTCTGTCATGAGTGTAGTGTGCGCCTTCTGCAATAAAGAACCACATTATTGGGGCTGTAAGTCTTCCTATTATGTGAAGGCAATAGACATACCATGATGAATTATAGCCAGGCCAACATAACCATGTAAAATGATCTATGGTCATGGCTATAATAGCAATTAATTTCAATTGACTACCATTTAGCTTTTTTGTCATAGAAAAAGAGTACCCTTAAAAGAAGCAATAATCTATATTTCAATTTGATGAGTAAGAATTTTTTTTGTGTTACCATTTGGATATGAAAAAAATCATATTTGCATTTCTTGTTCTTATTCTTTTGATCTCTTGCGTTCCATATGAGTCAAGCTACACCGAACCCCAAAAATTTGTTTCCAATATTCCCGAAGTATTTTGGGGTAACTGGATTGTCGACAATAAAGAATTCATAAATACGATGCACTTTGATATTGAGAAAGAACATATTTGGCAGTGGGTTGAAAATTTTGAAGATGATAAACAAAATGATATAACAAACACAGGATTTAATTCTGAAGATGTAACAGAAGGCTCTTTTAACTCTTCTGCATATAATCCACCATTTGGGAATATAGGATATAAGCAGAGATATTTCAATTACACCTATAAAGATGATAGGTCTAGCACCTATATTCTTATGCTCTTCTATGATTCCACGAAAGACAAAATAAAACTTTGGATGTATCACAGCGCAAGTTATAAAACACCTACAGAATTTACATACTATCTCGAAAGGATGTCAAATAATGGAAAATAAAAACTTCTCATGAATGTCTTCTATTATAATAGAGTTTTCCTTTGACATAATTGATTTCTGCATTTTGTACTACGCATCCAATAAATATTACAAATTACAGCCGTACAAAATCAAATGAATACTTTCGTACACTAGCTTTCAAGCATATTTATTCTCTTAAACAATATGAAGTGACCTCGGATTTGTAGAATCGTGGATTTAGCATATCCAAGGTATATAATACAAAAGATATGCATTACCTCATACAAAAGGAGATCACTTCAATGTTCAACAACAATCAAATGATAAGAGCAATC
>JBNMJW010000152.1:0-4620 GCA_050874025.1 Candidatus Ornithospirochaeta sp.
CACTTCCTGCACCTTCAAAATCGACAGCCTTTTCATATCTAGAAGCAAGCTGAGAATATAGGTCACCAGGATAACCACGATTAGATGGAACCTGATCCATTGTAATTGCCATTTCTTTTAAAGAATCGGCGAAGTTGGTCATATCTGTTAAAAGTACAAGAACCTTCTTACCTTGAAGAGCAAATTGCTCTGCAACTGCAAGAGATAAATCTGGAACAAGAGTACACTCAACTGTTGGGTCAGAAGCAGTATGAATGAACATAACTGTTCTGCTTAAAGCACCAGATTTTTCAAGTGTATCCTTAAAGAATAGATAGTCATCATACTTTAAGCCCATACCACCAAGAACGATTATATCAACTTCAGCCTGCATAGCTATACGAGCAAGCAATGCATTATATGGTTCTCCTGAAATTGAGAAGATAGGTAATTTCTGAGATTCAACAAGAGTATTGAATACATCAATCATAGGAATACCTGTTCTAATCATATTTCTAGGAATAATACGCTTAGCAGGGTTAACAGATGGTCCACCAATCTTAACCATATTCTCATCAAGTTCAGGACCGTTATCACGAGGTTTTCCTGCTCCATCAAATACACGGCCAAGTAGGTTATCTGAGAAGCTTACTCTCATCGGAACACCTAAGAATCTTACAGAATCATCTGTTGAAATACCACTTGAACCACTAAATACCTGAAGTGATACTAAATCTCCATCAAGCTTAATGACGTTTGCGTAGCTAGTACCTCTTTCGCTAACAACTTCAGCAAGGTCACCACTCTTTACACCATCGGCTTTGACTGTGATGACGTTACCGATAATTGACTCTATTTTCTTATATACCTTCTGCATCACTTACCTCACCTTAGCTGAGAAGAAAGACCTAATGTCTTTTTCTATTGTCTGATATTCTTCTTTGTTTTCACTTGTACCATTCCAGTCCAAGAAACGCTGTCTAAGAGCGTTAAAGAAGCTTCTTGCCTCTTTCTTATCAGAGAGAGCAAAGTCTGCACGCAAGATTTCAAGAAGAAGAGCAAAGACATGCTTCTGTCTTTCAACTGAAACAGTTGCATCAACTGGGTCAAATGAGTTCTGCTGATAGTAACAAGAATCAACGAAATCACCCTTTAGATAAACAATGTAATCATCAAGAGTTGTTCCTTCTTCACCAACAACCTTCATCATCTGATTAACTTCACTACCTCTCTTAACAAAGGAATAAGCATACTGAACATCCTTCTTTGGGATGATTCCTTCGTACTTTGACCAAGAATCTAATGGGTCAATTGCGGGGTATTTACGAGCATCACTACGCTCTCTAGATAGTCCATGGAAAGCACCAACAACCTTAAGAGTTGCCTGTGTAACAGGTTCTTCAAAGTTACCACCGGCAGGGCTAACTGTTCCACCAATTGTAACAGAACCAAATGAGCCATCCTTAAGTCTAACCTTTCCAGCTCTTTCATAGAATTCAGCAATTCTACTTTCTAAGTATGCAGGGAAAGCTTCATCTCCAGGAATTTCTTCAAGTCTTCCACTCATCTCTCTCATAGCCTGAGCCCAACGAGAAGTACTATCAGCAAGAAGAAGAACATCTAAGCCCATGTTTCTATAATACTCAGCCATTGTAACAGCTGTATAAACGCTGGCTTCTCTGGCTGCAACAGGCATTGAAGATGTATTACATACGATAATTGTTCTTTCCATAAGAGAACGACCTGTCTTTGGGTCAATTAACTCAGGGAATTCCTTTAGCGTTTCAACAACTTCTCCAGCTCTTTCTCCACATGCTGCAATAATTACAATATCAACATCGGCATTCTTACTTGTTAAGTGCTGTAATACAGTCTTACCTGCACCAAATGGTCCAGGAATACAATATGTACCACCCTTAGCTACAGGAAGGAATGTATCAATCAATCTGATTTTTGTGACCATTGGCTCATCAGGTCTTACTCTTTCGCTATATGCCTTGATAGGAGCCTTAACTGGCTGAGTAATAATCATGCAGAGCTCTTTCTTCTGTCCCTTATTATTTTCAATAACACAAAGAGTATCTTTAGCTTTATATTTACCAGATGGCACAATACTTGTTATTTTCCACTCTCCATTAAGAGTGAAAGGAACCATAATCTTGTGAGTAAACATTAATTCCTGAACTGTACCAAAGCTATCGCCAGCAGAGACAACATCACCAACTTTTCTTGTAACAGTAAAATCCCACTCTTTATTTGGGATTGGGTCAAGATAAACACCACGCTGTAAGAAGAAGCCACACTTTTCTGCAAGAAGAGGAAGTGGGTTTTGTAGACCATCATAAACCTGAGTTAATAGGCCAGGACCTAATTCAACAGAGAGAAGTTTGCCTGTAAATTCAACCTTATCTCCACAAGAGAGACCTGTAGTATCTTCATATACCTGTAGGTCTGCAACTCCGTCAACAATTCGAATAACTTCACCCTTCAAACTTTCTTCACCAACAAGAATAAAGCCTACTTCGTTTTTAATGACAGTATCGTCAAAAGCGACTTTAACCAAGTTGCCGTTGACGCCAACAACATGGCCAGATTTATAGTTCATAGCTACTCCTTAGAGAAATATCTTTTCTAATATCATTGTAAAGACGATCAAACTCAGCCTTTCCTTTTTCTTTACTAAATGCATTTACTCTCTCTTTAATCTGTAAAAGAAGCCCATAAACAATAAGGGCGTCTAATGAAAACTGTGACTGTACAGGATGAGATAGGAGAAAAGCAAAATACTCATTAAGTATTTCTTTTTCTGCTTCTAGTGGATTTGAAAGGTTTACAATTCTATGAGCAATCTTCTTAATATTTTCATTTGTGGAACACTTAGCCTTATATTTTGGATCATTTAAACCAAGTTTAATTGCTCTTTCTTCGGTTAAGTATTCATTTAGCGTGTAATTAAAACTATCCCAATCTTTAATAATATGATTTTGAACCTTCTCCTTTTCATGGTCGAAGGTTGCTTTACATAAGAGGGAATAGTCTGATTTACTTAGTTGCTCTTTTGCACTTTCCATGAATGCTTTGTATGTAATCGTACTATCACGATCAACATATAAAGAAGGAAGAGAAGCAACAAAATAGATGTACTCAGCCACCACACTTCTCCTTAAATAAGATCTTTAATTGAAGATGAAATGTATGGATATAAAAGCTTAGTGCATTCATCATCAGAAAGGTCTATATATGCCTTTCCATCCTTATCTTCAACTCTAAAACCACCAGAAAGAGAAGATGAGAATGCAAAAGAAACACCGTGCTCTAATTCACTAGCAAGTTCCTGAGCAAGAGATGAAGTAATCTCATTCTGTTTTTCCTGAGGAAGAGTTACAACAACATCTGATGAGAATTCAGCCTTAATAACAGTAGCTAAGACCTCTCTTAATAATGAAGCATCCATAGCTTCTTTAACTTTCTTATCAAGAATAGACTGGAAAATCTTTTCTACATCTCTCTTAAAAGAAAGACAGAGATCGCGAGAAGCCATCTTTACAGCAGCAATACTGCTCTCTTTTTCAACCTCAAGCTTTTTCTCTGCATCAGCAATCATTTTGTCTCTTTCTTTCATAGCATCAGAGATAATTGCTTGAGCTTTGCTCTGAGCTTCTTCAATTATTTTCTTTCCTTCACTTGTTGCGCTATCAATACCATCTTTCTTGATAGAGTTTATTAAATCTTGAATCTGCTGTTCCATTATAGAAAAACCTCACTGTAAAAGTTTACTTGTTCTAAAAGCAAAAAGAAAGTATACCTAAATAAAAATTGAAACTTATTTTGAACATTTTTACTATCTTTTGATTAAAATTTAACTTTTTTTAAAGATATGAAAATAAGAGAGGAAGCCTATAATGCCTATTCCAAAAGAATTCCTTAGATTAGATAAAATTAGAGCTATATGTATCATTAAAAACTTAAAGACAGATGAGATTTATTTATATAAAACCGAAGATGCAGTGAAAAGCTATAAAGATGAACGCTTTAAGCTAGACTTAGGCATGCATCCATCAAAAAAGCTACAGGAAGCATATACAGCTCTCGGTCTTGAGCTTTTCACTATAGAGATAGAAAGAGAAGCAAATGAAAATGAAGATCTGGCTTCTCTTCTTGAAGAAAGAAAAAAATACTACTCAGATAATGGGTATTCCCTTTACAACTAAATGGATAAAAAAACTCAAGGTGACCTAAGCTAGGTTTCTCTTGAGTTTTTAGAAACAATTAAAGACTATTATTTTCCTTCTTTTTTGTCTTGCTCGATTAGGTATCTTAAACCTTCGATGGCAACTCTAATTGCAGTATCTACATCATGTAGTTTAGGGTTATCCATTCCAAGTTTTTCTCTCTCTTGGTTTCCTACAACAAAGAATTCGCTTCCACATCTAGCACCTAAGAAAGAAGCAACAGTAAAGAGTGCAGCACTCTCCATTTCGCTAGCAAGAACCCCTAGCCTCTTCCAAGCTTCCCATTTCTCTTCAAGCATATAACTAACTGGCATAATAGATGGATCATGTTGACCGTAGAAACTATCTTTACACTGTACAATTCCTGTATGGAATTTGCATCCAACTTTCTTCACGCCTTCTCTTAATG
>JBNMJW010000153.1:0-4595 GCA_050874025.1 Candidatus Ornithospirochaeta sp.
GTGCCTGTATAGCAAACGCTATTTTCACTATAATCCTTTGGGTCGTATGTTCCTTTTTCTCTTGTATCAAAAGCAAATTGCAAAATTTTCATTCCTGGCCATGCCGATGCTTTTAATAGAGCAATAACCTCTGGTGTAAGATAGCCTAAATCTTCAGCAGTAAAACTTAGAGTAGGGAAAGAGCTATTTAAGGTATCTGTAAAGGCTCTTCCTGGGCCCTTTACCCATCTGCCATTACGGGCTGTTTTTTCGCCATACTTTACGCAATAGTAGCTCTCTAATCCTCTAAAATGGTCAAATCGAATGATATCGTAGAGTTTACTTGCGCCTTCAATTCTTTTTTTCCACCAAAGAAATCCATCTTCTTTCATCTTCTCCCAATTGTAGAGAGGGTTTCCCCAAAGCTGACCATCTTTATTAAAGTAATCAGGTGGAACTCCACTAACCTCAGTTGGAATGAAGTTGTCATCAAGTTGAAATTCTTCAGGATTAGCCCATACTTCTGCGCTATCTAAAGCAACATAGATTGGAATATCGCCAATAATGCCGATAGATTTTTCTTTTGCATAAGAGCGAAGAGCATTCCATTCTTTGAAGAAAACAAACTGTAAGAAAGTAAAGAATGAGATATCATCAGCTAATTCTATTTTGTATTGTTCAAGTGTTGCTTTGTCTCTCTTTCTTGCTTTTTCTGGCCACTCTATTACGCTCTTCATGCCATAGTGACGCTTAAGAGCCATAAATAGAGTATAGTCCTCAAGCCAAGAAGAGTTTTCTTCCTTAAACTCTTCTATCTCTTTTTTATATTTTTCTCTTCCTTTTATATATGCAGAATAAAGAACAATGTATCTACTTGAATAAATTGCACCGTAATCAACTTTATTCTTGTCATTTCCCCAATAGTGATCCTCAACTTCTTCCTTTGTTAATAAACCATCTTCAATTAATAGATCCAAATCGATTAAATATGGATTTCCTGCAAATGAAGATAGAGCTTGGTAAGGAGAGTCGCCATAGCTTGTTGGTCCTAGTGGTAGTATTTGCCACCACTTTTGACCAGATGAGGCAAGAAAATCAATAAAGTCATAGGCACTTTTTCCGAGCGTCCCGATTCCATAAGGAGAGGGTAAACTTGTTAATGGCATAAGTATGCCTGAAGCTCTTTTTTTCATCTTTTAGTCTCTTTAAATACCGCCCTAAAATAAGGCGGTAGATTAATATAATAGTGATAAAGGAGTGGATTAACCTTTTACTGCACCTGCCGCTACACCCTTAATGATGTATTTCTGGCAACATAGGTAGAAAATAATTACAGGAATAATACCCATAAGAATCATAGCCATTGTTGCTCCCAAATCAACAGTACCATAACTTCCCTTTAGATACTGAATATGGATTGGTATTGTCATATAAAGGTTTCTGTTTAGAACAAGATATGGTAGCAAATAGTCATTCCAAACCCACATTATTTCAAGAATAGCAACAGAAATGAGAGTTGGCTTTAAAACAGGAAGAACAATTGAGAAGAATGTTTTAACTGGTCCACATCCGTCAATTGTTGCTGCTTCTTCCATCTCTAATGGAACGCTCTTAACAAAACCTGAGAACATAAAGATTGCAAGTCCCGCACCAAAACCTAGATATACAACAGGAATTGTATAAGGAGTATTTAACTTCAATGTGTCTGCAGTCTTTGATAGTGTGAACATAACCATCTGGAATGGAACTACCATTGAGAAGACACAAAGGTAGTAAACAATTCTAGAGATAGTAGAATCAACTCTTGAAATATACCAAGCACTCATTGATGTGCAAATTAAAATCAATGCAGTAGAGAATATTGTGATGTAGAAGGAATAGAAAACACTCTTAAAGAAAGGATAGTTACCAAATGTCATACCCTTAACAAAGTTGCTCATTCCTGCCCACTGTTCTCCGAGTGGAAGACCAAAGGTATTTGTTTTTACAAATGTATTAAGCTTAAATGAGTTGATTAATACAAGCAAAACAGGGAAGACCCATACAAGAGCAATTAATGAAAATATAACTGAAAGAATATTCAGCTTTCTTTTTTCAGCTTTTAAAGCACCCATTATTGCTGAACCTCCTTCTCCCTTGTGAATTTGAGTTGTAATAAGCCAAGAGCTGCAACAAGAATAAAGAATATTACAGCTTTAGCCTGTGCTGTTCCTCTAGCGTTAACATTTGAACCATAGAATGTTGAATAGATGTTAAGAGCAAGCATTTCGGTTGTCTTGACAACAGAACCATCTGCATTAAATCTAAATGGCTGACCACCTGTTAGAGCAAGGTTCTGATCGAAAAGCTTGAAGCCATTTGATAGTGATAAGAATGTACAAATTGTAATAGATGACATGACATTTGGTATTGTAATCTTAATAAGTGTCTGCCATTTATTAGCACCATCAATTTCAGCAGCTTCCATCATATCTTCAGGAATTGATTGTAGGCCTGCAATATAGATGATCATCATATATCCAATTTGCTGCCAACACATAAGAATAATCAAACCCCAAAAGCCATATTTTGTTTCCATAAGGATTGAAGTATTGAAATGAGAAAGAATTCCATCAAAAATCATTGACCAAATGTAGCCAAGGACGATTCCTCCGATAAGGTTTGGCATAAAGAAAACAGTTCTGAAGAGATTACTTCCTTTCATGCCTTGGGTAAGAGCAAGTGCAATAGCAAATGCTAATACGTTAATTAAAACAACAGATACTACTGTGTATAGAGCTGTATACCAAAATGCATGGACAAAAGAAGCATCTTGGAAAGCTTTTATATAGTTAGAAAAACCAATGAATGTTGCATCACTTGTAATTCTGAATTTACAGAATGAAAGATAAATACCCTGTAAGAAGGGCCATACAAAGCCAATAAAGAAACAGATGATCGTTGGTCCCATAAATAGAGGGAACCATTTCTTTATAGGTTTTTTTATAAGAGAAGAACTTAATCCGCCTTCTGCTTTTCGATGAGATTTAAATGTTTTTTTCATTAAGACACCTGAATGAATAAATAAAAAAAGGAAAAATAAGGGCGGGTAGATGCCCGCCCCCAATTGAAGCTTAATGCTCCTTAGCGTACTGTGTAGCCCAGCCCTGAACAAATGCTGTCTTAACAAGTTCCCAAGTTTCTGCACTTGGAGCGTTGTCGTACTGGTTCATAGCTGATACAAGACCTGCTCTCCAATCATCAACAGCTGGTGTGAAGTTGAATGCCCATGTCATTGTATAGTGACCACTTGCTCTTAATTCTTCAGCCTGATCAAGGAATACATTACCACTTGTAACTGCTTTCTTATAAGGAATAGCACCAAATGTAGCAGCAAGAGCCTTTGTTCCTGTTTCGCTTGTTACCATCCAAACCATGAAGTCCATAGTTGCCTGGATATCTTCTGCCTTAGCGTTCTTGTTGATAGCCCAGCAGTTTTCTGTACCACAGTTGAGGCCTGCTTTCTCTTCGCCTTTAACTCCACAATAGAATGGAATCATAGCGAGGTTAGCTGGATCTAAGCCATATGTCTTTGTAAGAGCATCAAATTCCCAGTTACCGTTCTGATAGAAGACAGCCTGCTTCTTCCCAAATTCAGCTTCTGCATCGTATCCGCCTGTTGCAAGAGATGCTGGAGAATATGCGCTGTTGTTGATGTAGAGATCCCAAAGGTTCTTGAAGTTATCAAGATACTTGCCTGTGATTGTTGCAGGCTGAGGACCAGCTGTCCAACCATTGTCTCTTGCTTCATAGTAAAGAGCTGCGTTAGCAAGGTGTCCTGTGAATCTCCAGCTTGATGAACCGTCCATACCACTAGATGTGAAAGCATCAAAACCAAGTTCCTTGCTTCTAGCGTGAATGTCTTCAACAACCTTCTTTAAAGAAGCGAAGTTTGTGATATCGCTGAGAGAATAACCAGCCTTAGCAAGGAGTTCCTTGTTTACGATGATACCAAATGCTTCATAGCAATAACCGATAGAGCAAAGCTTTCCGTTTGCATCATAAAGGTTGTAAGCATTTGTATTGAGTTCGTTTGCAATAGCTGTGCCTGTTAAATCTAAGCAGTAGTCACCCCAAGATGAAACAGCGCCCTGATTACCAACAACAAAGAGTGTAGGTGGTTCAGACTTATCCATTTCAGCTGTAAGAGTTTCATTATATGTTCCACTAGCTGCTGTAACAACCTTTACTGGAACACCTGTTTCAGCTGTGTAAGCCTTTGCAAGATCCTGAAGAGCTGCATCTGACTCTGGTTTGAAGTTAAGCCAATAGACACTACCTGTCTTTTTTGTTGCCTGTCCCTGTTCTGCTGCACCCTGTGCGAAAACACTTGTTAAACAAAGTGCAAGAACGAGGAGGATAGCTGTAAATTTCTTCATATAGAATTACCTCCAAAATTCCCCCAAAAATGGGAATTGTATTCTTTTACTTCTTCTATATTACACCGGTTTAGTAAGTTTGCAATATTTTTTTTGTTTAAAATTCGTAAATCGGTAAACTAATCATTTTGTTTAGTTATACAGTAATTTAAACATTTAAAAATTATGTAAATAGCAAAAAATATATATTTTAATTAA
>JBNMJW010000154.1:0-4584 GCA_050874025.1 Candidatus Ornithospirochaeta sp.
ACCATATACTGTTCCTGTTAAGTCTCAATAGAGAAAGCAAGAGACTTAACAGGAACAGTATATGGTAATAGCTTATCTCTCGATTTATGTTGGGACAACAACTCATCCCTTAGACTCTACAGTAAGCTCGGCGGAAGCTATGTAGTACTAAATACACCAGTAAGTGCACGTAGTAGAGTAGTGGAGTATATAAAGGGAGGAGTCGGAGTCGACTTATACAATAAGCTATATAGAGAAACATCATTCTTCTTTGGACTAGGTGGAGGAGTAATGCTCCACATAAATGAGAAGAAGATGAACATAACTCCATATGGAGAGACACGCCTTGGCTTTGAATGGGATATAAACGAAAGAGTAAGAGCTGGAGTTGTTAGTTCAGTAAGTGTAAGTCACTTTGAAAATGAAGATAAGAGAAACAATAGCTTAACACTACTCTTTGAGCCAATAAGTGCAACTCTTAGCTACCGCTTCTAGGAGAAGAGAGATGAGACGAAAAGTTATTTCTCTTTTTTTAGCACTATTAGTAGTGTGTTTAGTTCTATCGTGTAAAGCTGAAGTGTTAAAAGATGGAGAGAATATAAATAGTTTACTCTATCCATACTTAGAGTTTACGCTTTCAGAAGATGGAAGTTATTACACAGCAGAAGTTATAGAGAATGTGAGACTCGAGAGAGTAGAAATTCCTGCTGCAGTTGATAACCTTGGTCTATCTATTCCTGTTAGATGGTTCAAAGGTTTTAAGAACAAAGAAGATGGAAAGAATTTAAAAGTCGTAATTCTTAACTCAGGCGAAACCAATATAGTGTCAGATGCAATAAGTAATTCTCTTTCACTAGTTAGAATAGAGATGAATGTAGGTAAGACTAATACACGTTGGCCTAATCTTCCTATTTTAGACAATACAAGTGAAAAAGAGTTTAAGGGTTGGTATATAGATGGAACCGAAACTGAGATTAAGAGTGGAGAAATAGTAAACAGACGAAACCCAAAGATTACGCCAGCTTGGGGCGAACATACTCTAACTCATGTTGAAGGAAAGGCACCAACATGTCTAGAAGATGGTTGGTCTAGCTATGATGTTTGCTCTACATGTTCTTATAATACAAAGAAAGTAATTCCAGCTCTAGGTCACAATATTGTTTTAAGAGAAGAAGTAGCTCCAACTTGTACTGAAAAGGGAACAAGAAAGCACTATGAGTGTACTAACTGTCATCTCCTTTTCTCTGACGAGAAAGGTGAGAACATAATAATAGAAATAACTATTCCATCTCTTGGTCATAGCCTTTCTATTCATGAAGAAAAAGAAGAAGCTAACTGCATAAAAGAAGGACATAGAGAATACTGGCAATGTGAAAGATGTAAAGAATACTTCCTTTCTGATGACCCAAATTCTAAACCTATCGATTGGAAAAATGATATAGTTCTACCAAAAAATGACCATACTTACTCTACAGAATGGAGTCATGATACAAACAATCACTACCATATATGTTCAGTTTGTGGATCAAAGATTGATAGTAGTGTAGAGAAACATATCTATACAAAAAAAACATTCCCTCCAACAGAAACAGAATCTGGAAAGACCGTCTATACCTGTTCTACTTGTTCTTATTTTTATGTTGTACCAATTCATCCAAATGGTCACCTCTATGATGAAAACAGCAAAGTTGAGATTCATACTCCAACATGTACAGAAAGAGGCTTTACTCGTAAGTACTGTTCTTACAAGGACTGTGATTACTACAAGGATGACAACTTTGTTGAAGCATTAAACCATAAGGATGCAAAGCATCACTCTGAAAAACCTGCTACATGTACAGAGGAAGGAAACTATGAGTATTGGTATTGTCCTGATTGTAAAAAGTATTTCCTTTCGGGAGATAAAACAACACCAATAGAGAAAGAGAAAACAATTCTTCCTAAGCTAGGGCATCAATTTAGTTTAGATTGGGACTATGATGGAAATGAACACTTCCATAAATGTATCCGTTGTGATGCAAAGAAAGATAAAGAGAGTCACAAACTAAGTAACTATTCTGATAGTAAATTCATCAAAGCAGATGCAACTTGCACAGAAGCAACTATTTACTTTAAGAGTTGTAAATGTGGTTATAATCCAGAAACAGAGACTTTTATTTCAGGTTCTCCACTTGGACACGACTTAGAAAAAGTTGATGAAGTAAAATCAACATGTATGGCTCAAGGTCATAAGGCCTATTGGAAGTGTAAGCGTTCTTGTTGTCAAGAAAACAACTTTTATGACGAGAAAGGAAATAGGATAAATGAATCGACACTTCTTCTGCCTTTAGCTGATCATGAAATAATTCGTTACGACTTAGAAGGTGAATATCACTATCCAGTATGTAAATTACACGGAAGATTAAGTGGCGAAAAACACAACAGTGATGGAAAAGCTTCCGATAAGGATTATCACTGGACTTATTGTACAGTTTGTAAAAACCAAAACGAAAAACATAAACATACTTTTATTCTTGTAGGCAAGGACACTAAGTGCTCAGAGTGTGGATATAAAGCAAAAGATGATGACAAGAGTGATAGTGGCTTTGATGTCGGTGTTGATTATCAAACACCAGATGGCTCTATTTCTTACAGTAAAGATGGCGAAAGCGTAACAGTAACCTTTAGAGATGAATCAGTGAAAGAAGAATACAAAGCAACTGAAATTAGCTGGTATTTGGATAACGTCTTACAAGAAGAGAATGGAGAAGTATATACATTCTCCGCTCCTTATCAACGTTATTACAGTGTTAGGTGTTCTTTTACGAATAAGTTTGGAAGAGGAAATTCTAAATCATTAAGTATTTTCGGTGGGTCTAATTAAGACTCCAAAGAATAAATAAATTAAGGGGAAGAATGATGAAAAAATTAGGATTAATTCTAATTGCAGTAGCACTATGTGTAAGCTTAATTACATCATGTGCTCCAGAGAATGAAATCGACGAAGTAGTCGATATGAAATTCGATGTTTCTAAACTTGAAACTAGAACTTTAAATCAGTCAGTTGAAGCCTTTAAGTCTAGTGAGCTTTATTGGATGTATGAAGCAAAAAAGGTTGATGGAACATCTTATACTTTAGGACAGACAGAAGGAAAGACTGTTCTTGGAGAAGGAACTTCAGCTAAGCTAACTCTCTCTGCTGGTACATGGGAGTTTAAGCTCTATGGGTATAAAGATGCAGGGCACACTAAACTAGCATATGAAGGTGAAACAAAAGCAACTATTAGTGGTGATAAGACTACAGTTGCTATTTCTGTTAAGACACTAACGACAACAAATGGAAAAGGAAAACTTGTTGTAAGCAATGCTGTATTGAACAGCGTTAAAGATGCAAATGTTAAATTAACTATTTCTTTAATTTTGGATAACGATGCCGAACATTCTAAACCTTGGGAAAAAAATGCAAAAGGGGAATATAAAGATGTATCATTTGATGTAAAGTCTGGTCGTCATTCTGGAACAATCATCGTAAAAACTTCAGATGACAAGGTTGTATATTCTAACGAAGGTATTGATTTCGATATCTACGATAACTTAACAACTACTATTGGTGGTTTATTGGATGGAAATACAACTGAAGTAGAGATTACAACTAGCATTGCAGAAGGTGTTAACAAAACAGAATCAACAACTACTGTAAAAAAAGGAGAAGGATTTACTGTAAAAGCTACATCTGCAATTTCTGTTAGTGGCAAGGGAGATACTGAAGTTAAATTTCCAGCCGATGCTCTTTCCTCTGAAAATGGAAATGCAACTATAACAATTATTACATATGATACAGTTGCGGTCCAAAAAGAAGAATCAAAGCCAAAATTTACTATTGAAAATGAAAATAGCGTAATTGGAGGTCTTGAGCTTTTAGTAAAGCAGAATGGAGAGGTAATTTCTACTTTTACTAATCCAGTTAGTGTTAAAACATTTATTGGTAAAGGATTAGCGGAAGACGATATTTCCATCTTCTATGATAAGCAAGATGGAACTAAAGAGAAAGTTGAAATCTTTGAGTATGATGCTACAGAAGGAATTTTGTCCTTCTCAACTAATCACTTTAGTAGGTACTATGTTCTTCTTTCAAGTGATTATCTTTCAGTCGGAAAGAGTGGTGAATACCATAAAGGATTACTAGGACTTGATGAAGAAGTAATTTTCTTACCAAGAGATAAAGAATTTGACCTTGGAAATAAATCTTGCAGTATCAAAGGTATTGTTTTTCCTGAATCAGATAAAGAATATACAGTAACTATTAAGAACGGAACAATTAATGGTGTAGCATATAATGCTTTTACACAGTATTCAAATTCTCATTTGATTTTGGACAATATAACTATTGATTGGGTGTCTAAAGATTTTAATGCTGTTTGTTACCTATATCAGGGATCTAATCCTGCTTGGTTAGAAGTAAAGAATTCAGCTCTTACAAATAATGTTTATGGCATTGGAACAAATGCTTCGAAAGGAACAGATTATGTTTATATAACTATCGATAATAGTAAAGTTACTACAACATCTTCTGATCAGGATAATACAGCTATTCTCTTCAACGTACCAGGCAAACTAAATATTAGT